>SHLP01000077.1 GCA_004283055.1 Deltaproteobacteria bacterium
CATCCGCAGCGCGCTCTCGTAGATTACTCGCGCTCGCAAATCGGCGCGTGAGCTCGTAGACGCCGACGCCAAGTCCACCGAGGCCCCCAAGCACGGTCCCTGCGAATACGGACGCGAAGCCCACCGCCGCGTCGACCGCCCCGCCCGCTGCGGCTCCCGTAAGCGTCGTCAGTGTCAATAGCGCGCGCGGAGAGAGGCCCATGACGTCCCAGGTCTCCTTCGCGAACAGATCGTCGTGGGACTCGAGCTCGATCTCCGTTTCGGGAGACCAGTCGTCGAGACGGTGCAAGTACACCGTTGCGATCTTCCGGTGTGCCTTTCTTTCGATCGCGCGAAGCTTGTCGTGGAACTCGCGCTCGAGTCGCGCTTTCTCGTGCGGCAACGCGCGCTCGTCGGGAAGGACGAAGGTCAGGTGCAGTGTGAGCGCGTCGACCAGCATGTCGGAAATGATGTTGGCAACCTGGTAGCGCCGGTGTTCTTCCTGAGCGCGCAGTGCGTCTACCGCCTCGACAATCGATCGCTCCCAGGGGGGTTGGAGCGTCGCAAAGGTCTCGAGAAGCTTCCGGCGCTCTTCCCAGGTCACGGCGTGTGCGTCGAAAACCCTCACAAGCTTGAAGTATTGGTTGAGCGCGCGCCGCCAGTCTTCGATGTGCTCACCCGAACCGGTACGGTTGATGAGCGCCATGGCCGGCTGTCCGGTGTAGCGAAGCACCTCCATTTCCGTTTCGTAGTTCTTTCGATAGGGCTCGTCGCCGTTCACGACGTAGAGGATGGCCGCGCCCTGGAGGATGGGGCGAAGCAGACGTCGCTCCTCCACGAAGTCGTCGGTGCCCTCGAACGCGTCGACGAGCTCGCGAACGCGCTGGACTCGATCGGCGGCGGTAACCTCTCGCTGCTTGATCCAATGAAGCGCCCGAGGCGCGTCTTCGAAGCCCGGCGTGTCGATGACCGAAAACAAGACTCGACCGTCGACCTCGACGTCGTAGCGGACGCATTCGGTCGTCGTTCCTGGCCTCGGGGAGATTTTGACCGCGTCGTTTTCGATCAGGCTCGCGATGATGCTCGACTTGCCCTTGTTCACTCGGCCCACGACCGCAAAGCGTGGAACTTCGGCGTTCGATTCGCTCATAGCGCGCCGAAGGCGATGTAAGGGTCGGCCAGCTCTGCCAGATAGCCGGCCCAGACATCGCGCTGCTCCTCGTCGCCGTCGGCGGTCAGCAAAACGTAGATCTTTCGCGTCGGAGGTCCATCCGCACGCAGGGTTCGCACGAAACGCTCGAATGCGCGATCGGGCGCGTTCCAGGGCTCGGCGAGCAGCATCACTGGCTGCTCGCTGCCCTCGAGTCGCCGGAGCAGGGCCTCATCTTCGCTGTGATCGTGCCCGCCGGCGCTCGCAATCGGCGCCTCGACGACCACGCCGAACCGCTCTCGCAATCGCGCGGAGAACGCCTCGGGGGAAATGTCGGCCTCTCGCCAGAGAACCGCGATGACGGGCCGATCGCTGTCCAGCTGCTGCGGCCGACCCAAGGGCTGATGCCCCTCGCCGAGCGGCGCGGTATTGCCAGGGTCGTCTTCGTGGACGCGACGGACTCGCGGATGGGTGAGGCGCGCAATCACCTCTGCTTCCGCAGGCGTGTCGAACGGGAGCCCGCTCAACGCACGGCGCAGCCCCACGAGACTCCAGAGGACGAGCAGGAGCCTTGGAAGCAGCCCGTACACCAGGAGGCACATGAGCAGAAAAGGCCACCAGCCGCCCGCGATCGCCGCGTCTTGAACGCGCGCGCCGGGGGGTGCGTTTACGTACGCAGCGTCGAGCCGATAGTACTGAGTCGCATGGACCAGATCGAGCGTGGGAACGGCATCGGGCAACCAGCCTCGCCACGGCGCGGACAGGCTTTCGCAGAATCGCTGAAGACCCTCCGCGCCGATCTGCAGGGTCGTGCTCCACGCAAACGCCAAATCGGTAAACGACACGGCGGCAACGAAGGTTGCTATCGCGCCTACGTTGAAGGCGACGGCGCCCACCTGCAGGGCTCGAAACAAGATCCAGCGCTCGACCCCGGCATAGAGGGAACGCCTTGCCAAGAATCGCCCGGCGTCTTCGGCGCCCACCAGGCGCACGATCAACCTCCGGATGAATGCGCTCAGCGGAAAGTGCCCGAGAAAGCCTGGCGAGAAACGCGACCATGCAAACGCCACAATCGTCCCTGCCAAATTGATCCACTGCAAAAACACGAACACGCCCAAGACGACCAGCACGTTGATTGGATGGTCCCCGGTGAACTGCAGCACGGCGAGCGCAACCGCGGCTCCGAGCAATGCAAACGAGGCGAAGACCGCCCAGTTCGCAAGCGCATGCGCGCGGGCGATTCGTTCGCCGAGCGTCGGCGCAGCGCCCTCTTGCTGAACTGAAGCCAGCCATCGAAACACGAGCTCCGGGGCTGACTTCGGCTCGTCCTGCCAGCGCAAAGCGATGGCGCGATCGCGGGCAATGAGCTCTTCGAGCGGCCGATCGCGATCGGAGGCGAGCTGCACCTCGAAGTCGATCAGCTCCGCCAGGCCGAAACGACCCGGGGAGAAATGTCGCTCAGGCGCCGTCACCAAAGCCATAGGTACTATACCCCCTGGCCCGCGCCAAGCGACGTCGCGGAGGGTTCGACGAATCAAAGGCCTTGATCATCACTCCGTTCGACTGGGCTTCGGCGCCGGCTGTGGCCGGCTGAACACCTGAGCGGCCGGTGCCTCGGCGACGTTGTTATGTTATTGAAATTACATGGGGGGACCTGCGGCATTTCCGTTCCGCACCAAGCTCACAGTCCTCGGCGCACTTCTCACGATCGTGCCGCTGACCGCGCTGGGGTACGCCCTGATGAGCAAGGCGAGCGAGACGGTGCGCACGATGACCCGCGAGTATCAGCTTTCGGTCGCGGGCGATCTTTCTCGGACGATCGAATCCGAGCTCGGAGACGCGGAGAACGGCCTCGAAGCAGTCGGGCGCGTCTTGACGAATATCGACCTGCCGGAGTCGGTCGCCATTCAGCTCGCGATCAATCTCGTCGCAGCGCACGAGGCGCTCGACCACGTCGGAGTGTATGCGCGGGACGGTCAGCTGGTGGACGTGATTCGTGAAGCGTCAGCACAGCGCGTCAAACCGCCAGAGCGACTCTCCGAGGACATCCGTGAGGCGTCGGCGGCCGAGAATGCGGTGACCGGGGCCGCGGTCCCCGGCGAGGGAGGCCCCCGGGTCTTGTTGGTGCTCCCCATTCGAAGAGGGGAGGTGGTTACGGGATTCGTCGGGAGCTTGGTCTCGCTCCAACGCGTCCAGGAGCGGGTCGAGCAGCTATCGATCGAGCGCTTCGAGGGGCTGCCCGGCTCGCTCTTCGTCATCGATGACGAGATGCGCATCCTCGCTCACTCCCACGCCAAGCAGTCACGAGAGCTCGCCTCCGCGCGCGGCGCAGGCGCGCTCGAAGGAGTTGAGACCGACAGGTTTGCTGGAGCGATGGTCAAGTCGGGCGAGTATGTCGAAAGCGATGGCACCGAAATGGTGGGCACAGTGAGCGGTCTGCAAACCCGCCCTTGGGCGATTGTGACGCAGATCCCCCGCGACTTCGCCTACGCGTCGGTCGACACCATGCGCCGCGTGGTGTTCGTGGTGAGCCTGATCGCCATCATCATCGCGCTCATGGTCGCCTTCGCCGTCGCACGCCAAATCACCAGGCCCATACAGCAGCTTTCGACTTTTGCGGACGATCTGGCCGCTCGCCGCTTCGACCGCCGGGTCACGGTGAATACCCGCGATGAGTTGGCGGTCCTCGGAGACGTGCTCAGCTCCGCCGCCGCCGACTTGCAGGCAAGCGAAGAGCGAATTCGCGAGGAGGAGGCGATCCGACGGGACCTTCGTCGCTATCTCGATGCTGACCTGGTCGACCGCGTTGTGCGTCGCGAGCAAGACATGCAGCTCGGCGGCGAGCGGCGCGAGATTTCCGTGCTTTTTGCGGATGTCGTCGCGTTTACTCCGATCGCGGATTCACTCGCGGCAGAACAAACGGTGGGCCTGCTGAACGAGCTGTTCACGATTTTGACGGAGATCGTGTTCCGCTACGAAGGGACGGTCGACAAGTTCATTGGAGATTCCGTGATGGCCATCTGGGGCGCACCGCAGCTGCAACCAGACCACGCGGCCCGAGCGATCGCGGCGGCCGAAGACATGATGCGCTGGCTGGAGGCTGGCAATCAGGGCTGGAGGCAGAAGTTCGGCGTGACCGTCGAGCTCGCAATAGGAATCAACTCGGGGCACGCAGTCGTTGGTAACGTGGGCTCCGAAACCCGCATGCAGTACACGGCCATCGGAGATGTCGTCAACGTCGCGGCCCGTCTCGAGTCCATCGCGCGACCGCAGCAGATTCTCGTCACGCAGGCAACGAAGGCTGCGGCTGGGGAGGAGTTCGAATACACCGCGCTGGGACCAAAGCAGCTCGTAGGCCGCCGGGACTCCGTCAAGCTCTTCGAGGTTCGGCTATGAAGGGAGGCGCTTCATGAATCGGGCAGGTCTCGCGCCGGGCGCCGTAGTCGCCGACCGTTTCGTCATCGAGCGCCAGATCGGGTCAGGCGGCATGGGCACCGTCTACGCCGCCAAGCAACTCGGGCTCGAACGCTCGGTCGCCATCAAAGTCATCGCGCCCGAAGACGCCGCGAAACCCATGGCCAGGCGCCGGTTCGAGCGCGAGGCCCGCGTGGCGGCCGCCCTGAGGCACCCGAACGCAGTCGAGATCTACGACTTCGGAACCCACGAAGACACGATGTACCTGGCGATGGAGCTTCTCAACGGCCTCAGCCTTCGCTCGCTGGTCGACCTCGACCTCCCGCCGCTCAGCCCACGCCGCGCCTGCCAAATCGCCGCGGATATCGCGAGCGTCCTCGCCTCCGCAGCATCGATCGGCTTGATCCACCGAGACCTGAAGCCAGAAAACATCATTTTGGACCGCACCGAAGACGGCGAGCGAACCGTCGTCGTCGATTTCGGGCTTGCGTACATCTTGCAAAGCGAGGAATCGGGCAGGTTGACGCGCGCTGGCGAAGGGCTTGGCACGCCCGACTACTTGTCTCCGGAGCAAGCGCGAGGGGTCAACCTCTCCCCAGCCTGTGACATCTACTCGCTGGGCTGCATGCTCTACGAGATGCTGACGTCGAAGCCGCCCTTCGATGGAAAGCAGGCGGTCGTCCTTTCTCAGCATTTGTTCGTCGCGCCGGTTTCGATTCGTGGACGCGCTCCCGAAATTCAGATCCCGAGCGCGCTCGACGAGCTCGTCCTATCGATGCTCGCCAAGTCACCCTCGGAGCGTCCGTCGTCGCAGGCGGTCTTCGAGACGCTGCGCGTGCTCGACCCCAACGCACCTCAGCGAAAAGGTGAACCGACCGGTGATCGACTCCACGGTAGGCCCGCTCGCATGGTGTCCGCGCCTCCCGTCGAGGTTGACGGTGTCACGATGGACGGAGACGCGTGGTTCGGCTCTGATATCAAGGTCGCGGTGTGCGGAGCCGTCGAGGCGGAGCTAGCGCTCGGGCTTGCGGCCAATGGCGTCCAAGCGGTCGAGATCGGCGCCGAGCCGGAGGACATTCCGTTGGGTTTCTTGGCCGTGTTCGCGCCCGGAGCGCCAGCGGCGCAGGTCGCGGCCTTGGCTGACACCGGGCTCCCGGTCGTGAGCGACGCCGACCCCGGAGATATCGACCGCCTAGCGGACATGCTGCGCGCCGGTGCGTCCGAAGTCGTGGTCCGGCCGTGCCCACCAGAGGAAATCGCTCGGAAGGTCTGGCGCGCGGTTCGAAAAGGTTGAGGAGGAAGCTTGTACAGACACATCGCACTCATGGCGGTCTTCGGCGTCGTCGCCGGAATCGAAGCGAGCAGCCTGGCTCAGGCAGGGGACACTTCGGAAACCTACGAGTACCGAATCCAGGCCGGCGACACCTGTGCCGGGATCGCCGAGCGCGTCTTCGGGAACAAGCGACGCTGGGACCTGATTCACAAGCACAACCCCGGCATGGGCCCCACCCCGCATCGGCTGGTGCCGGGTCAGATCCTGATCCTGCCGCGGCTCGAGCAAGGCCCCGACGCCCGGCTCACCGACGTGCAGCGCACCGTGCAAGCACGCGCACCGCGGGACCCTGACTGGGAGCGCGCGCGGCAAGGGAAGGAGCTTTACCGAGGTTGGCGCGTCAATACCCTGGAACGCGCATCGGCCGACGTGACGTTTCAGGATGGGTCGCTCGTGCAGATGAGACAGAACACCCTGATCATCATCTACGGCGGCGTGTACCGCGACGCACGGCGCAAAACCACCGAAGCAAGCTTGGAGCGCGGTACGCTCCGAAGCCGCCTGAGCGAATTTCGCTTAGAGGTAAAGACTCCCACCGCCCAGGCCGGGCTCGATGGCGGAAGCTCGGTTCTCAGCGTCGACGAACAGGGCACCAGCTTGCTGTCGAACCACGACGGCGGCGAGGCCCAGTTCAAGGTGAAGACTGGCGAAGCGGTCCGCGTGCAACCAGGTTTCGGCTCCAAAGCACGCAAAGACAGCCCGCGGCCGAGCAAGCCAAGGCCGCTGCCCCCAACACCGACTTGGCAAGGCGGGCTCGAATCAATTTTCTCCGGCATTCGCGGGGACGGAGGCACGGTGCGCGGCGCTTGGAGCCCGGTCGAGGCGGCCACGTCCTATCGCGTCGAGGTCGCGACGGATCGCCAAGGGGGCGAGGTCGTCGTGGCGACTACGGTGCCCTCCTCGGTCACGAGCTTCGAGATTCACCGCTTGCCCGAAGGTGTCTACTTCGCACGTGTCTCGGCAATCGACGGCGAGGGCTTCGAAAGCCCCCAGTCTTCAGCGCATCCGATCAACGTGCACCTCGTCCATCTCGAGCCTACCGGCCAAGACGCAAATGAAAGCGCTGTCGCAACGCTCGGCGACTCTAGCGATGCACCGCTTCCGGCCCGTGTGCTTCCAGGGACCAAAGTGACCGCCCCCAAGGGATTTCGCTGTGGCACGGCGAGTCATGACAAGGCCGCGTCGTTCGAATTGGCCGACGATGGGGTCTATGAAGTGATCTGCGTGACCGACCAAGGCGCTGCGATGCCTCCCGTCGAAGTCGCGGTGCTGGCACCCGTCTTGAAAGTCATGGAGCCAGAACGAAGCGTGCCGATCATTCGAGAAGCCGATCCCAAGCCAGTGAAGGTGGCCGTGCAAAGCGAGCTCCCTCTCCCAGACGACACTCGCTTTCGAGCGCCCAGCGGCTGCGAGATCGAAGAGGTTTCCAGCGCTGGCAACGAGACCGAGATCACCCTCGGCGCGTCCAAGCAATGCCCTGACGCGCTAGCGCTCGAGCTGGTAACCGGAGCTGCGGCTGACGAAACCGTGCTTGCTTCGATCGAATTAGAGGTCGTCGATTCCGACAGACTCGATTTCGCGCCAAACGAAGCCCTCGGCCTGATGCTCACGCCGAACGTTCTCGGGTTGACCAACGACCGGCGGGAAGGCTCGGGCCCGTTCGCAACGATCGCCTACCTCGGCGACCCGAAATCGAACAACGGCAAATGGCGCCTGAGTCTCGGCGGAGAGCTCGCACCGGTTCGACGCGCCCGCATCGGCATCGCCATACCCGTCGATGTGCACCGCTCCGGGGTCTCTCCCGTGCCCGTCCGTGACGAAGGGATCCTCGTCTGGGGCGGCTACCGTATCTTCATGCGCCGCGACTTCTCGCTCTACACAGAGCTTGGCGTCTGGTTCCCAAGCGCCCAACAAAGCAGGAGCGTCGTGCGAACGCGATTTGCGCCCGCGATGGAGGGCTCCTACTTGCTGGTCGACCGCATCCTGTTTCGCAGCCGCCAAGGCGCGATTCTCGAAACCTCGTCCGCTGGTCCGTTCCTCTGGGCGTCGGCCTACGGCATCGACATCAAGCTCGTTCGCTTGCTCTCGATCAGCGCCGAGCTCGACGTCGTGCTTGGCAGGTCGGATGGCAAACCGGTCACGGGCGTCGGAGGTGGCCCGGGCCTGAGCGTTTTGGCCGGCCCCGCGGCGATCTATTTTGCAACGCGCTTCGCCGCCACCGACGATTTCAGAGCGTCGAACGGGAAGTACACCTTCAGCGGCGGCCTGCGGCTTACGTTCGAGTAACGCTTCTCGACTTGCCGAACGCTAGCTGGCGGCCGCCGGGCCCTGATAGCGGCCACCCCCGAACGCGAGAATCGGATAGAAGATGAATCCGAGGAAGAATAGGCCCAAGGCAAACGCAAGATCGTGGCCGAACGACCTCGATAGGTCGAGCGCGACGAGAAACCCGATCACGAGATTCACGACTGGAATGAGACCAAGAATGATCCACCACCAGGGGCGTCCGACGATCTCCAGCAGGACGATCACGTTGTAAATCGGAATGATCGCCGCCCAACCCGGCTTGCCCGCCTTCTCGAAGATCTTCCAAAGCACCCAGATGAAGAATGCGATGACTGCGAGCTGAATGATCAACCCAAAGAAGCTTCCGTCCCCTCGGTCCATGTCTTACTCTCCTCCCGCGGCCCGCCGACCGTCCGGGCCAGGTTATCATGATCCGCTTCGGCTCAGCGATGGCCAATCGAAGCCTGCAAGGCGTTGCTGTCAAACCCGTCAGGGGCCGTGCCGTCTCGCATGTAGAGGTAGAGGGCCGCTTGGAAGATACCCTGGAGCGCCGACTGCGCCAGCGCGATGCCCGTGAAGTAGACGACGGCAAGAATGATGAGCGCGGCACTTTGAGCCGCGAAGCCAAGCACCAATAACAAGATCCCCGGCAGCGCCAACAGGAGGAAGATCAGGCCAAAGCTGAAGTTGCCGATCAGCTGCTCGCCCCAGGTCTTTTTGAGCATGGACGCCGATCGCTTGAGCGCGCTCAGCGGGCCCTCGTTCTCGATGACGAGAATCGGAACCACGAGAAAGCTCGTGAGCGACCAGGCTACACCCAACAGGCCAGCGACGATCTTGCCAACCACGTTGGAGCGCTCTTCGATCATGCGAAGCACGAGGCCGACGGTGGCAGCCACCACCGCCCAGCCGAGAATCGCAGGCAGCCGAGCCCAGGCCGCGCGAAGCCCGTCACCGACGGTCGGGTCGCCCCCCTCCATACGGATCTCCGCGCAGGCGATGAGGCCTGCGTTGAAGAAGATGATCACGAAGTAGTTGCAGCAGTAGAACAGGAACAAGCCGAGCATGTGCAGGGCTTGGTCTGCCGTAAACTGGCCGTCGGCGCCGCTCAAGGATTCCACCGTGCCCGCCGCCATGCTGTCACCCGCCGCCTGCCAATCGGTCAGCGCCAAAATGGGGGCCGCGAACGAAGCCAAAACCAGCATGCACCCCAGCGCGGAGAGGAGCGGAAACACCAGGAGCTCCTTGTCCTGCTTGAGCACCTCCCACGAGGCGCGCATCAGCGAAAACGTTCTAGAAAACTTGCCCACGATTTCCCCCTCTTGCCAGCAGCAGCTGCCCAACAGGATATCGTAAACCGGGCGCGAGCCAAAAACCGGCGGCTAGGGCGATTCAGCGGAAAAGCCGCCGGACGGCCCAAACGGCCATACCAAAAGTAGCCGCGGCCCCCAGCCCGAAGAGCAGTCTCGCAAGCGCGTCGTTCACCTCGGACGGAATGAACGGGAGGTAGGCCTCGACGGTCCCATCCGGAGCGTAGAAGGTCAGCCAACCGGTGAACGCGGCAAGGCTCAGCAGGAGGATCGTCGCCACCGCGTCCGAGGCGCGGTGGTCTCGGGCGAGCAGCAAGGTCCCAAACAAGACCGACACCACTCCGGCCGAGAAGACGACCGCCCGGGGCGCTTCGAAGATGACGTAGTCCTCGGGCAGGAGCCCGAGCGAAGCCGCGCAGACCGCGACGCCTCCGAACAAGCACACAAATGCAACCAGCTTCCCCACCAGGGATCAGCATAGCGCATCTAGTCGGCGATCGCGCTACCCCAGTAATTGTAAGACAGAGCTCGAATCCCTGGAATGTACATGCGCTCATCGACTTCGATTCGGAAACCGCTCGATTCCAACATATCCGGAATGTCTCGATTCACATTGCAGCCTCCGGAAAATCTGCGCCAGGTCGGGTTGATTCGGGACTGCCATTTCTGAACAGCCTCATCTGGGGCTAGGCCGTGCTCGCAGAAGAGGAGCTTGGCACCGGGGCGCAGCACGCGATGCATTCCATGAAGCGCCCGGCGCGCATCGGGGATCGTGCACAGCGTATAGGTGACCACCACCGTGTCGACGCTGTTCGTGTCGAGGGGGATCTCCTCGCCGGGCAAGTCGATCACCTCGAGCTCGAGATCGATGCCTTCGAGGTTCTTCCGGGCGAGCTTGCGCATCCCTTCGGACGGTTCGAGCCCCCAGACTTTGCTGACCTTGCTGCGATCGTAGAAACCGAGGTTGAGTCCGCTTCCCATTCCGATCTCGAGAACCTCGCCCTCAGCAAGCGGCACGACTTTCTCACGCTGCTTCATGTTTGGCTTGGACGAGCACGCGATGTTGATAGCCCAGGGGAGGATGTAGCGATCGTAGAAACCCATACTAGGGGAGGTGTACCAGCAAGACGGGTCCCGCGCCCGAACCCCGACGATGGCCCTCCTCAACTCACCGACGGAGGCGGAAATTTAACGTATTCGTCGACGAGCAGCTCGGCTAGCGCACGATTTGGAGGGCGCTCGCCCTCGATGCGGCCCCGCTTTTTCAGGTCCTCGCAGAGAGCGTCGATCACGGTGGTCGCATCCAAGTCGTCCGTCCGATTGCGCCACGCAGCACGCTCGGCCTCGTTCCGGAAGCAATACGCCTTCCACGAAATCGAAAACCGCATGTCATCCCATCGATAGCGGCTGACTTCCTCTTCGCCGTCGCGAACGACCCAGTGGCCCCCGCCTTCGGGGTAGAGACGCATGCGTGGAAGGAGCGTAGGAATAGGCCGGTCGATCTCCGTCACACGATCCACGCCGTGAAACACGCTGTCGGTGTCCATGATGACAGCCGTGTTGAAGTGGACGTCATGGGCACGCGCGGCGCCTTCGATGCCGTCGGGGTAGAAGGCGAACTCGCCACCGTTGGTATCCTGGTACCACGAGACGGAGGTTGCGATGGGCATGCGGTAGTCGTCGAACAGGCCCGAATGGTGCGCCACGACGATTAGCCACTGCGGATGAAGCGTTCGATTCAGTCCTCGGAACTCCGGCACATCGGTGTGGACGGCTAGCTCCTGGCCCGGTAGCAGGAGGTTCGCATAGACGATAGCGGGCTCGATGATGGGGCGATCGAAGACCTCTCGCGCCGCCTCGATGAGGCGACTGCTCTGGTACAGAGCCTCGATGCCCGGCGCGAAAACCTGCTCGCCGTAGGCGTAGGTCTCACGGAAGTAGTTGGTTCGCGCGACGAGCGTCCCGAGATCGCTGTCTCGAGGTCCCAATCGGCCTCCGGTGCGTAGAAAGTTGAAGGCCGCGTCGAACCGCTGCGGCAGGCCTTCTCCCAAGCCATCGTTGAGGCCCTCCTCGGAGTACATCCCGTAGCTGCCGAAATCCTCGCAGAGCTGCACCAGCGAGCGCGCGTGCGCCTCATCGAGAAACGGGTCGAGCTCGACGTAGCGATTGAAGAAATGACGTTGCATGGGTGCTGCCAGCTCCCTGGCTGGCGTTGTACCATGAGGCAGCGATTTGGACAGACGTGGCGTGGGTCGATCGTTCCGGGGTCGGAGTTTCGGCTAGCCGAAGATGGGCCGTTTGGGCATCCTCCGCGCATGCGTTCATTTCGAATCAACTTCGGCGTCTGCACCTTGGTGGCGCTGCTGGCGTTCGGGTGCACCAAAGCCTCCGAGCCCTGCCCGCAGGCCTCCGGAAGCATCGCGAACGGGGTTGCCCGCTTCGCCCCACCGGCCGTAGCGTGCGCGGCGCTCCCGGCATCGATGGCGCTGGTCGAACCTAGATTCGTCGAAGGCCCGGTCTCGGCGGATTGGCCCACGCGACCGACCTTCTCAAACGAGGAAGGAAGATACCACGCTGCGATTTCCATCGATCCCGGAACCAGCCTGTACGGCACCGGCGAAACCGCGGGGCCGCTGTTGCGCAACGGAGCGATCACCGAGACCTGGGCCGAGCAGCCGTTCCGCAATCCGTCGCCACCCGGGTTGTCTCCGCTCGAATACGACGAAGACTTTCTCAACCTCTATCAGGCGCACCCCTGGGTCTTGGCGGTGCGGGCAGACGGCTCCTCGTTTGGCGTGCTCGCCGACACGACCTATCGCGCGCGAATCGACCTGACCGACGGAATTGAGTTTTCGGCGACTGCGGCGTTCCCGGTCATCGTCATCGAAGCGGCGACCCCTCAAGAAGTGCTGACGAAGCTCGGCGAGCTCACCGGAACCATCGAGCTCCCTCCCCTCTGGGCGCTCGGCTACCAGCAGGCGCGCTGGTCGTACATCCCAGACAGCAGGGTTCGAGAAATCGCCGACGAGTTCCGCGCCCGCTCGATTCCCTGCGACGTTCTTTGGGTCGACATCGACTACATGGATGGCTTTCGGATCTTCACCTTCGACGACGAGCGATTCCCAGACCCGCGCGGGCTAAACGATTACCTCCACGCAAACGGCTTCAAGTCGGTCTGGATTCTCGACCCTGGCGTAAAGGTCGAGCCGGGCTATTCCGTGTACGAAGAAGGGCTCGAGGGCGACCATTTCATGCGAAAGCCCGACGGCGAGCTGTTCGTCGGAGGCAGCTGGCCGGGGGATTCGGTCTGGCCCGACTACACCAATCCAGAGACCCGGGCCTGGTGGGCCAGCTACATCCCGGAGTTCCTCGCCAATGGCATCGACGGCATTTGGATCGACCTCAACGAGCCTTCGATTGTCCTTCCGCCCGGTGTTCCCTTCCCTGACGACCTTCTGCACGTCGGCGGCGGGGGCCTTCCGGCCGATACGCATGCGCGATACCACAACGCCTACGGCCTTCTGATGTCCGAGGCCACGCTCGACGGTATGAAGACGGCGCGTTCGGAGCGACGCCCGTTCCTGCTCTCCCGCTCGAGCTTCCTCGGCGGGCACCGCTACGCGGCCATGTGGACGGGGGACAACTCCGCACGGTGGGACCACCTCTACTGGTCGGTGACGATGACGCTCAACATGGGCCTGTCGGGGCAGCCCTTTGCGGGCCCTGACATCGGTGGCTTCTTCGGTTCGCCGAGCCCGTCGCTGTACGCGCACTGGATCGGCGTCGGCGGTTTCTTTCCCTTCAGCCGAACGCATACGATCCAATTCTCCGAACCTCAGGAGCCCTGGTCCTACGGACCGGAGGTAGAGGAGATCGCTCGCATGGCGATCGAGCGACGCTACCGCATGCTGCCGTACCTCTACACGTTGTTTCGTGAAGCTTTGCTCGAGGGCCTGCCGGTCTGGCGGCCGGTCTTCTTCGCCGACCCGGCCGACGCATCGCTTCGAGACGAGGACCATGCATTCCTGCTCGGCGCCGACGTCTTGGTCGAGCCGGTGCTGACGCAGGCCGATCCCCACGAGTTCAACCTCCCGTCGGGCATTTGGCGCGAGCTCACGATCGTCGGCGAGGACCCCTCATCGACCCCCGAGCTCCCGGTCATGAAGCTCCGCGGCGGCGCAATCCTGCCCCTGGGCCGGGTCGTTCAAAGCACGACCGAAACGCTTCTCGACCCGCTTACGTTGATGGTTGCCCTGGATGAGGAAGGCCGGGCGGAAGGGGTTCTTTATGAAGACGATGGGGAGGGATACGACTATCAGGCCGGTGACTACCTTCTGACCACGTACTCGGCCGTGCAGTCCGGTGATCGCGTCGAGGTCAGCGTGGAGTCGGAGGAGGGAGCTCGTGAACGGCCCGCACGAATGGTCACCGTGATCGTCATCACCGACGACGGTGACTTCGAGGGGAGCGGCGCCGACGGTTCTACCATCTCCGTTTCGCTGAGCGGCACCTAGAACCTTCCGCGGCGGCGTCCGGTCCTTGATGACCAGGCAGCTCGACTAGTTGCGCGGAAGCTCAGCCCAAAAGATGCCGCGGAAGTCGCCCGCCGCGTAGCCCGTCGCTTGATCGGTAGGATAGAGCTCGTCGAGCTTCGTCTGAAGGTCCGGCGGAAGGTTGGCGCCGTGGCAGGTGACGCACAGCGGTTGCATGAAGATCGGCTCCGCATAGCCGACGGTGTTCTTGTCGATCGCGACCACCGCCGGCTCTCGGCGCTCGGGGTCCGTTTCGTACACATCGAGAATCGGTTGCATCCAAGACTTGGCGGCATTGCTCGGGTTGCGAAGCTTTCGGCTGCTCCGGCCCACCGTGACGCCCCCCGCGCTCGCTTCGTCGGCGAGCTTCGGTGCCTCAACCTGGCACGTCGAGACCGCGGCAACAGGCCCGTTCTCGAGCCCGCTCACCAGCGCGCCTTTGAGGCTTTTCTTGAGCGGAAGCACCGCCTCGGCGCCGGCTGCCTTCCACTTCGCCTCGTTCAACTTCGAGCCCCTGCACGCCGGCACAGCAACCAGAAGCGATAGGATTACGGCACAGCGCAGCATGAGTCTGGGTTTGACTCGTGCGGACCGAGCGATCAAGCCGCCGAAACCGGATGCCCGGCGTGGATGGCTACGTTAGGATGATCGGATGCGCTTTTTCTGCCTCGCGCTCTTCACCGTGCTCGCAGTGATCTTGCCCGCGGAGGCTCGCGCCCACCTGGGTTTGGACGTGCCCACATCGCGCTATGGTCCCGACACACTCAAGACCGGCCCGTGCGGAGTCACCGGCGGCGAACGGACGAGCAACGTGTCGTACTACGAACCTGGGGAGACGATCGAGGTGCGCTGGGACGAGTACGTCGATCACCCGGGACACTACCGAATTGCCTTCGACGACGACGGCGATGACGATTTCGTGGACCCGGCGACCATGATGGAGCTCTACTCGAACGACACCGTGCTGCTAGACGGCATCACGGACCAAGGTCAGGGGGAACGGGACTACGTGGCAACGGTCACCTTACCCAATCTGAGCTGCGGTAATTGCACGCTTCAGGTCATCCAGGTGATGTACGACAAACCGCCATACACGACCCCCGGAAACGACATCTATTACCAGTGTGCGGATCTCGTGCTGCAGGAGGCGGGGATGGACGCAGGCGCTGACGCCGGCGCTGACGCAGGCGCTGACGCAGGCGCTGACGCCGGCGCTGACGCGGGCACTGGCACTGGCACTGGCACGGACGCTGGCACGGACGCTGGCACTGGGCCCCGGACTGAGGCGGGCACGGGCGGCGGCTGTAGCATTGGGAATCAATCCATCACCGAGGCCGGAGCGCTGCAGCTCCTGATGCTTCTGCTTTTGAGTCGTATTGCCCACGGGCGACGCTTGCTCGTATAGAGGGACGATATGCGAATCGCGGACTTGTACGCGGCCGACGAAGGGCCGGTCTTCTCACTCGAGTTCTTCACACCCAAGAACGACGCTGGGCGCAAAGCGCTCTTTCGAGCCGTCGAGCGTCTTCAGGCGGTGAAGCCGGGTTTCGTCTCGATCACCTGCGGGGCCGCGGGCACCACGCGCGAGCGGACGGCCGACCTGGCGATCGAGCTGCAGAACGCCTTTGGGCTCACCGCCATGGCCCACCTCGTCTGCACCGGAACCACGCAGTCAGAGCTCGAAGAGACCCTGCGGCACATGCAGGCAAACGGCATCGAGAACATCTTGGCCTTACGGGGCGATCCGCCGAAGGGCGCAACCGACTGGGCGCCTGTCGAAGGAGGGTTCGCACACGCAAACGAGCTCGCCGCGTTGGTTCGCAAAGGGTTCTCACTCGGCCTCGGCGGCGCCTGCTACCCCGAAAAGCACCACGAGGCGCCGAGCCTCGCTGCCGACATCCAGAATCTCAAGCGCAAGGTCGAGGCGGGCGCTGAGTTCCTGATCACCCAGCTGTTCTTCGACAACGAAAAGTACTGGAGCTTCGTCGCGCAGGTTCGGGCCGAAGGGATCGACGTCCCCGTGGTTCCGGGGATCATGCCCGTCCTGAACTTGACGAACCTGCAGCGCATCGCGTCGCTGTCACCTGGCACTAGCATTCCGAGCGAGCTCGAAGACGCTCTCCGCCAAGCCGGCGATGACGACGAAGCCGCGCTTCGCGCCGGGGTGAGCTTTGCTGCAAAACAATGCCGGGCCCTGCTGGCAAAGGGCGCCCCAGGGATTCACTTCTATACGCTCAATCGATCGAAGGCCACGCTGCGAACCTACGCAGAGCTCTGAGACGCTCACGGACTAGCCGGGCTGTCCTTCATGAAGCCGCAGATACGTTAGGAACTCCCGCCGACTCTGCGGCCCGGCACGACGGTATGACGGCCGTTTGAGAATCGGATCCTCTTCGATGGCAAGCTTCGCCTTCGACAGGTCGTCGTCCGCGATCGCGCAACGCGTGGCCGCAACGTCGACGCCGTACACCTCTGCCGCGTTGAGCCCGAGAATCTTCGCCTTCGCCTCCGCGCTGAGCGCTGGATAGCCATAGGTCTCTTGCATGCTCAGCGGAATCTCAAATGCTCGAAAGGCGCTGATCTGGTCTTGTGGGCTCCCGTACCAGATCGAGTCCGTCCCCCAGAGGATTCGGTCTTCGCCCAAGTGAAGGAGCAGCTTGCCGAGCACATGGGCAGCGGCATCCGGTCGGGTCATGACGAAGCGCCAGGTGCTCCCAAGCTCCGCGTAGACGTTGCCCTGCTTTCCGATCTCGTTTTCGAGAACCGCCCGGACCAGAGTGTCGACGCCCTGGGTCGACTCCGGGTCGTAGGGACCCTCTTCAACGTTCACCTCGAAGCCGGAGTGGTAGACGACGAAGCTCACGTCCGGATACCTCGGCGCGACGACGCCGATGTCGTCCGCCGAAGAGATCGAGGGATCCAATCCAAACTGAGAGAGCCCTTTGTGGGCGCAGATGAGCCTCACGTCGAGCTCGCGCGCCTTCTCGATGAACGGAATGCCGATCTCCTCGTCGTCGAGCCGCCATCCGCCGAACTGGGTGTACACCTTCCAGGCTGCGACATTCTGCTCCTCTTTGAGTGCCTGCATCCCGTCGAGCTGCTCGGGGCCGCGGTCGGGCACGACGATTCCATGGATCGCCAAGCGCTCGGAGTCCGCCATGCGATTGACGATTTCTCGAGTCGCGGCAGCCTCCTCGGTCTCGAGGGGGTTGTCCCCAGGCACCGCCGGGACCTGCGATAGCACAGCCATTGTCGTGTCGCTGTTGACGAAGACCTCGCGGATGTACTGGTCGGCGTCGAAACAGTCGACGAAGTCGAGCTCCCCGCACCGCGCCTGCGGAAAGGTCGAAAGCGCCCCTTCGAAACCACCTCCGTCTCGCCAGGCGCCGTCCGGATTCACATGATGCGTCTGGACATCGAAAATGAACTCGTCGCCCTCGAGCGGAGCACAGGCGCCCGCGTCCTCCATCATGCCGGCGTCCACGAGGTATTCGGCGCCTCCACTACTCTTCGAACAGCCGTACACCTGATTGATCACCCAGAGCGCAGACGCCGTGCCCATCGTGCTGGTCACGAAGTCACGCCGAGAAACGCCCAGCCGCTTTGCCTTGTCCGCGCTCAGCCGATGAAACATTTCCTCGGCGACGCGGTCTCGCTTGGTCGGCGCGGGCGGTTCGAACTCGCCGTTCGAACCAGTCCGAAATGGAACCGGAGACTCAATCGGAAATTCAGGCGCGCTCTTCTTCACGGCGCAAACCATACCGCGAATCACCCAAGCCGTCGCTACCAGTGACTTCTCTGGTGGCCGTGGCAACGTTCAAGCACGCGATCGGAAGACGGGGCGAACCCGGCCGCCCAATGGCAGGCGGAAGCGCGAGCCC
>SHLP01000205.1 GCA_004283055.1 Deltaproteobacteria bacterium
AGGCAGAGCGCAGCGAATGCCGCGCCAGGGAGGATTACGGGTGGGGGTGGGCGGTTCAACCAAGCTTGACCACGCAACCCACGCAAGACCCGCCCGCCCCAGCACCCGCGGCAGCACAAGCCAATCAGCGACGCCGAGCCGTTCGACGCAGCCCCGTATCGCGGTTTTTTCCGCGCCCCGTCCTAGCTCACCTGGTAGTTCGGCGCTTCTTTGGTGACCATCACATCGTGGACGTGGCTCTCATGCAGCCCTGCAGAGCTGATTCGAACGAACTGCGCGTTCTTTTGAAGCTCCGCGATCGATGGATTCCCCGTGTACCCCATGCCCGCGCGCAGCCCGCCGACCAACTGGTACAGAACCGTCGACAAAGGCCCGCGATAGGGAACGCGCCCCTCGATGCCCTCGGGCACCAGCTTCCCAACATCGGAGACATCGGCCTGCGCGTAGCGATCGGACGAGCCTTCTCGCATCGCGCCGAGGGAACCCATGCCGCGATAGGACTTGTAGGTTCTCCCTTGGAAAAGCACGAGCTCGCCCGGCGCCTCGTCGGTGCCCGCGAAGAGCGAGCCGATCATGACGCTCTCAGCCCCCGCAGCGATCGCCTTCACCGCATCACCCGAGTACTTCACACCACCGTCGGCAATGACCGGAACACCGTGTGCGCGGCCGACCTGCGCGCAGTCCATGACCGCGGTCACCTGGGGAACGCCAATGCCTGCCACGACGCGCGTCGTGCAAATCGAGCCGGGACCCATTCCGACCTTGACCGCGTCGGCGCCCGCATCGATGAGCGCCTTGGTCGCGTCGGCGGTCGCTACGTTTCCGGCAACGACTTGCACCTCGGCGTATTGCGACTTCGTATCCCGAACGGCATCGATCACGCCCTTGGTGTGGCCGTGGGCGGTGTCGATGATGAGCACATCTACGCCCGCTCGCGCCAGCGCCTCGGTACGCTTCTCGCGGTCCGGGCCCACGCCGAGCGCAGCGCCCACGCAGAGACGGCCCATCGAATCCTTGATCGAATCCGGGTACCTATCGGCCTGAAGCAAGTCTTTGATCGTGATCAGGCCTACGAGATCGCCGTCGTCGCCGACCACCAAGAGCTTTTCGATACGATGCTTGTGGAGCAGCTCGCGCGCCTTGTCCTGCTCGACGCCCGGAGGCACCGTCACGAGCTCCTTCGTCATGAGCTGCGCGACCTTTTGATTGAGGTTCTTCTCGAAGCGAACGTCGCGGCTGGTGAGGATACCAACCGGCTTGGTGCCCTCGACGACGGGCAGGCCCGAAATCTCATGGCGCCGCATCAACTCGAGTGCGTCGTTGAGCGACTCGCCGGGGCCGACGGTGACCGGGTCGACGATCATGCCCGTCTCTGCTCGTTTGACCTTGGTGACCTCGAGGGCTTGCAGCTCTGGGCTCATGTTCTTGTGCAGAATGCCGATGCCGCCCTCTCGGGCCATGGTCACGGCGGTGCGCCACTCGGTCACCGTGTCCATCGCGCTCGAGACGAACGGAATCCTCAGCTCGAGCTCGCGCGTGAAACGCGTCGAAACGTCCGCGTTCGCGGGGAGAAAATCCGCGTAAGCCGGAAGGAGCAACACGTCATCAAAGGTGAGCGCCTCCCGCAGGATGCTTTCAGTCACCGGAACCTCCACAGGACCCTAAAAATTGGCGGCGAGTATAGCGCCCCGTCGACGGCACGCTAGTAGGCGCGCGGGAAGTCCTGAATCTCCACCTGGTCGAGGGCGAACCGAATCAGGGCGCTTCGGCTGATCCGGCGATGGCCCTGCTTTTTGAGCTTCGCGACCATCTTGTCGAGCTGCTCGAGGTCTTCCTTGTAGAGCGAAATGCAAATCACGTCGTAGTGGTCGGGCTTCTTTTGGTTCTGTGCCTTCTTGGAACCGTTGGGCTTCTTCGCCCTTGTCCGGCTTCGCTTCCCGGCCTTGTCTCCATAGAAGCGGTCGCGCAGGACTGCGCTGACTTCGTCTTCTTCGAGAACCCCTCGTACTCCTGCTCCCTCACGTCGCTTCATGTGCCCCCCTAAGATGCGACCGAGAGCGAAGCCCGCATCTTCGCTCTCTGGCCGATCGCGGCAACGGCGGTTACCCGTTGCACCAAACGCCTGTAGTCCTCCGCACCATGGCTCTTCGGCGCGTACTCGAAGATCGTCTGCTTCGCACTCGGGGCCTCACGGAGCTTGGTGTTGATTCGAATGGGATCGTAGCAGCGGCCTTCGAAGTGCTCGCGCAGGGTCAGAATCGCCTCGCGTGAAATCCGATTGCGCACGTCGAAAAACGTTGGCAGCACCCCGAGCAGCTCGACGTCGTGCTGGAGCAGCTCGCGAACGTTGCGAATCGTTCGAAGAACCTGCTTGACGCCGATCAGCGAGAGATAGTCGCAGGCCACCGGCACGACGACGCTGTCGGCATACACCATGGCGTTCTGGTTCATCAAAGAGAGCGCCGGCGCGCAGTCGACGACGACGGTGTCATAGTTCTGGCACGCCTCGCCCAGCCGCTCGCGCATGATGCGGTCACGATTCGGACGCTCGGCGAGATAGAGCTCCGCCGCTGCGAGCGACTCGTTCGAGGTCAGCACATCGAGCCCGTCTCGAACGGGCACCGCGATCTCGCTCGCCTTCGCCCCGTTGACGAGCACGTGGTAGAGCGATCGCTGTCCCGCAATGCCGAGCGAGGCACCGACGTTACCCTGCCCGTCGGCGTCGATGAGCAAGACCCGGCGCCCCGCCTCCGCCAAACCGGCGGCCAGATTGATCGAGGTCGTCGTCTTTCCGGTGCCCCCTTTGTGGTTGAACACCGCAATCCGCTTCGGCGCGGGGCGCATGAGTCCTACTTCGCTGTGGCGTTGCTCCCCGCGCTGCTGGCACCCCGTCGAGCAGAAGTATTGGCGACGTCCATCGCTCACGCACATTTGGTAGGGATACTCGATCTCAAACGTCCCTCCGCAGGTGTCGCATGCATGCACCCCATCGGCCCCGAGCAACAGCTTCTGCTGGCAGGCCGTCGAGCAGATGTAGAGGTAGCGCCCGTTCTCCTCTCGAACCTGGTAGCGAAATCGCGCTTCGAAGCTTTTTTCGCACACATGACAAGTCGATTGCATCACCACTCCTCGGAGTTATCGAAGTACTTCCTGAAGTGGTTCAACCAGAACCTGCTGCACCGGTCAAAAAACCGGACTCGATTTCCTGCCCTAGAGGTCGAGCTCGACGGCGTCGGCAGCCGGAGCCTTTTCCATGATGAACTGATAGCGAGCGGCCGGGTCTTTGCCCATGAGCTCACTGAAGACTCGATCGGCCTCTAGCTCACCGGCGATCATGACCCGAAGAGCCCGACGCCGCGTCTTGTCGAGCGTGGTTTCCCGAAGCTCGTCGGCGGTCATTTCGCCGAGGCCTTTGAAGCGGCTGATCTCGACCTTCGCGTTCCCCGGCGCGTCGGCGATGATGCGATCTCGCTCTTCGTCGTCGAGCGCCCAGTGCACCTGCTTGCCGATGTCGATCCGGTAGAGGGGGGGTTGCGCCAAAAACACGTGCCCCGCCTTGACGAGCCCGGGCAGCATTCGAAAGAAGAACGTCAGCAAGAGCGTGGCGATGTGATGCCCATCGCTGTCGGCGTCCATCAAGAGGAAAACCCGGCCGTAGCGCAGCTTCGAGATGTCGAAGTCTTTGCCAACCCCACAACCGAGCGCGCTCACGATGTCCTGGAGCTCACGGTTCCCCGAGATCTGCGCCTGCGACGCACGCTCCGCGTTCAAAACCTTTCCGCGGAGCGGGAGAATCGCTTGGGTCTTTCGATCGCGTCCCTGCTTGGCATTGCCACCGGCGCTGTCCCCTTCCACCAAGAACAGCTCGCTGTCCTGCGGATTGGTGCTCGAACAGTCGGCAAGCTTGCCCGGCAGGTTCAGTCTGTGGCTTACAGCCGTCTTGCGAGAAACCTGCTGGCTCGCAGCACGGCTCGCGGCACGCGCGCGCGAGGAAATGATGACGCGGGCGATGATCGCTTCGGCCGCCGTCTTGTTGTTGAGGAGCCACTGCTCGAAGGCGGTTCGAACCGAGGACTCGATCTGGGCGGTGACCTCGGGGTTGTTGAGCCGTTCCTTGGTCTGCCCTTGAAACTGCGGTTCCTCGACGTACACGCTCAGGAGCGCGACCAGCCCCTCGCGGATGTCCTCAGCGGTGACCTTCACCCCTTTCGGCGTGAGCTTGTGCGTCTCCATGTGGCTCCGGATGGCCTTAGAGAGCCCTTGCTTGAAGCCGTTCTCGTGCGTGCCCCCCGACGCCGTGGGAATGCCATTGGCATACGAGCGAATCAGCTCATCGGTAGCCTCCGTCCAGCGCAGCGCCACTTCGAGCCGCGGCCCGGTCTCGCTCTCGGCGGTGAATGCCTCGGCGTGCACCGACGGTTGACTGCGCTCGGCGACGAGCTTGTCGAGGAAGTCGACGATCCCTCCGGGGTGCTCGAACTCCTGGCGCTCACCGGTCTTCTCATCGACGAAGATAATCTTGAGGCCGCGATGCAGATAAGTCTTTGCTTCGAGGCGATCCGCCACGCGCTTCGCATCAAAAGCCGTTCGTTTGCCGAAAACCTCCGCATCGGGACGGAAATGAATCGACGTGCCGCGTTTGCTGGTCTTCGCACCGCGCTTGAGCTTCGCCCTGGCCTTGCCGCGCGCGTAAGCCTGCGAGTACGTCTTGCCCCCGCGCCAAACGGTGGCAGTCAGCTCCGAGGAGAGCGCGTTCACGACGGAAGAACCCACGCCGTGAAGACCACCTGCGACCTGATAGCTCTTCCCCTCGAACTTCCCCCCCGCATGAAGCGTGGTGAGGATGAGCTCCAGGGCCGACTTCTTGAACTTTGGATGGGTATCGACCGGAATGCCGCGCCCGTTGTCGGTGACCGTCGCCCCGTGATGATCCTCGTCGAGCGCGACCTCGATCCGCGAGGCATGACCATTGATCGCTTCGTCGACCGAGTTATCGAGGATCTCCCAGAGCAA
>SHLP01000078.1 GCA_004283055.1 Deltaproteobacteria bacterium
CTGCTGCAAAGGCAGCGGCCGCAAAGAGGAAGGCCGCTGCGGCTCGCCGCGCGAAGAGGAAGCCGAAGGCCGTCCGAGAGGCGGAGGCACAGGGCAAGCCAACCACCGGCGCGCGTAGCCGGACCTATAAATGATGTCGCCAGAGCAGAAGCCAGAGCAGAAGAGGGATAAAGCAATGAGCAGAATTTTCTTGACGATTGTATGTGCGGCGGCCGTCGCCATGGGCTGTGACTCGACCGACACCCTGGGTGGCGGCGGCGCGGGCGGCGAAGGCGGAATGGGCGGAAGCGGCATCGGCCCGCTGACCTGGGTCGCCTCGGACCTCATGATCGTGGGCACCGATGAGTGCGAGTTCTTCAACGAGGCGGAGGCGCTTTCGTTCGAGATGACCATCGACGGAAGCACGCTCACCATGACCGAGCCGGACATCGGAATCGTGCTCTCGACCGACAACTACTTCGACACTGCGGATGAAGTCATCGTAACCGGCGCCGCCGAGGACTCGAGTCAAGACCCGTGTATCGTCATGCTCGACGATGCCATGCAGCTCGGCCTCGACAACATCGACGTGACCATCGACCAGAACGACACGCTCTCGGTCACCTGGAACCACGTCGAGGACGAGACGAGCACCGACGAGTGCCCGGGCGTTTGGTTCGTCGACCTGCCCTGCGCGGGCGAGATGACCCTCACGCTCACGCAATCGCCGGCGCCCCAATAAGCGCCGGCAACGCTAGCGCTGAAGCCGCCATTGACCCGCGGCGGGCCCAAAGCCCGTCGCGAGGCGGCCCAGCGACTCGACCGACACCCAGGCCGTCCCCTCGATTTCGTACGGGATGTTGAACTCGGGAACCTGGCCTTTTTTGATTCGGTCCAGCTCGCCTTTGCCGAGCTGGCGAATCAGGCCGAGCATCTGAGCAGGATCGAGCCCGAGTCGAACGACCATTTTCGTTTCGTCGTTGGGCGGGAGGGTCCGAACGCGCAGGTCGCTGAATTTTCGCTCGCCGAGCGCGGTCGACATCAAGAACCCGCTCGCTGCATTGGCGAAGTCGCGAACGTCGCGAATCTCGGGCTCGTCCGAGCGGCACGCATTTGCATCCTGCCTGCAGTTGTTCGGGTCTTCGCAAAAGCTCAGGCAGACGGTGCCGAGGTTCTGCGCGTCTTGGGCGCCCGGAAACGCCGTGAACGCAAAGAGGGTTTGCACCAGCGGCAGGGGCACCTTGCTGGAATTCGCGAGCGCGAGCTCCACGTCGAAGGCGAACTCCATGTCCGAAGCGCTCGGCACGGGCCCGAACGCGCGGCAGACGAGCGGGCCGAGGTACTGCGCGCAGTAGTAGCTCGCGAGGTCGCGATTCGACGGCATCTTCGCCATGCTCACCGAGGTAATGTCGACCTTCGGCGGCTTCACGTCGGGAATCGACCCGCCCCCTAGGCCGAGCGCCGCGCAGCCGAGAAGCGGTGCGAGCAGAAGTGCGAAAAGAGCGTGTGCCTTGCTGTGTTTCATGCGTGGTCCGGCAGGTTCCAGCGCTTCATAGCACGTCGGAAGCTGCGGACATTCGTGTAGCCGGCATGGCGCATGATTTCATCGGGGGCCTGATTGCGCTCCACGCAGCCGACCAAAATCGACTTGCGGGTGGCGTCCACCAGCGCGCGGAAGCTCGTGTCGGAGTCTTGAAGGCGTCGCTGAAGCGTTCGCGGCGTGGTGTGGAGCGCGGCGGCTACCGCTTCGATGTTCGATTGGCCTCGGGGGAGGAGCAGCCGGATGCGGTCGCGAACGACGTCGATGAAGGAATGAGAATCGAGGGCCGCATGCAGCCCCGCGGCCACGCCCCGAAGCTCGCCGTGCAGTGCCTGGTTGCGGTGCGCCAACGGCAGGCTCCACGCCTCGTGGTCGACGAGGATGGCCGTTTTCTGACGACCGAAGAGCACCGAACAACCAAACGCGCGCGCGTACCGCTGAATGTTCCCGCGATACGGGTGCTCGAAGTGAACCTCGAGCGGCTCGAAGCTGCCCGCCGTCGCAAAGCGCAGCACCTTCATGACGATGACCGCGAGGAACTCGACCTCATGCACGGTGACCGGGAGCTCGTGCTCGACCTTGTGCATCTGGACGACGTGATACGCGGGCTGTTCGCTGATGCTGAGCACGCGGCCGTGGGAGAGCAGCTCTTGAAAGCGAAAGCTCGCCTCGAGGCCTTCGCCGACGGTCTCTGCGCTGGTGAGCAGTAAAATGACCAGGTGGTCGGCGCGGGCTCGCCAGACTTCCCCGGCGCTCAGCCCGAGGTGCCTGTCTCCGCTTTCGGCCAGGGCGGCGCGCCACAGCCGGCCGAGGGCATCACGGGGCGGCCTGCCCGAAGTGTCGGTGAAGATCGCGAGATCGAGGCCAAGATCGTCGCAGAGCGCCTCGACATCGAGGCCCAGGGCCTCGAATGCATTCACCACGCCGCGCGCCCATGCGCCGGACACTCTCAGCCCAGAATGGGTCCTAGCTTTTTCCCGTGACGCTCCCACTAGGCGCGATCGATCCACATGGGTCCGGAAATTACAAGCCTGAGGGGTGAACTTTTGCAGATTTTGGCGCGATCGGTGCCGGCTTTTGTCGCCGGCGGTACGCACGGGGCAGGTAGCTTCTTCGAAGTCATCCGGTGCTCGGCGGGCACCGGTGGCACGGAGCGCAGGGCAATGGATGAGCCCACCATCCCATCCAGAGTCAGGCGAAAATGCGCTCCGAAAAGACGGTGCCCGCCTTGTCCTCCCCCACTCTGTGGAGCCCGTTGATAGAAGCCGGTTAGCGTCCGACCACGCTAACCGGCTTCGCCTTAATTGGGGTTGATCTGCTCCATTCTGGGTAGGCCCCGGAACCGCGTCCGTTCGAGCCAGTCCAGGGCCTCCACTTCTAGGGTTCGATGCGGGGCCTCGGGGTCGAAGCGGTACGCGAAGTAGCCGAGGTGGGTCTCGCCGTCCGCGTGGAATCGAGGATGGATGCTTCGCACCTGCGCGCCGCTTTGGGTGACGCCGACCACGTCGACCTCGACCCAGGTTCCCGGGCGCAGCTCGTCTTCGCTCGGCTGAAGGAGCTCGATGCCGACGATCTCGTCTTCGGCGACGGCTTCAAACGCGACGACGATGGGCGGGTGCTCCCCGTCGTCGCCACCGAGCTCGAGCAGCTGTGAGCCTGGAGCTAGCTCCAGCCGGAGCAGGCGGTCGGTGCCGTCGGCGCGGCCCTCGCGAGCTGCGCCCGAAAGCAGGATGTGTTGCTCCCCGGCTAGAATTCGCTGTTCGTCCAAGACGCCGACGGGGAGCCCGTTCGACTCGCTGAGCAAAACCGCGAGCGAATCGGGCTGTAGAACCTCCACGCTCGGTTCCGGCGAATCATCGGCAGCCGGAACCGCCGCGCAGGCAACGACGAGACCAAGAAAGACCAAAGCAAGTCGAAGCATGACACTACCTTTCGACGCCCGGGCCGAATGAAACGGTGCAACGCTCGTGCCAATGCGCGGACCCTACAATATACTCCGCGCGAAGAGCTCGACGCGCTGCGTCTGTCGCAGCAGGGCCACGCTGCCGTGAAGCTCAGTCACAGGAGCAAACATGGAAAACGAGAATCCCAGCATCCTCTCTCACGTCTCGGTCGGGACCAACGACATGCCTCGCGCCGTTGCATTCTATGACGCGGTGCTGCCCGCGCTCGGTTGCAAAAAGCTGATGGAATATCCGTTCGGGGTGGCCTACGGAAAGCAGTTTCCGGAGTTCTGGGTGCAGCTCCCGATCGACGGCAAGCCCGCCAGCGTCGGCAACGGCACCCACGTTTGCTTCATCGCGCAGAGCAAAGAGGCGGTGAATTCCTTTCACGAAGCCGCCTTGGCCGCGGGAGCGTCGGACGATGGGCCGCCAGGGCCCCGCCCGCAGTACAGCCCGGGCTACTACGGCGCGTTCGCGCGTGACCCCGACGGACACAAAGTCGAGGCCGTCTATTTCGACGCCTCGGCTGGCGAGCACGCGTGAGCGCGCTCGATCGCTACCTCGACGACCTCGGCGAGCACGTCGACGGTGACACGCTGCTGACGCGCTTTTTGGATTACACGAGCGACCAGGGCCTCGAGCTCTACCCTGCGCAAGAAGAAGCCATCATGGAGCTCTTCGTCGGGAACAATGTGATCCTCAACACGCCGACGGGGTCGGGGAAGTCGCTGGTCGCGCTGGCGGCCCATTTTCGCTCGGTCGCGCTCGGGGAGCGTTCGTTCTACACGGCGCCGATCAAAGCCCTGGTCAGCGAGAAGTTCTTCGATTTGTGCAGAGTGCTCGGGCCGGAGCGCGTCGGCATGATGACCGGGGACGCCACGGTGAATCGCGATGCGCCGGTGATCTGCTGCACGGCCGAGATCTTGGCCAACCTCGCCCTTCGTGAGGGCGAGCGCGCCGACGTCGACGGGGTCGTGATGGACGAGTTTCACTATTACGCCGATCGCGACCGCGGCGTGGCCTGGCAGATCCCCCTGCTCGCCCTACCCCAGGCCCGCTTCGTTCTGATGAGCGCGACGCTCGGCGAGACGCGCCCGTTCGAAGAGGCCATCACCGAGCTCACCGGCGTCACCACCACCCTCGTGAAGAGCACCGACCGCCCGGTGCCGCTCGACTTCACGTACAGCGAAGACACCTTGCAGAACGCGGTGGTCGAGCTGCTCGAAGAGGGGAAAGGCCCCATTTACGTCGTGCACTTCGCGCAGCGGGCCGCCACCGAGCAGGCCCAGAGCTTCATGAGCATCGACTTCCTCTCGAAGGACGAGAAGCGCGCCATCAAAGAAGACCTCCGGGGCACGCGCTTCGACACGCCCTTCGGCAAAGAGCTCAAGAAGTTTTTGCACCACGGGGTGGGCGTGCACCACGCGGGGATGCTGCCGCGCTACCGGCGCCTGGTGGAGCGGCTTGCGCAAGAAGGGAAGCTTCGAATCATCTGCGGCACCGATACGCTGGGCGTCGGCGTGAACGTGCCCATTCGGACGGTGCTCTTCACCAAGCTCTGCAAGTACGACGGCGAAAAGACCAAAGTGCTGAGCGTGCGCGACTTCAAGCAAATCGCTGGGCGCGCCGGCCGCCGAGGCTTCGACACGCTCGGGAGCGTGGTGGCGCAGGCGCCCGAGCACGCCATCGAAAACAAAAAGCTCCGCGCCAAAGCCGGCGGCGACGCGAAGAAGGTGCGCAAGCTCAAGATGAGGCAGCCGCCCGAGCGTGGGTACGCCCACTGGGACGCCGACACCTTCACGCGCCTTCAGCAATCGCCGCCCGAGCCGCTTCGCTCTCGGTTCCGGGTGAGCACCTCGATGATCCTCAACCTGTTCGAGCGGGAGGACAACGGCTGCTTGGCGCTCCGAAAGCTGATTCGGAGCAGTCACGAAGGGCCTGGCTCCAAGCGCAACCACGCGCGGCACGCCATCGCGCTGATTCGCTCCCTGCGCGACGCGGGCGTCATCGAGCTCAACGGGGAGGGGCCGCGCGTCCACGAGGACTTTCAGTCGGATTTTTCGCTCAATCAGGCGCTCTCGCTCTACGTCGTCGAGGCGGTCGACGTCCTCGACGAGGACGACCCGCTCTACCCGCTCGACGTGCTGACCCTGGTCGAGGCCACGCTCGAAGACCCCTGGGCCGTGCTCTATCGACAAACCGACACGCTCAAAGGGCGGGCGCTCGCCGCGATGAAAGCCGACGGCATGGAGTACGACGAGCGCATGGCCGAGCTCGACAAAATCGAATACCCAAAACCGAGAGCCGACCTTCTCCACGCGACCTACGAAGTCTTTGCCGAGCATCACCGATGGGTGGGGAGCGATGTGCTCCGGCCGAAGTCGATTGCGCGGGACATGTACGAGCTTGGGATGAGCTTCGTCGAGTACGTCAAGGAGTACGGGCTGCAGCGCTCCGAGGGCGTCCTGCTTCGCTACCTGACCGACGCGTACAAGGGCTTCGTCCAGACGGTGCCCGAATCGGCGAAGACCGACGCGCTCTACGATGTGTCCGACTGGCTTGGGCTCACCGTGCGCTCGGTCGACGCAAGCCTGCTCGACGAGTGGGAGCAGCTTCAGGTGCCGGAGGAAGGCGTGGTGGTGCCGGTCGAGCGGGATGAAGACGAGACGGTCGACATCACCCGGGACGAGCGCGGGTTCACGACGATGGTGCGCAACGCCGCCTGGCAGGTCGTCCGCTTCCTCGCGTTCAAGCAATACGAGCGCGCCGCCGAGGCGCTCGCAGAAGCCTCCGGAAACGACGAATGGACCGCCGAGCGATTCGCCGAGGCGCTGGCCCCTTACTGGGCCGAATACGACGCGATCGGCATCGGCCCGGACGCCCGGAGCGGCGCCCAAAGCCAGCTCGAACGCGGGCAAACCCAGTGGCTGCTCACGCAGATCCTCCTCGACCCGGACGAGCACCGAAGCTGGCATCTGCGGTTCCGCATCGACCTCGAGGCTAGCCGTGAAGCCGGCGCGCCGGTGCTAACTTTGCAGAGCGTCGGCGACTAGAGGCTACTCAGAGCGACTCTTCGTAGGTGAACATGGCGTCCGGGAAATCGTCCGCGACGTCCTCGGAGAGCCCCACCGGCTCCTCGTCGAAGCCAAAGGCCCAGCGGAGCTGCGCCGTCACGAAGTGGTTGATGACGGGCCAGCCGTCCGGCGGCGGCAGCGCGCCCTCTTGGCAACCGTCGGTGCCGAGGCGAACGAGATTGTCCGGGATGGGCAGGCCCTGATCGAGCGCGATCTGAATAGGCCCACCGCCGTTCTCTCCGATCGCGCAGATGTCGCTCGGGCCGAGGTGACCCATGGCCTCGATCACGACGTGGCGGGCGGGCGCGTTGGACGCGGCGAATGCGTTGGCCGTGCGCTCGGGCTCGACGATCGCGTCGATGGC
The DNA here is from genome assembly GCA_004283055.1 of Deltaproteobacteria bacterium. Classification (GTDB taxonomy): domain Bacteria; phylum Myxococcota_A; class Polyangia; order Polyangiales; family Houyiibacteriaceae; genus SG8-38. Next base: position 6,901 of record SHLP01000078.1, read on the forward strand.
GCCGGTGAGCCAGAGTGAGGGCCTGTCGGGAAGCGACACCATGCTGTCGCTCGAGATGCCGGCCGAAAGCGGAATGTAGGTGATGACGTCCGGCTCCCCGCCGAATCGAATCGACGTCCCGCCGCCCGCCGAGTGCCCGGTAATCGCGATCTGGTCGGTCGACACGCGCCCTTGCAGCGGGCTGCCTGCCCGGCTGTTCTCGTCCGCGAGCAGCATCACCACCATGCGCGTCAAGACGACATCGTCGAGCTCCGGGTCGGGCGTTAGGCTCTCATCCAAGTCGACCTGGCGCCGAAGGCCGCGCTCCAAATAGTCGACCGAAGCCACGACGAAGCCCCACGACGCCAGGTGCGTGGTCAGGAACGTCGACTGGTTGCGATAGCTCGCCGAGCCATGGGCGAAAATGACGAGCGGAAAGCGCCCGCCGCTTGCCTGCGCATCCCGATAGGCCGCGGTTGGGTACGGAGGATTCACGTCGCCCGGGAGAAGCGAGTTGAGCTCTTCGGAGAGCTCGTCGCGAATGAAATACGGAACCGGCTCGAGGCCCGCGGTGGCAGCGGGGTCCACCGGATACCAAACCTCGACCATCCGATCGTTCAAAGTGAGCGTCGTCACGCCGGCCTCGAACGGGCCAACCTCGCGGTAGTTGCCCGTCAGCGGCGCAGGCGGCACCGGATCCGAGGAAGAGCTCGTTTCGGTCGAACAGGCTCCAAGCCCGAGGGCCAAAACAAAAACAAAAAAGTAAAGCAAACGCGCGTACATCGTAAAAGCTCCGGGCCACGACATGTAGCACACCAACCCGCGACTCCAAAAAGGGGACTGTCCCCTCATCCGCAGCGCCCAAGAAAAGGGGACTGTCCCCTTTTTTAGGCCGCGCCGTCTTCTTTGGCTTCGAGCAGGTCGACAGGAGTGTCCTCGGCGAGGTCGAGCATGGCGGTCGCCGTGTCGGCGGGGAGCTCTTCGACATTGCGGAGCTTTCGTTCCATCGCCCGGGTGCGGCGGCCGGTCTCGTCGATGGTGCGGCCTGCGGTGTCGAGCTGCCGCTTCACCTTTTCGAGCACGTCGCCGAACTTGCCGAACTCGTGCTTGACCGCCCCGAGCACCTTCCAGACCTCGCTCGAGCGCTGCTCGATCGCCAGCGTGCGAAACCCGATGCGGAGGCTGTTGAGCACGGCGGCCAGGGTCGTCGGGCCGGCGACCACGATGCGATGTTCGCGCTGCAGGCGTTCGACCAGGCCCGGGTGGCGAAGCACCTCCGAGTAAAGCCCTTCGGTCGGCAAAAAAAGAATCGCGAAGTCGGTCGTCTGCGGCGGGTCCAAGTACTTGCTCCCCACGTCTTTCGCCGAATCCTGGACCGAGCGGATGAGCGCCTGCTGTGCCTGGACGACTCCCGCGGCGTCACCGTCCTCGCTTGCCTCGACCAGTCGCAGGTAATCTTCCTGCGGGAACTTCGAGTCGATGGGAAGCCAGACGCACTGGCTGGGGTCTTCGCTCGGCCCCGGCAGCCGAATCGCAAACTCGACAATCTCGCGCGAGCCCTGCTTTGTCTTCACGTTTCGGTCGAACTGCTCCGGTGTGAGAATCTGATCGAGCAGCGCGCCGAGCTGCACCTCGCCCCAGGTCCCGCGCGTCTTCACGTTGGTGAGCACCTTTTTGAGGTCCCCCACCCCGCTCGCCAGGCTTCGCATCTCGCCGAGACCCTTTTGCACGGCCTCGAGCCTATCGCCGACGAGCTTGAACGATTCGCCGAGCCGTTTCTCGAGCGTGCTCTGCAATTTCTCGTCGACCACCTCACGCATCTGGTCGAGCTTGCGTTCGTTGCTGCTGCGAAGCTCTTGTAGACGGCCGTCGACCGTCTCTTGCAAATGCTTGAGGCCGCTCTGATTCGATTCGGTGAGCGTCTTGAGCTGCACCGTGAACGCTTGAAACTTCGTCGTTTGCGATTCGCCGATCTGCGAAATCGTCTTGACCAAGGTCTCGGTGCTCGCCTTGTGGGTGCCCGAAACCTCCCGACGAAGCTCGCCCGCTGCCGCCGACGCCTCTTCGCGCGAAGCCCGAAGCTCCTCTCGCAGCAATCGCGCCGTCTCCGCGCGGTCGTCGGCCTCGGCCTTCGCAAGCGCGGCCGAGTCCCCGGCCCGCCGCTTGAGGAGCACGAGCGTCACCACGAGGTTGATGACCAGCAAGATCACCACGGCCACCAAGAGTGGATCTACCATCAACAAACCCCCAAAAAACCGATCCAGCAGCGATACTAGCACCATCGGCGCGAGCTGAGCAGCGCTGATTGAGGGCTGCGCGCCGTGCTAGGGTGCGTCGCGCATGCCGAGGGGGGGTCAGCCAGAAGAAGAGCTCAAAGCCCTTCTACCCGCGACGATCGCGGTCCGCTTCGAAGAGATGTTTCCAAACATCCGCAGCGGCAGGCTCAAGAGACGCGACCGCAAGCGCGCCGAGATGCTCCGCAAAGCCGAGCCGGTCTTGCAGCGCGTGATGAACCCGACGGAGGTCGTTCGTTTCGCCACCAACGGCGCCCGGCAGCTCAGCTGGTGGGTGCTCACCGCGGGCTCCATGAACCCGTTCGCCAATCGCACCACCCTGGTGCTCACCGACAAACGTATTCTGCTGATCCACACCGACTCCAAGCAACGCCCGCGCATGTTCGCGAGCCAACTCCCGCTCGACCGCATCCGCGCCACCTCCGGCCGCAACAGCTACATCTTCATTCGCACGGGGCACGAGCAGCTCATGTTCCACGGGGTGAAGCGCTCTGAAGCCCGTCAGCTCAAGGGCTTGCTCGAATCGACCGCGAGCAGGGAGGGTGGCTGGCAAAACCTCTGCCCGCGCTGCTTCGCCGCGACCGACGACGCGCCGCTCAGCTGCGACAAGTGCGGCGAGGAATTCAAGAGCCCCAAAAAGGCCGCGCTCCGCTCGCTCTTCTTGCCCGGCCTAGGCGACTTCTACCTCGGCTACCACAAGTACGGCTTGCTCGAGATGACCGGCGTCACCCTGCTCTGGGCGCTGTTCCTGAGCACCCTCATCCCGGCCACCCTGCGGCGGGGCTTCGACGGCGTCGCGGTTGCAGCGCCGATTTTCGCCTTGCTCGCGCTGATCCACATCGGCGATGCGCTCCTCACGCGTGCAAAAGCGCGCAACGGCCTCCACTCCAAAGACGGGGCGCTCCCGACGGGAAATATCGACAGCCCCGACGCGTAGCATTTTCCCGGTTGCACTCCCCGGGCCTCCGGTTGTAAGCATCCGTCTCCCAACGAAGGAGGCCGTCCATGCGCGAAGAAGAGCTCGATCCTAGCCACATCATGCAAGTCGGCATGGGTTTCTTCGGCTCCCGCACGCTGCTCACGGCCGTCGAGCTCGGCCTGTTCACCGCGCTCGGCACCGGCAAAATGACGGGCGCAGAGATCGCCGAGCGGCTGGGTCTCCATCCTCGCGCGATCCCGGACTTCCCGGACGCGCTGGTCGCCCTGGGCCTGCTCCGCAGAGACGGCGACGGGCCCGACGCGCTTTACGGCAACACGGCCGAGACCGCGGTCTTCCTCGACAAGGAGGGCGCGAACTACATCGGCGGCATTTTGGAGATGTCGAGCAGCCGTCTCTACGGGTTTTGGAACAACCTCACCGAAGCGCTCAAGACAGGCGAGCCGCAAAACGAAATCAAAGAAACCGGCGAACCCATGTTCGCTAAGCTCTACGCGGTGCCGGAGCGAATCGAGCAGTTCATGGCCGCCATGGCGGGCGTCTCGGCGGGCAACTTCCGAGCGCTCGCCAAGAAGTTCGATTTCTCGAACTACAAGACGCTCTGCGACGTCGGCGGCGCAACCGGACAGCTTTCCTGCATGGTCGCTGCGGAAAACCCCCACATGCACTGCGTCAGCGCCGACCTGCCCAAAGTCGAGCCCATCGCCAAGAAGTACATCGAAGCGGCCGGGCTGCCGCATCGGGTCTCGACCGCCGTCGTCGACTTCTTCGAGGATCCGCTTCCCAAAGCCGACGTCATCACGATGGGCATGATTCTCCACGACTGGAACCTCGAAAAGAAGAAGCACCTCATCAAGCTCGCGTACGACGCGCTGCCTCCCGGGGGCGCGTTCATCGTCGTCGAAGCGCTCATCGATGACGCGCGGCGGGAAAACGCCTTCGGCCTTCTGATGTCGCTCAACATGCTGATCGAGTTCGGCGACGCCTTCGATTATTCGGGCGCGGATTTCGAGCAATGGTGCCGCGAGGCAGGCTTCGATCGGTTCGAGGTCATTCCGCTGGCCGGGCCGTCCTCGGCGGCCGTGGCCTACAAGCCCGGTTAGCGCCCTTGTGCATCGGCGGCCTCCGGTCTATTGAAAATGGCAATGATTTTTCGCGGCAAGGACAAGCCCAGCGATGCGCCCGCCGAAGCGCGTGACCACTTGGCACAAATCGTCGAGCGCTACCTGGCCGACGCCGACGACGCCACTCGACGCATCGTGACCGCGGTCGCGGGGCTCTTGGCGAAAGTCGCCTATGCCGATGGCCACTATTCGGTGCAAGAAGAAGCGACCATTCAAAAAGAGCTCAGCCGCGTCCACGGCCTGAGCCAGGCGGGGGTCGATGCAATCTGCGGGCTTCTCGCCGACCAAATCAGCCGGGTGGCGCTCTTGGGCGACCACGACTGGACCCGCGATCTACGCGAGCTTGCCGAGCGAGAGCTGCGTGTCGAGGTGCTCGAAGTCTTGATCGAGATGGCCGTCGCCGACCACGTGCTCAAGCACGAAGAGCAAACCCAGCTGCGCCGCCTCGCCAAGGCGCTGAGCCTCACCCAAGACGACTACAACACGCTCCAGGCCAAGCACCGCGACAAGCTCTCGACCCTGCGCTAGCCGCGCGGGCCGCGCTACCCCATCTGGCCGAGCATCTGCTTCATCAGGCCATGAAGCAGGTTCACGGCCTTGAGCGGGCGAACCATCACCTTGAAGTCGTCGATCTTACCGTCTTCGTTCCAGTGCACCATGTCGACCCCGTTGATGATGATTCCGTCGACGTTCGCGGTGAACTCGAGGACGGCGTCGGACTCGCCGATGACCTCGCGCACGTACTCGAACTCGTTGCCGCCGAGCACCATGATCGCCGCGCTCAAGTAGAGCTTCGTGAGCGCTTTGCCCCGCTGGGGGGTGTGGACCACAGGCGAGTGAAACACCGCATCGTCGGCCAAAATCTCGTCTAGGCCCGCAGCGTTCCGCTCCTCGATGAGCTGATGCCAGGTGTCGATCGCAGGTGTACCCATGAGTGGACCCTAGCTCGCTTTCTACAAGGTGGCTCGGATGCGAAACTCGAGACGGGGACGCGCCGCTCGCGCCGCCCTCACTCGATGACGGAGCTCCGCACCTGGGGGTCGCCGTTCGCAAGGACGAAGATGCCCGGATAGCCCTGAGTTTCGAAGCCGTCGCTCGGATTGTTGCGCAAAACCGAATCCTCGATGACCAGGCTCCCACTTCGATCGTTGCTCACGAAGAAGATCGCCCCGCCGCCCTCGTTGGCCGTGTTGTTCTCCATCACCGTGCCGCAGACGGTGAGCGTAAAGGTGTTGCCGTCGTTGTAGATGGCGCCGCCGCTCCCGCCCCCCGGGGTGCCGGCCCGCTGAGGGTTGGCGCCGTTGCCGATGGCCGCGTTGTGCGTGAACGCGCTGTTGATGACCGTGTACGAAACCCCGATCGAGCTGAGCGCCCCGCCATTCGAGCAAACGTTCCCGAGCCCTTCCCCGCCAAAGGTGCTGTTCACGACGTAAGCCGGCCGGTCCTGGTACATGTCGAAGACCCGAATCGCTCCTCCGCCCACGTCGGGCCCCACATCGTGGCAAACGTTATTGAAGAAGCGCGTGTTGACGGCTTTGAAGCGGCCGCCGCGAACGAAGATCGCCCCGCCGCCATCCTCTTCGGCCTTGGCGTTGCCATCGACGAAGGTCAGGTTCTGCACGGTGAGCCGGGGGTGATCCTGGTCATTGCAGTGCGACGTCGTCCAGACCTGGCTCGGGTCGCAGGCGTTTTGATAGAGAATCCGGACGCGCCCGCCGCCGCTCAGCGTCACTTTGCCGCCGCCGTCTATGACGACATCTGGGTTCTGGTCGTTGAACACCTTCGCGGTCCGGTCGAGCGTGATGACGACCGGCTCGGGCCCGCAGTCGAAGGTGATGACGCCGCCCCGCGCGACCGCATCGACGAACGCTTCGGACGTGCAGCTCGCCGGACTTCCGTCGCCAATGACCGTGTCCGGCGAAGACACGTCTGCGAGCTGTGCCTCCGCAGGCACGCTACAGCTGCCGTCTCCGTTGCCGGTCGGCGGCCCGTCGTTCGGATTGGTTCGCGGATCCACCGGGACAGACTCGCCGCAGCCCAGCACCCCGAACACCATAACGGCCGCAATCCACGACCCGCAGCGTTGTGACATCCCCGCTTCCCCCTGCCACCAAGATAGCGAGCGAGAGGACCGCTGCCAAAGGCTCTATGGCGCGTCGCGCAACTGTCCTCGCATGAGGCCGCTCGAGATTTGTTGGGATGTGAAGAGGACGTAAAGCGGGGTCGCGGGGTCGGTCAGCGCGGCCGCCTCATCTGGGGTGATGAACACCGAAACGGTGAGCGCGGTTCCTTCGAAAAATGGAGGACCCAGTGAACGGACTGTCTGAGTGGGCTCGCCAAACAAGGTCACCAGAACGTCCCCATTTTCCGACGCTCCGCCCCTGCGAATCTGTCCGTTCCGAACCTCGTCCGTCGGAGATACGTTCTCGATGGTCACCGTGTAGCTCAGCACGTTCCCAACGACTTGAAGCTCGGCCGCTCCGGTTTCGAGACGTTCGTCGAGTGGGAACGGTGGGTCGACCACCAAGTCAGAAGAGAGCGCGACCATCGCGTCGAGCTCGACGCTTGGCTCAGTCGGTGGCTCGGAAATGACGGGGAGCGTTTCGTCGTCTTCCTGAAGCCCCAAGCGCCCTTCGGAATCGACCCCACACCACTCGAAGAAGTCCTGCGACACGAAAGGATCGATCTGCGGCTCTTCGCCCGCCGGTTGAAGGAACGTCGTATTGAAATCGCAGGGCCGGAACCTCAGGACGCCCCCCTGAAGCGAACCATCGTCCCCGGCCAGCGCGAAGCCAGCGCTCGAACTCTTCGACCCAAGCTCACCGACGAACAGCGTTGCCGACAGGCCGAACCGCGGGTCGTCCGGGGGAAAGAGGCCGGCATCGGGTCCGAACCGAAACGCTTTGGAGGTCAAATCAGATGCCGTCGCGTCGGTGAACCCGACCACTCCAAGCTCACCGGCTTCTTCTTCTGCGGCGCAGCCGAAAACCCAGCCCAGGACGAGCAGCAACCCAGCGCCCCTCGGGACTCCTGTCGTGAATGACGCGTTAATGATGGGAGAGCCAATGCAAACTGCATGCCTCCACGAATCCGCGCGTTCTCGCACGATTGCTTACATCGAAGCGTGCAGTCGATTCGTATTACGGGCGCCCGGCGAAAAACCTGCACCGGGGACTTCGCGTATCAGCTGCGACTGGCAGCCCGGCTCCGGATCTGCCAAGACGCGCCCTCACGCGAAGGCGTGGGGGTTTACGCGTGCAAAACAAGATCCGAAATGTGGCGATTATCGCCCACGTCGACCATGGCAAGACCACGCTGGTCGACGCGATGTTGCATCAAACCGGCGTCTTCCGCGCCAACGAGGCCGTTCGCGAGCGCGTGCTCGATTCCAACGACCTCGAGCGCGAGCGCGGCATCACGATTTTGGCCAAGCACGCGTCGATTCGCTGGAAAGACTACAAGATCAACCTCATCGACACACCGGGGCATGCCGACTTCGGCGGCGAGGTCGAGCGGACGCTCCGCATGGCCGACGGCGCGCTCCTCTTGGTCGACGCGGCCGAAGGCGCGCTCCCGCAGACGCGTTTCGTTCTTTCGAAGTGCATCGAGCTCGACCTTCCCGTCGTCACGGTCGTCAACAAGATCGACCGAAGCGACGCCCGCCCCGACGAAGCGCTCCACGAAGTTTTCGACTTGTTCTGCGACCTGGGCGCCACCGATGAGCAGGCCGACTTCGCGCACATCTACGCAATCGGCAAAGACGGAATCGCCAAGCGCGAGCTCGAGGACGAGTCGAGCGACCTGACCCCGCTCTTTGAAACGCTCATCGAACGGCTCCCCGCCCCCGAAGGCGACCCGGACGCGCCGCTGCAGCTCCTGGTGCACAACACGATTCACGACGAATACGTCGGCCGCATCGCCATCGGGCGCATCCGAAACGGCGAAATCAAGCCGCAGGAGATGGTCGCCATCGTCGGCACGGACGGCGTGGTCGAACGGAAAGTCGGCGCGCTCTGGGGCTTCGAGAGCCTCGAACGCGTCCGCATCACCGAAGCGTCGGCCGGCGACATCGTCGCCATCTCGGGCATTGAAGACGTGCACATCGGAGACACGATCGCCCTCCCGAGCCACCCGAACCCGCTCGAGCGAATCAGCGTCGAGCAGCCGACGATCAAGATCCGCTTCATGGTCAACACCTCGCCGTTTGCAGGCCTGGCGGGCGACTACGTGACCTCTCGGCAGGTGCGCGAGCGGCTTCTCAAAGAAGCGCAGCGAAACATCGCCATGCGCGTCGAAGAGGGGGACGAAGCCGATTCGTTCATGGTGTACGGCCGCGGCGAGCTCATGCTGGCGATTTTAGCCGAGACGATGCGGCGCGAAGGCTACGAGTTCGCGCTCGGCATGCCCGAGGTCGTCGTTCGGGAGGTCGACGGGAAGAAGTTTGAACCCGTCGAAACGGTCGTGGTCGACGTCCCGCAAAATCACGTCGGCACGGTGACCCAGCTGCTCGGCGACAGGCGCGGCGTGATGGTCAAGATGAGCCCGCTGGGCGCCAACCGCTCCCGCATCGAGTTTCGCGTTCCTTCGCGAGGCCTCATCGGCTTCCGATCCTTGTTCATGACCGAAACGCGCGGCGAGGGGCTCCTCAACACGATGTTCGAGGGCTGGGACGCGTACGCCGGCCCCCTGCTTCGCCGAAAGAACGGCGCGATCGTCTCCGACCGAAAAGGCGTCACCACCCCGTATGCCCTCTTCAACCTGCAGCCGCGGGGCAAGCTCTTCGCCGGGACGGCAACCAAAGTGTACGAGGGCATGATCGTAGGCGAGCACAACCGGCCGAGCGACCTCGACGTGAACTGCACCCGCGAAAAGAAGCTCACCAACATCCGAGCCGCGGGCAAAGACGAGAACGTCGTCCTGACGCCCCACAAAGAGCTCACCATCGAAAACGCGCTCGACTGGATCGACCAGGACGAGCTCGTGGAAGTCACGCCGGATGCGGTCCGCGTCCGCAAGGCCATCCTCCAGTGCAACCTCCGGCCGAAGCGCGAAGCCCCCAAAAAGGGCTAGCCCCGCTCCCGCTCAAGCGCGGCGAGGACGAAGGAGGTCAGTCGCGCGGCGCAGGGTAGGCCCCAGCGTCATGCCCGGCCTTGGCGGCTGATCGTGCGCAGCGAGAGTACCGCCGCAGGCTCTCGCGCGCGGAGGAGAACCGAACCGCGTGGGCCCGACCGACATACCATCCCGTTGCCGGCGACTGACGTCCATCACCCCTCGGACTGTGCAATGCCTGTGCCACCCTCGCGGCCGGAAAAGCCCTGGAGTTCCGTGCGCAAATCACGAAAGCGGCGAAGAACTTTCGCTTCGGCGCCCGCGGCCGCAGCGCTTGCGCAAATTGCGGAGGGGCGGGTCGGGGGGTCATGATGGCCTGGCAGTGGTCGGTTCAGGCGGCAAAGGCGGCAAAGGAGCAAAAGGTGGAGGCCCAAAAGGCGCTCCCAAGGCCCCCAAAGGCCGCTCGAAGGCCGATCGCGAAGCCCTCGACCGGGCGTTTTCCGATGTGAAGCCCCTAAGAGCAGGTTCGAAGAAGCGGGTGATGCCCCCGCCGGCGGGCGGCCGCGCGTTCGTTTCACCTTCGAAGGCCGCCGAGCCCCTCCTGCTCGAGCGCGAAGCCAACGGGCTCGTCCTCGGCAAGCGCCCCAAGGCACACCGGAGCATCCTCGATGCGCTCGAAGATCCGCGGCTCGAAGTCGACGCCAAGTGCGACCTGCACGGGCACACCGCGCGCGAAGCCGAACGCGAAGTGCTCCGCTTCGTTCGCGAATGCCAAAGCCGGGGCAAGCGCTGGGTCCTCATCATCGTCGGCAAAGGCAAGCACAGCGCTGGTGGCAAGCCGACGCTGCAGTCGAGCGTGGCCGACGCTCTCGCCAAGCGCGCACCCGCCCGCTACGTGCTCGCCTTCCGGACCGCCCCCCGGCACCTCGGCGGAGCCGGCGCCCTCGTCGCCCGCCTCGTCGATCGGCTGTAGCCCACGGCTACCGCGCGCCCGTGTTCACTTCACTGACCTGCTCGTTGAGCGTCCAGTAGTCGTAGAGGACGCCGATGCCCGCCAGGCCCGCGGTCAGCAAGTAGAGGATGCCGGTCAGGTACTTGCCCATGTAGAACCGGTGGATTCCAAAGACGCCGAGGAAGGTGAGCAGGATCCAGGTCGCATTGTGGTCGATGGGACCCGCGTCGTACCGAAGCTCCGCCGAGCGATCCATCGAGGGCATCAAGAAGAGGTCGATCAGCCAGCCGATTCCGAGCAGGCCGAGGGTGAAAAACCAAATCGTCCCTGTCACCGGGCGCCCGTAGTAAAAACGGTGCGCCCCCATGAAGCCGAAGATCCACAGCAAATAGCCGATCGCGAGATTGTGCGTGTCACCGTGCGCCATAGAGGATCTCTACGATACGGGCGCGAAGCGGCAAGCGGGCCGGCGGTTTGTCCCGCCGCCACGCCGCGCAGTGTGTTCCGGACGGGCGTTGGCCGGCGGTCTGTCCCGCCCCACCGCCCCCACAC
>SHLP01000079.1 GCA_004283055.1 Deltaproteobacteria bacterium
AGTAGCTCGTAGTTGTGGTAGTACATCTGCGGCCAAGCGACGACGAGCAAAGGCGAATCCACGGAACTGCCGTCGACGCGCCATCGAAAGGTTTTGGCGTTGCCGCCAAGCGCCGGGCCTTTCTCGAAGAGGTCTACTTCATAGCCCGAGCGATGAAGCGCCCAGGCTGCTCCGACGCCGGCGATGCCTCCTCCGACGACCGCAATCTGCTTGGTCATGACGTCCTTCCCATCGTGGTTGCCTACGAGCGTTTCGGAACCAAGTCGACGACTGGCCCGTGCCGCAGCGTATGCCAGAGCCCTTTGTACACGCCGAGCGATTCGTAGACGGCGGCCGTCATCATCACAGTTCGCGTCTGCCCGATGACCGTGAGCGGAAAACCGCTGTGAAGAAAGGCGAAAGACAGCTTGTGCTCGGGGTTGGCCCAGCCACCGGCGCCCCCGAGGCCGAAATGGCCGAACGCCTCTGGAACGTCCAGGAGGAATGCGTCGGTCCGGTGGTAGCCGAGCTTCCAATGAAGGGGATAGAGGACCACTCGGTCGGCGCGTTTCGTTTGGACCTCCGAGGCCTTTCGGATGACTTCCTCGGAAACCAGTCGAACGCCGTCGAGCTCACCGCCCATGGATAGCGGAGCGTACATTTTGGCCAACGAGCGAGCAGTCGCGACCCCATTCAAAGCCGGCAAGCAAGCCCCCCAGAACGCGGGATGGGAAAAGAGCGCTTTGCCGTTCCGCGGGGTAAGACCGCGCCGGCAGAGATCTCGCATCGTCTTGGAGCGGACCCAAAAGGGAACACGGTAGTCGATGCAGAGCTGCTCGGCGCCGCTTCGCTGAAGCTCAGGCAGTCCGACGAAATCGGGAAGACGATCCATCTGCGTATCGGCGCCGCCGATGTACAGGCCGTCGAGCTGGAGCGGCTGGACGATGCGCCGATCGATGAACTCGGGAACGGTGAGACCGGAAACACGCCGAATGAGCTCGCCCACGAGCCAGCCAAAGGTGACCGCCTGATAGGCATTGGCCGTCCCAGGCTGGAAGTCCGGCTCCGCCTTGGCGAGACGGGAAACGATCAAATCCCAGTCTAGGATTTCCGGGAGCTCATCGATGAGATGCACCAGCCTGTGGAGGCCTGCCTGATGCGACAGCAGCTGACGAACTGTGATCTGCTGCTTTCCATTGCAGCCGAACTCCGGCCAGTAGTCGGCAACCGGCGCTTCGTAGTCGATGAGGCCGTCCGCCGCGAGCATGTGAACCGCCGTGGACGTGATCCCCTTGGTGCCCGAGTAACAAATCGACATCGTGTCGTGCCGCCAAGGCGTGCCGTCCTTGCGCCCGCGGCCCGCCCAAATGTCGACGACGGGCCTACCCTCGAGAAACACCGCCGCAGCAGCGCCTCCGCCGTAGTGCTTGATTTGCTTGCGCATGAGCCTTGCAACCGGCTCGAATCGCGGTTCGTATACGCCGTGGATTTCGATCTTCGTCGGCATCGCCTCTACCTGACTAGCGCAGGCCGCTAGATCGGTCCAAAGATCGCCGCAGCAAAGTCCAAGAGAAACATCATGATCAGGCTCGCGCTACACCCTGCAGCTGCGGTCGACAAAGGGCTCCAGTCGTCGTCTCGATCTTCGTCGAGGGGGTAGAATATCGGGAAGCTCGCCACGAAATAGAGCGCGTAGAAGAGCGAGCCGTACGCAAGCATGCGCTCGATGTCTTGATAGTAGAACTGGCTCTCCACCCAGGGGTTCGCCATTGCCTTGGTTTCGAGCCAGGCCCAGAAGTAGGCGACGACGAAGAGCAGCACGGGCCAGAGCATCGAACCGATCGGCAGCCGAGAACTGCGTATGCGGCGAAGCACGATGACGGCGGTCGTGTGGTACGTGAGAAAATACGCCTGCGTGAGCAGGTACATGATGAGCGGAACCCGTTGTTTACCCGAACCGACTAGCGTCGAATCGAAGTTAATCTCGATCATCGGGTAGTCGTAGACCATCCCGAGAACATCGAAGAAGTACTCCGACCCGAAGTAGTTGGCGGCGAGGTTGAAGATCGCGATGTAGAGGTTCGCCTTGAACCAGTAGGTCCGGTACCAGGGGCGGCCGAGTGGGGTCTCATCGCGGATCAAGGCAGGGACCGCCAGAAGCGGTAGCGCGACCGCGACACCGACCGCCATGAAACCCCACTCTCCCAGTCGTTCGGTGATCCCGAGACCCATGACGAGGCCCATCATCGTCATCCAGATCGGCGAGTATGCGAGGAAGAACTTCTCCCCCCAGGCCTTGCTTGGATTCGCCGAGAACCAACGCGGAACGCCCTCGCCCGTCATGCGTCCCGACGGCGATATCGAATGCGAATGGGTGGCTTCGGACCCAGCACTAGGCCCTGGAAATCGGTTTCAACCGGATCGCCGACCAGCTCGAAGTCATAGCCGCTGAGCAGGACCGCGATGATGGTCTTGATCTGCAGAATGGCGAAGGCGTTCCCCATGCACTTGTGCCGTCCGCCACCGAACGAGATGTACGCGAACGGCCGTCTGTCTTCTTCGCGGCCAGGGCCGTAGCGACCTGGGTCGTACTCGAGCGCGTTCTCGAACACCTGCTCGTCCCGGTGAGCAATCATCGGAGAGACCGCTACCCAGTTCCCTTTCTTGACCCGATAACCGAGGACTTCGCAGTCCTGGAGCGCCGCGCGGAGCAAGATGAAGAGCGGAGGATGGATTCGAAGGGCCTCCTTTACGGCGCCTTCCGTCTTTCCGAGGTCGCGGAGCGATTGGAAGCTGTACGCCTCTCCGCCGGCGTAGCGCGCGCGAATCTCGTCGCGGACTTCTTCGAGGAAGCCGGGATTTCGCAAGAGCTCGATCAAGGTCCAGGCCGTCGTGACTGAGCTCGTGTGGTGCCCCGCGAACATCGCGGCCACGAGCATGCCGGTGATCTCGTGGTCGCTGAGCTTGCTTCCATCGGCGTACTCCGAGTCGATGAGTGTCTGCAGAAAGTCTTCGCCCCGATAGCCGGACTGTTTTCGCTTTTCGACGATTTCCGAGACCATCTCGCCGAGCCGTGCGCGAGCGCGGTCGCGGCGCCGAAACGCCGGGATCGGCAGGTAGGGATGAATGTAGCCCCAGGCGACGATGCCGCGCTCGAGGTCGTAGTACACTTTCGAGAATTCTTCGCTCATCTCATTGCGAAACTCCGTGCCGAGCAGGCAGCTGCTCGAAGTGTAATTCGTGAGCGTGCCGAAGAATGCGCCGGCTTCGAAAACACCCTCTTCGCCCCAATCCCGAATCACGTCGAGGGTCTCTCGTGCGACGATTTCGGTGTACGTCCGCATGCGATCGTTGCGCAAAGCGGGGTAGAGCATGTGCATCTGCTCGGCCATCCTCGCCGGCTCGGCGCCGTACGCAACACCTTCACCAAAGACGGGGACCATCATTTTGTAGGCCGCGTTCGGACTCAGGACCTCGTCCGGTTGCCGGAACAAAGCTTCATGCGCCTCGGGCCCGGTGAAGAGAATCATGTCCTTGCCGAAGAGCTTGAACCGGCCGACTCGTCCGCACTCGTCGTAGGTCCGCTGAAGCAAACCAATCGTGTCTTTGACGAACGCCACGGTGTGACCGATTAGCGGAAGCCCACCCTTGAGCCTGGGCGGCTTCTCGAGCTCGCCTACGCTCAGGGGTCTTGTGGCGCTCTGTGCGGGTGCTCTCACACTGTGCTCCTAGCGAGAGCATGGTATCTGGGAAACAAAGGAGAACCAATGCGAATCAAAGCAGATTTCGACCTTTGTAAGGGACACGCGAGCTGCATGGGGGAAGCACCAGAGGTCTTCGAGGTCGACGACAAAGGGTACCTCAACATCCTGCAGGAAGAGCCCCCCGAAGAGCTTCGCGAAAAAGTGGAGCTTGCCGTCAAGCACTGCCCGACGGGGGCGCTGAGCCTCGAAGGCTGAGCCTCACTCCCAGGGCTTGATGCTCAGAAAGGCATCGGTGCGACTCAGCTTGTTGCTGAGCCCGGTCGCGAGGTTTCGAAAGAGCAGTAGCCCGATGTCGCTTCGTTGCTTCAAGAGCTGGTTGAGGTCGCTGTGGGCGACTACTGCGGCCTCGACGAGACCGTCGGCGACGGCATTAGCCGAGTGCGGCGTCTTGCGTAGAAGCGAGACTTCCCCGAGAAGCTCGCCCTGAGCGACCGTGCCAACCTCCTCTGCGGGCGTCCCCGAGAAGACCCGCGCCATGCCAGAAAGCAGAATATAGAGCCGGGCGTCGCGCCTTCCGGCCTCCACAATCGTCTCCCCATCGGCGAATGTGACGGTCTCGAAAAGGGTGGAGAGCCGCGCGGCTTGCTCGCGATTCAAACCGTGCCCGAGCCGTGTCGTCGGCAGAAGCTGAACGAGCTGCGGCTGAATCGTGCGAGTGTTGAGGTTTCGAACCACCATCTCGACCACGGGTTTGGATTCCTCGCAGAGGTGCAGGTCGTCCGTCCGCACGGGGATGTAAAACCGCTCCATTCGCACCGTATCGAGCCGCTCGACCTGGTGGAACACGGCGGCCGGCAGATAGGCGACCGGCACGAAACCCAGCTCGAGCAGGGTCTTTTGCATTCGCGGCGCGTGGGCGTTGACGTCGACTTCGACGTAGTCGACGCGCCATTCCTCGCGCGACCGTCGCATGAGCTCCTTGAGAAGCACGCGTACCGGGGACTCGTCGGCGCAAACCAGCTCAAAAATCCGCACGGCATGGTCGAGTCGGGCGTCGTGGGCATACCCTACCGCGCCGACGAGGTGCCCGTGCTTTCGCGCCAAGAGGTAGGACGTGTTGTGCGACTCCAGCGTGCGCAGCCCAAAGTGCACTCGCGCGGGGCCGAAGATCTCCGGATTCCGCACTCGGCCGCGCTCGAAGCGTAAGAGCGTCGCGTAGCCCTTCGCGCTCATCTCTTCAATCTCGAAGCCCGTATCGAGGCCGTACGGTGGCGACATCTCGTCGACGATCGCATCCGCTTCGATGCCACAGCTCCGGAGCGCTCGCTGAGCCAGGCCGTAGACCTGCGGAGCGACCCGCGGGTGGTTGCGTCGCAATTTCAACGCGTCCCCGAAATGACGTGCAAAGAGGGCGACCGGCTCGCCGTTCTGGATCGGCAAAAAACCCACGGGAGCAAAGCCATGCGAAAGGGAGATCTGCTGCGAGCGCGTGTGGGCAACCCGGTTGTCTGCAAAGCCGATGTGCAAGTAGTCCTCGACCCGTTTGATGCGCTCGCTCATCAGCCGGTGGCCTATGTGCTGACCGCGCTTGCCCGGATGCACCACCAGGCGCCCGAACTCGCCGATGAGGTCGGCATAGGCGCCGACGTCGATCACCACGGACGCCGTCGCGATGACGCCCTCGCCTGCCTCGTCGGCAACCAGGAGGATCGAGTTGTCGCTGTACATCATCTTTCGGAGGTACGCGGCAGAGACGAACTCGGGGTGGGAGTAGCGATCGCCGTAGCAGAGGTCGAAGAGATGCTGAATTTGACGCACGTCCGCGTCGCGCGCAGACCGGATCGTCACGGTTGTGGGGTCGAGCTCGACCATCCCACAGCTTTGATATGCAAGAATCGGTGCACTTTCAAATCATTCCGGACGTCGAGGGTCAACAAAGGCAGGCGTGAGCCTAGCGGCAGGGCCCTTTCCCTGGCGGCGGGCACTCGGCAACGGCAAGCCAATCCATGGTGAGAGCCACTCCGACGTGAATCAGCACCCCTCCCCAAATGGACCGGGTGCGCATTGCTAGCGTCCCGAGCGCGATCCCCGCAAGGATTGCGCCGAGCGTTTCGGGCAGCGGTTTGGGATAGTGGATCATGCAGTAGGGCACGACCATGACGAAAATCGCTCCATAGCCGAACTTGTGCTGAAGCCCCTTGAGCATGTAGCCGCGAAAAAAGAACTCCAAGGCGAGGAACTGGACCGCGTAGAGCAGCTGCCAGGCGAAGAAGTGACCGAGCGATTGATTGGCGTACTTGTAGAACGGATAGGTCCTCAAAAATTGCTCTTGCTGCGCGACGAGGAGGACGAAGGGAAACACCAGCAGGTAAAGCCCGATGTAGATCCAGAGGTGCCGTCGGAACCCTTTGAAAGAAACGTAGTAGTCTCGAATTCGCTCGCCTGGCATCAAAAGGATGGTGAGCGCCGGAATGAACACATAGGTCACGATGCGAACGCCGGACCACCAGGCCCTAGCCATCAAGTCCCATTCCGCGCGTGAGTGGACCTTGGCGTCGAACGGAACGAGATCGGAGAAGGTGGCGTTGCCGCCGAAGTAGCGCGAGATCGTAAGCACGACCGCCGTGGTGACGAGCACGACGACGGGCCGAAAATCGATTTGCGGGGAGCTCGCGCTGTCCGCCTGCGCGTCCGCCTCGCGCCACGAATCCAAAACGACGCGCGTGAAAAATCGCTTAAGCCAATCCATGAGGGCAGCGGACTATACCCGATTGACCCAGGCGAATGTAGGCTAAGCTCTAGGACCCATGGCCTCTGCCGCAAACAATCGACTGCGAAGCGTGCTCATTTTCTCGACTCTCGGGGTCTGCGCGCTCTTCTGTGCTCAGGGGGCAACCGCAATGCTGGCCGACCGCGTGCTGAGCCGCGAGGTCCAAGCCCCGCCGGCACCACCGAGGAAAGCCGTGACGCCCCCGCGCACTCCCCGCAGGCGCGATCCAGTCATCATTTTGAGGCGAAACATCTTCAATTCCGCTTTGGGCGATCTGTCGAGCGTTCCAGGTGAGGACTCGGAGCTGCCGATGGCGGACCTGCCGCCAGAAGAGGTCGAAACGCTCTGCACGGGAACCATGCGCGTGATTGGCACGGTCGTCATTCCGGGCGACCTCGAACGCTCGCTGGCTGCCATCGTCGGGAGCGACAAAAAGGCGAGCCTTCATTACGGCGGGACCGAAGTCGAAGGGTCCAGAATTCGCGCGATTGAATCCGACGCCGTGGTCCTGCAGAGCAAGGGCGGCCTGTGCCGGCTGGCCATGTTCCAAGTCGCGGGGTCGGCCAAAAAGCCTGTCTTTCGACCCGCCAAGAAGGCCGACTCGAAGAAGAAGACGCCGAGGCGCAAGAGGGCCCCAACCACGGATCGCAACGCTGGACTGAGCGAGAGCGAGATGGCCGAGGGTATCGACCGCGTGAACGACAGCAACTATAACCTTTCGCGATCCATGCTCAACAAGGTGCTCGACAACGCCGGTAAAATCATCGGTATCGCGGCGGTCGCACCCAAGATCGAAAACGGCGAGTCGATCGGCATGGAGATTCGAGGCATCCGGCCCGACACCTTGCTGACCAAGATTGGCATCCAGAACGGCGATATCCTCGAGAGCATCAACGGGCAGTCGCTGAGCAACCCCGATGCGGCGCTCGGCGCGTACACGACTCTGCGGACGGCCGACAAGTTCACGCTTTCCGTTCGGCGCGACGGCCGGTCGATGATGATCAACTACAACCTGCAGTGAAGGGGGCGTGCGAGGGCTCAGTCCGTTCGGCTCGGGGGCGGCTTCATCTCGGCGGGCACGGAGCGCAGATGCAGGTCGCGCTGTGGGAAGGCTATTTCGATGCCGGCTTCGCGAAACGCCTTGTCGATGCCCATGTGCAGATCGTGCCGTGCGGAGAAGAGCTGCTCCGCGCTCCGTACGAAGACCCGGAGCTCGAAGGAGAGCGAGCTATCGCCGAACGCGGTGAACAGAACGTGAGGACGCGGATCCGGGAGCACGCGCCACGACTCTTTGGCGACCTTCTCGAGGACCTCGATGGCTCGGTTCGTGTCGGAGCCATACGCAATGCCAACCGGGATCGAGAGGCGCAGGACGGCGTCCGACAGCGTCCAGTTGATGAGTCGGCCCGTGACGAATTCCTTGTTGGGCACCAAGAGCTCCTTGCGATCGAACGCAGTGATCCAGGTCGCGCGGGTGCGGATTCTCGACACGGTTCCACTCACGTCACCGACGGTGACGATGTCGCCCACTCGAATCGGCCGTTCGAATAGGATGATCAGCCCGGAAACGAAGTTGGCGAAGATCTCCTGAAGACCAAAGCCGAGCCCCACACCGACGGCGGCGACCAGCCATTGAATGCTGGACCAGCCAATGCCGATCGCATCGAAGGCGAGCCCGAGGCCGGCCAAGACCACGGCATATTTCGCGATGGTCGAATAGGCATAGCGCACCCCGTGGCCCAGCCCACGAAACAGGGTGGCTTCGAGCAAGCCCGGAATGGCGCGCATGAACACCATGGTCAGCAAAATGATGAAAACCGAGCGGAGGAGCTCTGCAAGGGTGATGGCAACGAGGCGCTCGTCGGTCGAAAAACGCTCGACGCCGGACGGATCGATCTCGGAGACGGTGACTTTCTGGGTCACACTCCAGAGCTCGACCTGATGAAGAATCCGAGTCGCAGGCAGGAGATCGGCCCAGACGCCCAACAGCCCGAGAACGACGATCAGCAGACCGGTGCCCACCATCAGTCGGCTGACCTGCATCGTGGGAGTAGGCCTCACGGGTGCGTCGGAGAGCTCGTCGTCTTCGAGAGCCGCGCGGCGCTCGGACACCAGAGACCAGCGCGCGTAGAGTTGAATGCCAATGACGACGAAGAAGACGAGAACCGCCGAGAGGTGCAAGCGAACCGCCAGCTGGAGAGACGTCCAATAAAAGCCGTAGAGAGCTCCCACCACGAGGCCAAGCGGCAGCAGGATCGAGGAGATCTGGAGCACGCGCCAAATCCACGGACGAATGGGCCTGGGGCCGCGAATGAAGGTTCTGACGGGACCGTTGGGGCGCAACGCCGAGTAGTTGAAGGCAGCAACGGCCAGCATCGACAGGGAGAACGCGACGCGGCCGACCGACTCGCGCCAAAGGCCTTCACCGCGAGCTTCGAAGATGAAAATGATGAAGACAGCGGGTACGGTCAGCGCTGCGAACCAACCAAGGCTTCGCGAAAGAGCCGGTGGCGCGGCAGCAGGCCACCCGCAGTGCGCCCCGGCTATCCCGTTCGGCCGGACGAGATACCGGCACACGCGGAGGGTCGCCCAGAACGCGGAGGCAACCAGTAGCCCATGGACGAAACTACGGGTGAACTGGGTTGCCGCAGGGGAGACGCCGAGACGCCAACCAACATACGCTGAGACCGCAGGTAGCCAAAGAGCCAATGCGAGCGTGATCAGCAGCGTTTCGCTGCTGGGCGCGATCTTGGCGCAGTCGGGCCTGCGAGCGGCTTCGTCGAGCGCTTGAAGGCGCCGGCCAGCCCGGCGCGCCGTCGGGATGAACGCGATGACGAGGAGCAGGACCAGAAGATGGACGGGCCATAGCTTCGTCGCCGCCTGTCGAAAAGCCCTGCCCAGCTGTGCCCAATACGTCGGGTTCAAGAGCCAGGCGATCGCGTCGCGCCCGTCGGAAAAAAGCTCCGGCTGCAGGGTTTTGCCGCTCGGGACCCAAAGGATGCGCTCGTCGATGAAGTCGAGGAGGTCCTTGGTTCGGTCGATGAGCTCCTGTTGGCTCGCATCGAAGTCGACGAGCTTCTGAAAGTACGTTTCGTAGTCATCGATGAGCGCATCCATGTACCTGCGCTGCGTTTCGAACAACTGCCTGAGGAGCTGCTCGACATCGCTGCGGACATCCGGGGGGACGGGCTCGTCGAGCGACGCCATGACCTCGCTCACCAGACTGTCGATATCGACCAGCGCCTCGCGTCGCTCCCGAAGCTTGATCTGCTGGAGCTGCACGTCGCCGATCTGTTCCTGGCGCATGCGAATGAAGCGCTGGTACATTCCGATATCGGGCGCTTCGGCGCGATGCTGCCGCAGCAGAGCACCGACCGAGTCCGCCAGGCCGACGGCCTCGACGCGGGCTGCCAGTCGAAGGAGCTCGGACTCGATTTCCGCCACCCGGGCTTCGGCTCTCGCGAGCTTCTGGCTGACGTCGTCGATCTGCTGGTAGAGCCCGCTCTTTCCGGTCCAAACGGAAGCCAGGGCTTGGTTTCGACGGTAGAGCTCTTCGAGCGTTTGTTTCACGCCCTCGGGCAGAGCGGTCAGCTCTTTGAGAAGCTTTTTCGCTTCTTCGTTCTCGCTCTCGACCTTGTTCAGCTCCATTCGCTGGGTCGCCTCGCGCAGCCCGGTGCTCAGAGCTTCGTAGTAGGCGATTCGCAGGGTCGCCCGGTCCCGTCGCTTGGCGAGCAGCGCGCCCCGAACGTCGTAACTAGCGAGCTCGTTCTGATACGATTCGATTTCAGCGAGCAGCGCTGCCCGTCTCAGCGAGGCTATCTCGGTCAACGCCTGCGCTTGGGCCGCCTCCTCGCCTAACGCAGCCGGTGCGCCCTCGAGATCTCGGAGGCGCTGCTTTGCGATCAAGAGCAACTCCGGGACCCTTCGGCGTCGCTCGGCTCGCGCGTCAGCTTCCACATCGAGCTCGGTGGCCTCGCTGCGAGCGGCCGCGAGGTCCTGCTCGGCTTCCAAGAGCTTCGCCGCAAGCTCGGCCGCCGTCGCACCCTCAGGCACCTCGATCGCCTCGCGTTCCTGTAGGCGTGCGATCTCCTCGTCGATGAGGGCGGCGCGGGCCTGCGCTTCTTGCCCCGCGCGCTTGTACTCCGCTGCACTGGTCTGCCAAGTCTGGAGCTTCGCCCGCAGGTCCTGCATCTTTCGGTCGGACTCGAGCAGCTCGGGCGAGGCCTCGAGCTCACCCGTATCCTCAGCAGGCGGGGAAATGGGGATGGTCTGAGCCAGCGCCGAGGAGCCAAAGAGACCGAGGCCGACGACCAAAGCGATCCGAGCTGGTGCAGTATGTCGACTCATCGCGGCTTCCGAATGCGCATCAAACCCTCCTGCGCGACGGACGCGACGAGCGCCCCGTTTTGCGAATAAATTCGGCCGAAATTCAGACCGCGCCCGCCGGCGGTACGCGGGCTATCGGTCACGTAGAGCAACCACTCGTCTGCGCGGCATGACCGGTGAAACCAGATCGCGTGATCCAGGCTGGCGAGGATGAGCTCGTCGGTCAGGAAGCTGTGCCCGTGCTGTGTGAACGAGGCTTCGAGCAGACCGTAGTCGCTTGCGTATGCGAGCACGGCCTGATGCATGACCGGGTCGTCGTCGAGCGTACCGGCCGCGCGAAACCACGTTCGGTGGATGCCAGACTGCGGCTTGGGGTCGAGCAGATCGACGTGATCCACTTCGCGTCGCTCGATGGGCCGGTCTAGCTTCAAGAGGAAATCAATTGCGGGATGGTCCGCGCGTTCTTTGTAGGCGCGCAGTCGCTCTACGTTCGTCGGAATGGTTTCCGGCGGCGGGGCCTGAGGCATGTTCGCTTGGTGTTCCAGTCCGTCTTCAGGCGCCTGAAACGAAACCGACAGGTTGAAAATCGCTTTTCCGTGCTGCTTGGCCACGACGCGTCGAGTCGCAAACGACCGCCCATCACGAATGCGGTCGACGTGATAGAGAACGGGAACCGACGTATCGCCTTCGCGCAGAAAGTAGCCGTGCAGCGAATGCGCGACGCGGCCTTCAACCGTTCGGCAAGCGGCGATCAGCGACTGGGCTGCAACCAGGCCTCCGAAGATCCTGGGCCGGCCGTCGTGCGGGCTGAACCCACGGAAGAGATCGCGGTCGAGAAGCTCCAGATCGAGGCGCTCGAGAAGGCCGGCGAGGTTCTGCACTCCGGGGAAATAGCACGCCAGCTCCCCGAGCGAAGCGAGGGAGATGCTCCAGCTCGGAATCCGAAAGCCCCACACCGGCGCAGGATGAAATGGGCCCCTCAGGAGGCAGATTCCCATGCGCAGGATTCCTTTCATGTTACAATATTACATTATGACTGCTCTTAGAATTGGTTTGGTTCTCGGCGCGATCCTCGCGCTGGGGTGTGGTGGTTCGACAAACGAAGACCCCAGAGGTGGAGGCGGCTCTGCCGGCAGCGCAGGGGTGAGCGGCGCGGGCGGCCGGGCAGGCGCGTCGGGTGGCGGCGGAAGCGCGGGAAGCGGCGGCATCGAAACCTGCGAGTCCTCTTTGTTCTGTGGGACTCCTTCGGTCTGCTGTGACCTAGGCGACGAGTGCTTCGACGGGGCCTGCGTCCCGCCGTGCGCATCGGGCATCCGCTGCGGCGGGGACGGGTCGGTCTGCTGCGCCATGGGGGACGTGTGCCTTGCCGGCGCGTGTGCAACGCCGGGCGCTAGCTGTACCGATAGCTTCGACTGCCCGGAGGGCGACTTCTGCGAGCCGACGCTCTCTCAATGCCTTCCCCAGCCTACGGGCCCGCTCTGCGAGCTCCGTCCCGAGTCGGTTACGTTCGAACCGACCATCGAGTGGCACTGGGAAGGATGGAGCCTCGACGATCGCTATCGTCAAGTTCAGTCGACGCCTGCCATCGCGGACGTCGATGCAGATGGCTTGCCCGAGGTGGTCACGGTCGCGTACCGCTCCACCGCAAACAACATGCTCGTCATGCTCAATGGCGAGGACGGCAGCGAGAATCTGATGATCCCGGACAGCACCTACAACGTCCGATGGGGAACCGGCGCCGCGCTCGGAAATCTGGATCTCGATCCGGAGCTCGAGATCGTTTTCATGACCATCGACCGGACCCTGGTCGTGATCGAGCATGACGGCGCGCAGAAGTGGACTGCCGACGTCAGTGTCGGCGAGAAGCAGGGCTATCCCGCACTCGCAAATCTCGACTCCGACCCCGAAGCCGAAGTCGTGATTGGCGGCAAATGGTTCGACAACGATGGAACGCTGATGCAGGACAAGGGCTGGATTGGCTGCAACGGCGAGTGGTGCATCAGCGCCGTTGCGGACTTCAACGACGACGGCCAGCTCGATATCGTCTGCGGCAACAGGGTCTACGAGTCGGACGGAGCTCTGCTGTGGGAAAACGCAGCAGCTCCGGACGGGTTCGTGGCGGTCGCCGACATGAACCTCGATGGAAAGCCGGACGTGGTAAGCATCAGCGCCGGAAACGCCAGAGTGCTGAACGGGGTGGATGGCAGCTTGGTCTTCGGGCCCGTTCCGATCCCGGGCGGTGGCGTGGGTGGCGCGCCTACGGTGGCCGACTTCGATGGAGACGGGCGGCCGGAGTTCGCGGCTGCAGGCCGCGGAAACTACGCCGTCTACGATTTGGACTGCGCTGGCGACCCGGTGCCGGCGGAGCTGTGCAGCTCGGGACGAAATGACGGGATCCTTTGGTCAATCGCTGTGCAGGATCTTTCCTCGAGTGTGACCGGTTCGAGCGTCTTCGACTTCCAGGGCGACGGGAAAGCCGAAGTCGTCTACAACGACGAGTGCCATCTCTACATTCTTTCAGGCGAGGACGGCAGCGAGCTTCTCAAACTGCAGAACTCCTCGCGCACGGCAGCGGAGTACCCACTCATCGTCGACGTCGATGCGGACGGCAACTCCGAGTTCGTCGTGCCCGCCAACGACGATCAGATCATCCGCGACAACTGCACCGTGGGTACGCATGGCTTGCTCGCCTTCGGCGATTCGAACGACAAGTGGGTACGAACACGGCAGGTCTGGAATCAGCACACCTATCACGTCACCAACGTGGAAGCCTCGGGTGCGATCCCTTCTCAGGAGAACGACAGCTGGTCCGGGACTGGGCTCAACAACTACCGCCAGAACGTCCAAGGCGAGGGCGTTTTCAACGCCCCCGATCTCACGGTCGCCGGGCTTTCGGTCAACACCAGCTCCTGTCCGAGCGCGATCACCATTCAGGCCGAAATCGCCAACACCGGCTCGCTAGGGGTCGCGGGCGGTGTGCCGGTCGGCTTCTACCAGGGGGTCTTGCCCGACGGTCTGCTCCTCGGATTCGAGTCGACGACGGTGCCTTTGCTGCCGGGCCAGACCGAGACCCTGCTCTGGGAGTTCGTCCCGGAATCGGGCGACATCGGACCGTGGGATTTCTACGTGACGGTGGACGACGAGGCGGCCGGGCTTTCAGTGGAGCTCGAGTGCGCGGAAGACAACAACGAAGACAGCGTGGGCGCTGCGCGATGCCTGGTGGTGCAGTAACCAAACTAGCCGCGAGTAGCGGTTAAAACGGCCATCCGGACGTGATAGACTGGCCGTTGGATGGTTGAAACGATCGGGATTTGCAAGACGCACCAGCTCCCTCTGGATCGGCGTGGGGAATGCGAGCTGTGCCGACTGAGCCTGGTGCCGTCCAAGGCCCCACCGAGCTCGAGTCCGTGGTGGGCGCTGATCATCCCGCTTCTGCTGATCGGCGCCGGTATCGTTTGGGCGATGTCTGCATTCGGGAGGGAGACGGAGGTCGCTCCGCAGCGAGGTGTCCAGGCCGCGCCGCCTCGGCCGGCAGCCGCGGCCCCTCCAACGCCCACGACGCCCGAGCCGGAGCCGGAGATTGCGCCGCCACCCACCGAGCTCCCCACGCCTGGCGAGACCCCTCCGATCGACGACCTACCGGTCCCCATTGCGCCCCCGCAGCCGTAGAGACCGTCGCGTCGACCCAAATTGGCGTCTTGCTTGCATTGGCGCACCCATCGCCGATAATCGCTTCATGGGGGAGACACCGCGCATTGGGGCGCCACCGGCCGGCGTCGGCCTCCAGTTCGACGTTTCGCTCTGGCCGCTTTCGCTCATGACGATGCCCCCGGTCCTGACGGCGGCCGACATCGAGTACATGCAGGAGTGCTACGAGCTGGTCTTTGCCGCTCCGGTGCGACACGCGCTCATCGTCGATACGACGACCCTCGACGGAGTCCCCGACGCTACGAAGCGGAGGCAGATGAAGGCGTTTGAAGACAGCCGCCGACTGGTCATCCGAGAAAAGAACATCGGCAGCGCCATCATCATCCAGAGCGCGGTCGTTCGAGGCGCCTACACGGCGCTCCGCTGGATTTCGCCGCAACCGGCCCCCAATCGCGCATTCCCGAATCTGCGGGAGGCGGCCGCGTGGTGTGTGCAAGGGATCGAAGAAGACGGGCAAATCGTGCCGATCGCCGCGTACAGGCTCGCTGGGCTCGGCGAGCGGTCCACCACCGGCTGATCCCGACGGGAGCCGTTCGATGGGAAGGAGCGGGCTACCCAAGCCTAGTTGGCGAGGCCCGAGGTTTCGATCAGCGCCAAGATCACGGCGCCGACGCCGTAGTTGACGTCTTCTCTCTGTTCGACGATGGCATATCCCTCGAAGGTCGTCGGATCGGTCCCAAGGGAAATTCCGGTGACGACCGGCCGTCCTTGATCGTCGGGCTCGATTCGCTCCTTGACGCCTTCGACTGCGAGCAAGGCCGCCTCGAGCTCCCGCTCGCCGAGAATCCCGTAGCGAAAGGCGCGCGCCATTCCATACGCGAAGAGCGCCGGACCGCTCGTCTCTTGATAGATCTCGCCGGGCCGATTCATGATCGTCCACCAGAGACCCGTCTCCGAGTCCTGAAGCGCGAGGGCGCCGCGGACTTGATCGCGAAACATCTTTTCGGCGACGGCGTCGGACTCCCCCCGGAGCAGCCGTGCCCGGAGGTAGTCCGAGAGCGAGGCGGTCACCCAGCTGTTGCCACGATTCCAGTAGATGTCGTTGTCCACGTTGCCGGGCCAACCGTCGGCGTGCTGCATCAGACCATCTCCGTGTTGGAGACGCGGCGCAAAGATCGCCATCTGCTCCGACATGAGGTCGAGAGCGGACGCATCGCCGCTGAGCTCGCCCCAGCGGGTCAGCACCATCCCGAACATGAAGACGCTATCGACCCAAATCGATCGCGCCCCTAGGAAGCCGGCATGACTGATGCCGTCGTAGTCGGTCCGAGGTGCATCGACACGCAGGTACTGCAGGACGTCATCGACGACGCGTTGATAATCTTCGTTTGGCGCTCCGCTCAGAAGCGATACGGCTGTGATGGCGGGCGGACAGCTGTCGCTCCAGACGATGTCGTAGCCTTCTCGAATGTGGTAGTCCAACCAGGCGCTGTAGTAGTCGCGCAGGCTATCATCGCCGGTGACGCGGTATAGCTCGGTCAGCGCGAACATGAGGACTCCGGGCGCCCAATCCCAAATCTCCTCGTCGGCGGGGTGCTCTTCGATCCAGCGCAGGGCGATGTCGGTCGCGAGCTTCACTTGCTCCGACTCCGGTGCACGGCGCGTCGCGTAACACTCGGCGGCGGGTATGTCAGGATCGCACTGGTCGTAGTAGCTTGAAGTTCCCGTCGACGTGCACTGGACGCTGCTCATCAGCAGCGAAACGGCGAGGAGCTGGACGATTGGCTTAGGAATGCTGTTCATGGTGCACCGAGCAATGTGAATGGGTCTGGGCCGCGCGAGGGCGGTTTCGTCATCGCGCCGAGTTTCGCATACTTCGAGAAGAACCCAAGAGCATTGCGAGCCAGGACCATTCGCTGGATTGAGCGGCGGTCATTCGGACGATGATGGTGAGGGGGACGGAGAGGAGCGCTCCGATCGGTCCGAGCACGAAACCCCAAAAGACCATGGATAGAACGACGACCGTCGGCGAGAGATCGGTGGCCTGACCGGCCCAGCGTGGCTCGATCAGGATGCCGATCAGCAGATTGATCAGGCCATAGCCAACGGCAAGCGCGAGCGCGGGGAGCCAGCCGAGGGTGATCAGGGCGAGCGAGATCGCGGGGATCGACGCGAGAATGCTGCCGATGCTGGGGATGTAGTTGAGGATGAAGGCGATCAGCCCAAACAGCAGAGAGTGACCGAGGCCAACCACGCTGGTCAGCGCAGCGACGAGAAGCCCGGTCGTCGCGCTCGTCACGGTCTTGATCAGGAGATATCGCTGAACGTCGCGCGCGGCACCTTTGAGCGTTTGGACATCCACCTGACCCAACTGGTCCGTCCCGGAGAGCTTGTGTGCGATCGATCCGCTTTCGACGACCAAAAAGACCGTGATGAGCAAAACGAGCGAGCCCGCGGACACGACGCTGAGCGCCAGGGTCAAACCAGGAAGCGTGAGACCCCGAACCAGCTCGCTTGGATCGAACTGCTCTACCGCGGTGGCGGGAATGCCGAGGCCCTGCGCCCAGAGCCAGGAGGCCGCTTCGAACTGCAAGCGATCGAAGTCACCGCGATACTGGCTGAACGCCAAAGCGAAATCGGTGGCCGCCCGCGTGGTGAGAAAGCCGAGCCCGCTCACCACCGCGATCGCGGCAAGACAGGCAAGCCCGACCGCCAACCAATGGGGAACGCCCTTCTCGGTGAGGTCGAGGATTTTCGACAGGCTGATCGCGATCAGAGTGGCCAGCAAAATGGGAATGACGATCGGCTGCCCCAAGTGCAAAACGACCAAGAAGACCCCGAAGGCAGCCACGCGAACCATGCGGAGGACGGTAGCATGGGGAGTGTTGTGGTAGTGGTGAACGGCGCGCGATGGGTATACCGGGGCTCGGAAAAAAGGGGCGATACGGTACCAACGGTCAACCGTACGATCGAAGAACGGCTCGCGACGGGCGTGCTCGCGATCGGGCGCCCCGTCGCCACGGCCCCTCAAGTCGACCTACGACTAGGCGCCGGCCCAATCGCTGTGCTGCCCATCCCGAGCCGTTCTTCTATTGAATGGATAGGGATGGAGGGGCTAACCCGGCTTCCCAATGGCAGGCGGCAGCGCGAGCCCGAAGGGCGAAGCCCGGCGCGAATGCGCC
>SHLP01000293.1 GCA_004283055.1 Deltaproteobacteria bacterium
TGTTGAAAGGGTTCTTGGCGCGGTCGATGGCAATGCGGAAGGGATGCCGGATGCGGTCGAGCTCGGTTCGAATCTCGGTGCGCGGCATCTCGAACGAAGGGACGCGTGCCATTTACTTCCACTTGATGGAGCAGCCCATCGACGGGACGTGCTCGAAGTCGACAGCGCGGCCTTCGAGCGCTGCGTCGAGGATGGCGCGGAGGTCGCGGCGGGTGACGGCTTCCGGCTTTTGCCAGTTGTCGTCGATGCGGCCGTTGTAAACGAGCTTGCGGTCGCGGTCGAAAACGAAGATGTCGGGGGTGCAAACGGCGTCGTACGCGCGCGCGACGCTTTGCGATTCGTCGTAGAGGTACGGGAAGGTGAAGCCCTTGTCGGCGGCCCGCTTTTTCATGTTGTCGAAGGAGTCGGCGGGGTAGTTGTTGGCGTCGTTTGGGTTGATGGCGACGAGCCGCACGCCCTTTTTGCCGTAGTCGGCTTGGAGCTCGAGAAGCCGATCCTCGCTGGCGATGGCGTAAGGGCAGTGGTTGCAGGTGAAGACGACGACCAGGAGCCCGGCGTCCTCAAAAGAGTCGAGCGACCAGGTGTTGCCGTCGACGCCGGGCAGCGAAAACGGCGGCGCGGCGGTGCCGACCGGCATCCCTTTGGAGTGCATCAGTGCCATGGCTACCCTGTAGTGCCGGCGGCCGGCCCATGCCAGTGGACCGGGCGGGCGTGTTACGTTGTAAAGGACGATGGTCGAAGGGGAGTTAGCTCAGGATCCGTTGGTCGGCGCCACGCTGGGTGGGCTCTACCAGGTGGAGCGCCTGATTGGCGTCGGCGGCATGGGGCGGGTCTACGAGGCGACGCACACCCACCTCGGCAAGGCCTACGCGGTGAAAGTCCTGCCCGAGGGGCGGGCCGATAAGCCGTCCGCGGTCGAGCGGTTTTTACGAGAAGCCAAGTCGGCGACCAAAATCGACCACGAGCACATCGTTAAAGTGGTCAACTGCGACACCGACGAGGAGCACCGGCTTTTCATCGTGATGGAGCTGCTCGACGGCGAGAACCTGGCCGAGCGGCTCGACCGGGGCGCCCTACCCGTCGACGAAGCGGTCAGCATCGCGCGCCAAACCGGGGAGGCCCTGCAAGCGGCCCACGACGCGGGCATCGTGCATCGAGATCTGAAGCCCGAGAACATCTTCCTCACGCAAAAACACGGGCACAACTTCGTGAAGGTGCTCGACTTCGGGATTTCGAAAATCAAGACGCCGGACCACGGCGACCCGAAGCTGACGGCGACCGACCAAATCATCGGCACACCGCTTTACATCTCGCCCGAGCTCGCAAAGGGCGTGTCGGTGGTGGACCATCGAACGGACGTGTACGCCCTCGGCGTGATTTTGTACGAGATGCTCACGGGGTCGCCGCCGTTCGCGGGAGAGAACCACTTTCAGCTGCTCTACAAGCACGGGAATGAAGCGCCGGACCCGCCGTCGCAGCGGAGCAAGAAGGCGAACATTCCGCCGCACGTCGAAGCGGCGGTGCTGCGTGCCATGG
>SHLP01000206.1 GCA_004283055.1 Deltaproteobacteria bacterium
AGCGAAAGCGGGAAATCCAACGCGACATTCGCCGCAGCCAGTACGGCCGTCGCCTTCAGTGGGATATCCCCTCGGGCGCCCTCGTCTTCTGAGCGACGCTCCGGCGGACGCCAACGAGGGTGGGGTTGTAGCGGGCAAACGCTTCAAGCAATCTCAAACCCGAAGCTCCAGCCTAGCAACCGGATCGAAAGCCGACTCACGTCGGCGGCCGGTGCGGGATCGATCCAACCGGCTGTTTGGCCTA
Organism: Deltaproteobacteria bacterium; assembly: GCA_004283055.1. Lineage (GTDB taxonomy): Bacteria > Myxococcota_A > Polyangia > Polyangiales > Houyiibacteriaceae > SG8-38. The sequence continues at coordinate 245 of SHLP01000206.1, forward strand.
GAGTTGCGGCCCCGGCATCTCTTCTGGAGGCCCGATGGCTTTTCTTGCACGCAACGCTTCTGTCATTCTCGCATTGGTCGTGTCGATCGGGTGCGGTTCATCAGGGTCCCCCGGAAACGGCGGGTCAGGGGGAATGGGCGGTGCGGACGGGACCCAGCTCATGGCGGCCACCTTCAATATCCGGTTCGACCCTGTGGACGAGAACTCGTCTGTAGAGCCAAATGGCTGGACCAATCCCGACGGCCCTCGGCGAGACCTCGTGATCGACGTCATCACCGCTATGGATGCCGACGTCATCGGTATTCAAGAGGCCCTCGACGCCCAAGTACTCGATCTCGCCTCTGCTCTGTCTGAGTACACTTTCTTCGGAGTTGGACGCGACGACGGCGTCGCTGCCGGTGAATATGCCGGGATCTTCTACCGAAGCTCACGTTTCTCCCAAGTCGACGGAGGCCATTTCTGGCTCAGCGAAACCCCGGAGATTCCTGGAACCGTCTTCGAAGGTTCGGCCGCGACTCGGATGGCCACCTGGGTCCGCCTATGTGATGAACTTGCGAACCAAGACTTCGTTCTGCTGAACACACACTGGGATCACGTCAGTCAGGAGTCGCGCGAGCTATCGGCAGCCTTGATCCGTGAACGTCTCGCGACGATTGCGAGCGACGTGCCCGTGATTGTCACAGGAGACCTCAACGCTTGGCCAGAGAACGCAGCGATCGGCATCTTGCTCGACGCTGAGCCAGAGCAGAGTCCACAGCTGATCGATGGTTATCGGCAAGCAAACCCGGTGATGGAGAACGATGAGGGCACCGTGCACTATTTCTTGGGAATCACCACGGGACTCCGTATTGACTTCGTGCTCCACGACGAAGGGTTTCACACCGTCGATTCGCAGATCGTGCGCACCGATGTCGACGGCCGTTATCCATCTGACCACTATCCAGTGACGGGAACACTCCGTTGGACCGACGATGCCTCCGGAACACCATGCTCTGAAGATCGGTAGGTCGGGACGAAAAACCGAGCAAGGATCCTGACAGCGGGGAGCGTGCCTATTGGGACTGCGTGCCCTTCGGCGGCGTCGACCCGACTTGGCTGCCGGAAGACATCTGGCGTTTGGAGCGGAGGCTCCCCGGCTCGAACGGCTCCACGGACTGGCGTCCACTCCGCCGCGCACTCGTCTGCCGAGCCTTGCCCTACACGACCCTCGCGAACCCCTTGGTCACCAGCTCCTGGTTCAAGTAGCGGCCCTTCGCGAACGTATGCTCGATGCCGCGGTTGTTGAAGACGTAGAAGAGGTGGGCCACGTAGCGGCGATGGATGTCGTATTTGCGCGTGCTCACGACGATGGTGCGGGCCGTGGCGAGTTGCTCGCGGACGAATCGGCGACCCAGCGCGCCTTCCGAGGTCTGACGGGGTGGGGCGTCGATGCGGGCGAGGCGAATTGATTGTCGGCGGATGACTTCGAACCCCAAGTCGATGTCGAGGAGAACAGTGTCGGCGTCGATGACGTCGCGCACTTCGGCTTTGTAGAGGTAGCTCGGGTCGGTCGGGCGCGGGATCTTGACGAGCTTGCCATCGGGGTGTTCCAGCACGCCTTCGTAGTGACCGTCGCGAATGGCGACCGTGAGCCGCTTCACCGAGAGGCTTTCGTCGACCGCGAGCTCTTCGTAGAAACCGCGTTCGTCCGGATCTCGAAGCTGCATCAAGACCCGGTAGTGGGCCCAGCTCAAGCCTTCGACCCGCGGGGCGCGTTTGTACGTTCGGTAGAAGGTGACGCTGCGCTGGAGGGTCCGGAGGTCGATGCCGAGGTCGGTCGACAGGTCACGCAGGATGGCGTTGTGGAACCCCGCGCGCTTGGTGAGCTTTTCCTTCGCGATGCGTTTGCCGATGGACCAGTAGCTCTCGATGAGGGCCTGTGCTGCGGCACGCTCGGCCTCCTCTTTGCCCTCGCGAATGATTCGCTGAAGGTCCGATAGGAGCCTGCTGTACTCGCGCTTGCTGAGGAGGGATTCAATTTCGGCCACTGAGGCCGAATTATTATGCTTCAAGGCAGGATCAAACCCCGAGCGGAGTATTGGATATCTGTTTGGGGAGCGTGGCTCGTCGTCGTAGGGCTCGACGATGTTCGTCCAGTTGGCAGCGAGCATCCCGATGGCCTGATGAGTCGCGCGCTCGTTGGGTATGTGATCGACGATGACGGATTGTCCACGAACATGAATGCCCACCATCTTGTGCGTCCACTCCCACTGAGCGCAGTAAAAACAAAGGCCCTGTCGGCGCGTCAGCAGGTCCTCTGCTTGAGTTTCCGCTTCGCCGCCCAGGAAGTGCATTTCAATCACCCCCGGATTGACGAAGGGTCTGGGGCGATTCATTCCTGCGTGGCGGAAGAACAGAAGTCTGACATGGTTTCAGCCCACGGTTTCACTTCCTGGATCGGTATGCGAACATGACCATACGCTGGGGCATCATCGGGTGCGGGGACGTGACGGAGGTCAAGAGCGGTCCGGCGTTTCGGGGTGCGGACGGCAGCGAACTGGTCGCCGTGATGCGCCGCAGCGCCGATGCCGCGCGCGACTACGCCGCGCGCCACGCTGTGCCGCGCTGGTACGACGATGCCGATGCGCTGATCCACGATGAAGAAGTGGATGCTGTGTACATCGCCACACCCCCCGGAGCGCACCTGGCTCATGCTCTGCGCGTCGCGGCGGCGGGCAAGCCGTGTTACGTCGAAAAGCCCATGGCGCGAAACCACCCGGAGTGCCGGAAGATGGTCGAGGCCTTCGCTTCATGCGGGGTGCCGCTCTTCGTGGCGCACTATCGCCGCGCCCTGCGGCGCTTCTTGAAGGCGAAGGAGCTGATCGACGAGAATCGCATCGGGCGCGTGACTGGTGTGACCTATCACTACGCCTCGCCGTCCCACGAGGGTGTAGATGCGGCCGACCTGCCGTGGCGGCTGATCGCCGAACAGTCCGGAGGCGGGCTCTTCATGGACCTGGGTCCACACACGTTGGACATCCTCGACTTCATTATCGGGCCGCTTGGCGACGTGCGCGGTACAGCGGCAAACGTCGCCAGTGCGCATGAGGTGGAAGACAGCGTCGCTATGTATTTCGCCACGCCGGGCGGCGCGATTGGCGCGGCGACGTGGCATTTCGCATCGCAATCGTGCGAGGACTGGATGAGCATCATCGGCACCGGGGGACGCGTGGGCTTGTCGACCTTCGGCAACGAGCCGGTGGAATTGCACACGAGCAGCGGCAGCGAGACCTTCGACCTGCCCAATCGCCAGCCCATCCAGCAGCCGTTGATCCAGACGATCGTCGACGAATTGCTCGGCCGCGGCCAGTGTCCGAGCACGGGGGAGAGCGGCGCGCGCACCGCCGCCGTGATGGACGCCGTGCTCGACGACTACTACGGTGGGCGCGATGATCGATTCTGGCGACGTCCGACGACCTGGCCCGGACGAATGTCACGGGCCTGACCACGCTGGGTGATGCTGTCTGGGTCGCCGAGAACGGATCGTCGGCATTCTGGATCGTCGCCACTGGAGGGCAGCGCCGAGGTGCATGTTCCCGGCTCCGCGGCCTCGTCGATGCTACCTCGATCTCCAATGTGGTTCGTTCAGAGGACGCACCTGAGCATCGTCAATTTAAAGGCCTTGTATGCGCGGCGAGCCACGCGACATAACGATATAATCATCTAGCACCGCGAAATTCGGCTCTCAGGCCGCTGACGCTTCGGCCCGAGGCGCCGTTTCTAAAGATTCGCGCCGAGGCCGATAAGGCCCGATACGAGCGCGAGGTACCGCTGACCGCCCGCGCTCGCGAGGTGCTCGACGAGGTCTGTCCGGAGGAAGGCCTCATCTTTCCGAAGTTCGCGTGACGTTACCCGCTCCGTGCGGCGGCACGGACAGCCGGCCTCGAGCCCGACCGCGCTTCCAAGGTCAAGCCGTACGACTTCCGTCACAGCGTCGCGACCGAGCTCACGGAGCGCTCAGGCAACCTTCTCGGCGTCGGCTACCTACTCGGACACCGGCACGCCACCACCACCAACCAGTACGTTCATGCGAGGCGTCGCGCGGCCGAGTCCGTCCTTTTGGGACAACATTCGGGACAAATCGACGGTGAGCGGGAAAGACACTGGAACGCCACGCGCCGTAACCCCGCGCAATCACCGCAGTGCGAGGAACAGGACTCGAACCTGCACGCCCTAAGGACACTGGAACCTAAATCCAGCGCGTCTGCCAATTCCGCCACCCTCGCTTGTGATGGGACTGCGGACGGTTAGCACGGCGGCGACATGGTTCAAATCAGACGATCTCTCGTGGGTGACCCGAATGGTGACCGGAAATGCTGGCCGGGCGCTCGAGGCGGTACGGCTTCTACAACATCATGCTCGACATAAGCCCGCTTGGCGCGACGACTTGGTGGGAGGCGAGCTGCGATTTCGGCGAAGTCGCGCGGCAGCAGTCCGAGACCACGTTCGCCACGGTTCCCGGGAACTATCGCTTTTACTTCGGAACGGGCTCCCGGCACACGATGTGGGGCGCCGACAAAGTCTATACGGACACGACCGGTGGCGTCCCTACGGTCGTCGACTGGATCAATGCCATGCTTGCGAGCGGCCCCGACGGACGTGACGCGGCCTGGC
>SHLP01000080.1 GCA_004283055.1 Deltaproteobacteria bacterium
GCCTCGTGCTTGCCGATGGGGACGCCCCACTGAACACGCGCGTTCGACCATTTGCGCACGACTTCGACGAAGCGTTTCGCGGAGCCCGACGTGCCGGCGGGCAGGCTGAGCCGACCGGTGTTCAATGTGACCAGCGCGATCTTCAGCCCGTCGCCATCCTTGCCGATCAGGTTGTCTTTTGGGATCTTGACGTTGTCGAAGCTGACGACGCCGTTCGCAAGCGCGCGTAGGCCCATGAAGTGGCTCCGATGCTCGACCTTGACCCCTGGCCAGTCCATTTCGACGACCAGGCAGTTGATTCGCTTCGTGGCAGGGTTGCGAGCCATGACGACGATGAGGTCCGCGAGGGTGACGTTCGTGCACCAGAGCTTTTGACCGTTGAGCACATAATGCTCACCATCCGCGGAGAGCTCGGCGGTCGTGGCGAGCCGAGCCGGATCGGAGCCGGCCGTGAGCTCTGTGAGCGCGAAAGCTGAAATGGCGCCTTTCGCGCAGCGCGGCAGGAAACGCTTTTTCTGCTCGGCCGTCCCGAAGAGCTTGATCGGTTGCGGGACGCCGATTGCCTGGTGCGCGGATAGGAGCGCCGCAACGTTGCCGTCGCTGCCGCCGAGCAGCTGCATCACTCGGACGTACTCGGGATGCGTCAGCCCCAGGCCCCCGTACTCTCTGGGGATCTTCAAGCCGAACGCGCCGAGCTCGGCGAGGCCCGCGACTACTTGGGGAGGATACTCTCCCGTTGCGTCGATCTCGGCGGAGTCGACCTCGTCTCGGAGAAAGGCCGCCAAGCGGTCATAGAACGCCCAGAACTCGGGTCGGTCCGGTTCATCTAGCGTGAGCCGTTCGAGCAGGTCCATCCGGAAGTTCCCGAGAAACACATCCCGCATGAAACTCTGCCCACGCCAGAACTTCTCTCTCGAATCCTCGGCGACTCTGCGCGCTTCTTCTGCGTCTACCATCGGGGCCTCCAAACTTCGTGCAGCTGCCGCCTGACTCTTGGCGACGAGGAAATATCAACGGACGGATGCGTTTTTCACAAGCCTCTATTCCCGTCAGCGCCCTCGAAATCCACTAACTATGGAAATCGACCCTGCAGAATGTGATCGCGCTCACGTTTAGACTCCGCTCAAACCGGCGACCCGTGGGAGGCGAGCGTGAATGACGCAAAGGGCTATTGATTCACCCTCCGCCTCAGGGCATGTTAACCCATCGGGGTGATTCTACATGCATGAGCCGCATCGACGACGAGTACCTTATTTGGCGCTTGGCTGGCTGCGGGCCGCCGGCCTGCTCGCGATCCTGAGTCTCGTCGCTTGCGAGGGGCAGATCGCGGGCGGCGATTCGTCGACCGATCCTCGGGACCTTGCCGGACCCGATGCGAGAATAGTCAGCCTGGGGCCTGCGGTGGGGCGTCGGCTCACCCGAGAAGAGTACGTGAACTCACTCGAGGTGGTGCTTGGGGTCAGCGTAGAGGCGGACGAATACAATTTGCCGCGCGACGAGCGCGTACCCCAGGGGTTTCGGAACTCGTCGCTCGATCTTCTGCTGAGCCCAGCACGGGTACGCGCGTACGACCTCATCGCGCACGACGCTGTTAGCGGCGCGGACGTGCCCGCACTGGTGGCGCGATATGCGAGCTGCACCGAGCTGCGCGACGATTGTTACGATGGCTTCGTGAACGGTGTCGGAGCGCTTTTGTTTCGGCGGCCGGTCACCGATGCGGACCGGGGGTTCTACGCGCGGCTGTTTGTCGTGGCGCAACAAGAGGGTGAGGGCTTTGAGGCCGGGGCAGCGCTGGTCATGCGAGCGATGCTGCAGGCACCGCAGTTTCTCTATCGACTCGAATCGCAAAAAGGAGGCAATCCGGGAGACGCGCGCGAAGTCGACTCGTTCGAGCTCGCGACGCGGCTGTCTTTTCTGGTGTGGAACGCGGCGCCGGATCAAGCGCTCTTGGACCTCGCCGCGAGCGGCGAGCTCGGCTCGAACATCGAGTCCGAGGTCGAACGGCTCCTCACCCATCCTCGTGCACGCCGGGCGTTCCGGCAATATATCGAGCAGTGGCTCTATCTCGATGCGATTCCGAACACGTTCGAGCTCGGCGCCGACATGAAGGAGGAAACGTATCGACTCTTCGAGCGCCTGGTGTGGGAAGAGGACGCCGACTTCATGCGGGCATTCACGGAAAAAAGCGCCGAGCTATCGGGAGCTCTAGCCGAGTTCTATGGGCTCAGCCCCGCGGGGAACGGCTTCAGCAGCTACGACTTGAGCGCGGTGCCCGAGCGCGTTGGTTTTCTCACCAACGCAAGTGTCCTCGCCGCCCGCACGATCAATCCAAGCAGCTCGATGATCGACCGCGGTCTTTTCGTCTTGAATGATCTCTTTTGTGAGAGCGTTGCCCCCCCTGACACGCCCGCACTGCAAGATGCCATCGCCGAGGTCGCTGTTCCCGAAACCAGCGGTTTGAGCCAACGCGAGCGCTTTGCGATTCAAAGTGAAGAGGCGCTTTGCTTGGGATGTCACGCGCGATTCGATCCGCTCGGCCTGGCCTTCGAGCAGTACGGTTCGGCGGGCCAGTACATCACCGAGGATGAGTTCGGAAATCCTCTTCCGGGCGGAGGCCGCGTCGAGCTGGGTGATTTGAGCTTCGACTACAGCAACGTCGAAGAGTTCGCGGAGGCGCTCGGCGGCAGCGAGACCGTAGCCCGCTGTGCGGTCGAGAAGAGCGTGCAGCACGCGTATGGACGCAGGCTAGGGTCGAACGACGTCGACCTTCTCTCGGAAGTATACGCAGACTTCGTGCAGGGCGGACGTAGCTACCGCGCACTGATTCGAGCCATCGCGACGCATCCGGACTTCCAGCTGGTCGAGGTGGCACCATGAGCAAACTGACCCGACGGCATTTCATTCGAGGCGCTGGCAGCGTGTCGATTGCCCTTCCACTCGCCGCCACGCTGCCCCGCTTCGCAGGAGCGGCTCCAGGGGTGACGCCGCCCCGCTACATCTCGCTGTTTTTCGGAAACGGGATGCCCAAGAAGTTCGTGCAGAACGGCTACAGCGGGAACGTGATCGCACCGCTCGCGCCGTTCCAATCCAAACTAGCGATGGTGCGGGGCCTCCAGCTCAACGAAGGTGGCGGAGCGGCCCTGCACTACAAGGGGACCGCCCGCTTTGGTAAGGGCATCTCGGCGCCTAGTGAATCCACAGCCGGCGGCGAGTCGCTCGACAACAGGGCTCACCGAACCTACGCCCCCGGCTCGCTCCTGCTCAACGTCAACATGCACACGCTCGTTACTGGCGGAAACCCTGCAACCAGATGGTTCCACAGCTGGCGCGGCGTCAATCAGCCCAACGATGAGCTTCTTCGGCCGCTCGACGTGTTCGACACGATTTTTGGCACCTTCATGCCGCCCGACACGGTCGACCTGAGCCCGGAGGAGCGCCGTGCGATTCGCTACCGCAACAGCGTGCTCGACTCGGTGGTCGAACAATACCGGGAGCTGTCGAGCGAGCGATCTCCGTACAGTGTCGGAGTCCGTGCGCTCGTTGCGGACCATCTCGACCTGGTGCGCTCCCTCGAACGGCGCTCTCTTGAAATCGACGAAGGCATGCCGCCGGTGAGCTGCGAAGCGCTCGCCGCGCCGCCGGACCTCAACCCGAGCCAAGCCTGCACGGCTGCGCTGTGCCCGGGGGACGACCGCTTCTATTACGGATCGGGTGGTGCCAATTGGAATGAAGTCTGGGAGCTCAACTCGGACCTCTACGCGATGGCGCTTCGCTGCGGTGTGACCCGCTTCGGCACGATGGGCTGCTCGGGCGGCGGCGACCGCTATCCGATTCCCGAGCTCCGTGCCCAGGGCATCGAGGAGAGCCCGCACATCCTGGCTCACCCTTGGACTCGCGCGAACGAGAACGGATTCGACATCTGTGTCCGCTGGCTCATGGACAAGGTGGCGTACTTCCTCGCCGGGCTCGACGATCCGGCCTGGCCCGACCCCGACGGCGGCACGATTCTCGACAACACGGTGGTCCTCATCGGCACCGAGCTCGGCACCGCGAACGACAACCAGCACCATGTCGACTACATGACGTACTGGTTGGCAGGCGGAGGCGGCCGGATTCAGAGCGGCATCTTCGATTACGACGGGCGATCAGACGTGGACCTCTACAGCACAGTGAGTCGGGCCATGAGCCTGGGCGACGCGTTCGGAGACATGGGCGACTTCAGCGGGCACTTCGACGTCGTACGCTGACCGAGTGTCTGACCCTGCTCTCAGCCGCCGTTTGGCTGCCCCATCCGCAGCGGCCCTCCGCGTGCGGTCGGCCATGGGAGGCACGCGGTGCCCGAGCCGTGAACCGTGAAGACATCCATCCCGTGGTCGAAGGTCTGCACGAAGATCTCGAGCTCGCCATCGCCGTCGAGATCCCCGACGCTGGGGGAGGCGGGCGCCCCGTTTCCGTTGCCGTTGCTGCCCGGGTTTGGCAACGGGATGTCGTGCAGCAGCGTTCCGTCGGCAGCGAGCAGGACCAGGTAGCCCGAGCTCGTCACGTTGGGCGCCCCATAGGTCGTGAAGAGAACCTCGGGCGACCCGTCTTGGTTGAGGTCTGCGACCACCGGCTCCGATGCGTACATGACCGGATGACCGTGCATGTAGTTGAAGCGCCACAGGACCCGGGCGGTCGAGTCGAACGCGTAGAGAAACCCATCGTTGAGCGATACGAGGATCTCGGGGTGGTCGTCGCCCTGCAGGTTGACGGTCGCAGCCGCAGGGACGCCCCGCGGTGGGTACCAACCATCGACCAAGATCGGGCGCTCGCCGCGCGGGAGATCTTCCCATCCAGGAAGGCGCATCGCGGAGCGTGCACCGTCGCCGTATGCTCCCTCGAGCACCATCAGAGCATACGCTTGTGTCACATAGGGCTCGTGCATTTCAACGTTGGGAATGCCGAGCACCTCGTTGTCGCCGTCCCCGTCGAGGTCGACGACATTGGGTGGCGACGCGGTCCACTGCAGCCACTCTGCCCAGCTGGGATGAGGCCAGTCGCCGCGGTGCTCATGGTAGTGGTCGGCTTCCACCTCCGGATCCGCCCATCGAATGAACTGCCCCCAGGTCAGGCGTTGGCCTGCGAGCTCCGAGGCGCGATTGGTGAACCACGGAGCGCTGTCGATCGCGACCCCGTCGTGGTCGAACGCCTGAATGTGATGATTGTCGTAGGTAGCGATGATCTCCAGCTCGGGGTCGTCATCGATGTCTCCGATGGCGACGTTGAGGCCATAGCAGCCGAAGCCGCTGTGGCCCTGGCCGTTCCGGTCCGCGTCGTTCCCCTCACCGCTGCGGTTGTTGTAGCGCGGCCATGCGGGTTGATGGCCGTCGCTTGGCTGGTAGGTGCGCCCGTCCGCGTCGAAAACGAACACCTGCGCGCCGCCGTCGGCGGTACTGGCGGTTTGCGTCGTCGTCGCTACGATTTCGATCAGCCCGTCGTGGTCGAGATCGGCGGCGGCCAGACCCCGAACTTCGGGTGAGTTGCCGGCGCTGGTCGTGTCTGCAACCCATCGGCGATCGAGAGCCGAGGAGCTCCCCGACCAAGTGTACGCGACCACTCGATGCCCTCGTCCGACGATGATCTCCTGCGAGCCGTCTCCTTCGAGGTCCACGACGACATGGGGCGCGTAGACGCGTCCCTCGTCTCCATCGTTGGAATCGGCGAGCAGCTCTTGCTCGCGGTTGAATACATACACCGAGTAGTACGCAGCGATGAGCTCGTTGTGGCCGTCACCGTCGAGGTCGGCGATCACGGGTGACGCGTACCAACTCGTCTGGCCGCGAAGGTTGCGCATGAACACCGGCTCTTGGACGTCGCCGCCGGAAGCCCCGGCAGAGCAGATCGCATTGCGCTCGCCTCCAGTGCTACTACCCCCGGTGCGCGGACCTTCGTCGTTGCTCCCAGTGCTGCAAGCCACTGCCCCGAGCAATGAAACGAGCAGCACGACGCCCAGCGTACGACTCCAGATGAGCATTGGTCCCCCGATTGCCTGCCCTCGATGCGGCAAGCGACGTCCATCAGTGTAGCGCCTGCAGTAGGGCACCCCAAAGAGCGGGCCAGCCACCGGGTGAGGCGTGACTGGGTTGCGATCTCGTTCTGGGCGCGCCCGGCAGCGTGGGCTTCGACGCAAAAGGGGCTAGGCGAGGAGTGAGCCCTGGTCGCCGAAGCGATCGAGGTATTCCCGCATGCGCAACTTTCGCTTGGTGTTGTCGGAGCTCATGTAGCGGATCTTGCCGAAGATCGGGCGCTCGGGACCCCAGGCGCGGTCGTAGCGGCCGAGAACCCAGAAGATTCCGGAGTAGCTGTTTGGATCGCGGCCGTCGAGAGCGTACTTGTTGTTGAGCTCGATCATCACGGCGAGCGCGTCTCGTGCCGTTGGAGACCACTCGAGGATCTTCTTGCCCCAGAGCATGCGAAGGTAATTCTGGAGCCGGCCGGTCTCACGAAGCTCGTTTTGCGCGGCATTCCAGATCGGATCGTAGGTCTCCGAGGCCGCGAGCTCGTCGAGAGAATAGAGGTGCTCGCGCTCGTCGCTTTCGTGCAGCTCGAGGGATTCGCGTGCCCAGGCAGGCAGGGACTCGTACTGGTCGTAGTCCTCGCGGTGGGCGCACATGTTGAAGCCCACTTCGCGCCAGGTGACGAGCTCGTCGAGGAACGACTCGGCCGTGGAGCTCATCCCCCACCAGCCCTCACGGGCACCGTTGACTTTCTTCGAGAGTTGCTCGGCCGACCAGCCTTCATTCTTGGCGAGCTCGTCGAAAATCTGATGCGTCGAGACATGGCCGAAATGAAGCCAAGGAGAAAGCCGGCTCGCGACGTCTGCGTCGGGATGGTTGCGCTCTTCGCCATAGCGATCGATGTCGCCGGCCAAGAACTCGTGCACGCGAGCCTCGCCGGCTTCGAAACCGCCGCTTATATCCGCCGCCGGGACGTCGTGATCGAGCGGTAGCGTTGCAAGGGTCTTGCCTAGGAGCACGTCCTCGGTTGCAGGGTGCCACTTCTTCCCCGTAAGAGCAGCGAGGCCCTCCCGTGTCTTCTTCTGGATTGGCGCGAGCCCGTCCACCGGGTCGGCCAAGGGACGCTCGCCGAGATACTGCGGAAGCTCGCGCTGCAGGTGACGCCGGAAGTCGAAGGCTCGGCTGAAGACCTTGTCGGTCGCCCGCATCGGGAACAGGCCGTTGCTGTCGACGAGCTCGATTCGTGCCTTCAGCTGCGACGCGGCTGCCTCTTGCATCTTGGGAATGAAGAACGTGGGATAGTCGTCGCTGACGACCACGCAGGCGTCCTTGGCGAATGCGCGGAGAAGCCCTCGCCCCTCTCCCTCGGCTGCCTCGACGTACGGGAAGTAGTAGACGTTCTTGTTCTTGAAATACCCCGCGTTTGCTCGCATTCCGTCCAGGATGAACTGGTGGAGTCGATCGCTCGCCCAGGGATAGCCGACGCGGAGCGCTTCGAGAACGACGAGCGGCTTGCCCAAGGAGTCTGCGAGGGACGCAGCGTGCTCCAGCGAGAAATTCCAGCGTGGCCTCCGAAAGCCAACCATCCAGTGAAGAACGTGACCGCCTTCGGGCCGCACCGGGGCCTCGCGAAGGACGCGAATTCGAGCTGGCGGGGCCGCTCTCACAGCGACTCCGGACCTTCCTCACCGTGGCTCATGGTCGGTTTCTGTGACCGCCACGGCGCTCGTCAAGCTCCGGCGGCAATGCCTAAGGCGGCAAGTTCGTCACTCACCCGAGGGGTGGCCTTCTCCCGGAGTGCCATCCGTCGAGGGCAACGGGCTTTGGACAACGCGCCAGCCCTAGTCTTGTCTCCCAAGGAATGCATACCCTTGGTTCACGCTGCGTCGCTTGAGGACCTGGATGTGCTGGACGACATCGGGTCGATGGAGCAACAAGTCACCAAACTGAGCGCTCGGCATACGCAGCAACAACACGTCGCTCCCCGCCTGGACGGTGATGAGCGACGGCTGTCGCATCAAGAGGGATTCCTCTCCGATCGGGTGGCCGAGCTCCATCTCGGCGATCCGAGTGCCGTCGGCTCTCCGGCTGACGATGCGACCATGGAGTGGAAGGTAGAGCCCGTCGGCTCGCTTGCCGGCTTCGAGGATTTTGGTGCCCTCGAGAGCGCGTCGCACTTCGAACAAGCCAGCGATCTCGCGGCGGATCGTTTCATCGAAGGCGGTGAAGACGGGATTCGTGCGAAGCAGTGTCGCGATGAGACGGCGGCACAAAATCTCGAGGAGCACGTCACCCAGGGGCGGATGTCGCTCAACCAGTTGATCGAGAAGCATCTTGTCGATCCGAAGGGTCCGCACCCGGCCACAAGCGATGATGTCTTCTCCGTAGCTCACGTGGGACAGAAGGCAGGACACTCCCGCCACGTCCCCTTCGCCGAGAAGTAGACTTTGGAGATCGGTTCCTCGCTGCCCCACGACGCTCCCCTCTACGATCACGTACAAAGCCTCCGCCGCGGTTCCTGCGGTCACCAGGCGTTCGCCGTCTTCGGCGTCGACGAGCGTGGACCCTTCGACGAGAGCGACCAGAATCTCCCGCGGCACCTCTGCGAACAGTGGCATCGAGGGAAGCTGCGCAAGGGTCTCGGCACTCGGGCGCAGACTGATTTCTGATTCCGGCGCCAGAGGTCTCTGCAGCAGCTCGACGCTGCTCATGTCGAGCCGGACATCGGTGGTCTTTTCTGGCTTGGTAAAACGGCTTTCGCCTGGTGGCGCCGTGTGGTCGGTAATCAGGGGCAGCGCATCGGTGATCAGGCTCTGCGTATCGGTTGGCGGTCCATTGGATTCGGGCCGGGGCGGCTCGTCGGCCGTCACGATGACGCTGCGGGTCAGACGATGCAGCCGCCGCGCAGCGTCGGAATCGACGCGGCTGAGCACCTCGCTCTTGCTAGGATCAATCGCCAAGATCACTTTGGCCATTGCTGCAGCGCGCGCGACGAAGCCCTTCGCGGCATAAAGACTGACAGCGCGCTCGTAAGCTGCGACGGCATCGGCCTTGCGCCCCATTCGCTGGAGCAAGTCACCTCGTCTGTGCGACCAGCGAGGCTCGTCCTTCAACTTCTTCTCGATCAACTCATAGATATCGAGTGCTTCGTGCAGCCTTTCGGCTTTGAGTGCTTGACTGAGCTGCGCACGAAGATCGATCGTCTTGCTAGGTCGCCTGAACATCCTTCCACCCCCTTCGGAAGTCAATGCACGACTCACCCTAGCGGTTTAATTCGACAACCCCCAAATCGACTCGATGAGCGCTCGCGACCGCGCTATTTCCTTCGTGGTACCCGGTGAATCCTATCCAATCCAGCGCGATCGATTTAGTGGAGTTCGTGTACGATCTCGACGTCGATGAGGATGACTGGGTCTCATCGCTGCTCGAGGCGGGGCTGCCTTTGCTGGATCACGGCTATGGCGTGGTTGGCACGACCTATGTGCGTCCGAACCAGGGCGGCATGCCCTTTCCGACCAAGTTCTATCAGTCCGCCGGACCGGACGATCTCACCGCACGGGTCCTGAGCGCTTCGACTTTGGCCAACCAGGATGTTCTCAGAGAGATCAACCGCTCGGGGGTGGTGACCACGCTCTCGGAGACGGTTCAGCGCTATCCCGAGGGAACACCGGAGCTAGCGGAGTTCCAGAAGCATCTCGCAGGCGCCAAGGACATGCTCGCGCTCACCGCGGTCGACCCAAACGGCATCGGTCTCAGCGTGGTGGCCCCGCTTTCGGACGTCACCAAGCTGACCGGTCGCGAACGCGAGCTATGGCAGATGATCGGCACTCATCTCGTCTCTGGTTTTCGACTGCGGCGAGGCATCCTCGAGGCGCGCGATTCGCGAAGCGAGGGGAGCGCTCTGCCGCATGGTGCGGAAGCCGTAGTCGACCCGAAGAGCTTCGCCGTGACCGAGGCCGTCGGACGAGCCCGCGAAGGGGCGGGGCAATTTCTTCGCGAGGCGGCCATTCACGTCGACCGTGCGCGCGGGAGGCTCCGCAAGGAGCAACCCGAGGTTGCGCTCGAAATCTGGAAAGGCCTCGTTGAAGGCCGCTGGTCCCTGGTCGATTGGTTCGACACCGACGGTCGGCGGTACGTCTTGGCGAATCCCAATCCGCCCCGAATGAGAGACCCGCGAGGACTCAGCGAGCGTGAGAACCAGGTTTGCACCTACGCCTGCCTTGGGGAGAGCAACAAGCTCATCAGCTATCGTCTCGGCCTCAGTCAATCGAAGGTCTCGACGACGCTCCGATCGGTCATGCGAAAGCTCGGCGTGCAAACGAGGGCGCAGCTCGTCGAAAAACTGCGTGCTTTTCCGAGCAGCGACTGAGGACCAAGATTTGCCGATCGGAATCTGCCCCCGAGAGCGACCAGCCGCGCCCCCGAGTCGAGTGCACCTGAATCGAGACTCACCTCGCGAGGCTTCCTGTCGTGCTTGACCTCGTCGAGCTTCGGATCAAAAGTCGACCCACCGTCAAGTGATGTGGGGAGCTGCGGATGGAGTCGCTGGAGTTGCGTAGTGGATCGAGAATGCCTGCACTCGGGCTCGGAACCTGGAAGTCGGAGGCAGGCGAGGTGTACCAGGCCGTTCGTTGGGCCATCGAGATCGGATACCGGCACATCGATTGCGCTGCGATCTATCAAAATGAAGAAGAGGTCGGGCGAGCCCTACGGGATGCGCTTCAGGCAGGAGACGCCAAGCGCGACGAGCTCTGGATCACCAGCAAGCTCTGGAACGATTCACACGCGCCTGAGGACGTCCAACCGGCGCTCGAAACGAGCCTCCGAAAGCTTCGGCTCGACTACCTCGACCTCTATCTGATTCATTGGCCGGTTGCTTTGCGGCGCGGCGTCGAACTGCCAAGCGGCCCCGAAGACTTCATCCCCCTTTCCGAAATTCCGCTGGCGTCGACCTGGGAAGCCATGCTGGCCGCATCCGAGCGAAAGCTCGCACGAGACGTCGGAGTCTCGAACTTCAGCAAGGGCATGATCGAAAAGGTGAGCGATGCGACCGGTCAGACGCCCGCGGTCAACCAGGTCGAGCTGCACCCTTACTTGCAGCAGGATTCGCTCCTCGCCGCGTGCAAAGAACTTGGTGTTGCGGTCACCGCGTACTCGCCCTTGGGGTCGCCCGATTCTGCAGCGATGTTGGGCCGTCACGATGACGTCCTGCTCACGGCGCATCCAACGATCTGCGAAATCGCAGAGGCACATCAGGCGACTCCCGGCCAGGTCCTGATCGCCTGGGCCCTGGCTCGAAATACGAGCGTCATTCCCAAATCGATCCACCGGGGGCGCATCGCAGAGAACTGGGCCGCTCGCGATCTCGACTTGGGGCCGGCCGACATGGCCGCCATCGCAGAGCTCGAACGGCACGATCGCAAGGTCGACGGCCGCTTCTGGTTCCTCGGCGAGACGTATTCACCGAAGACGCTTTGGGACGAGTGAGCCCCCCCGGGGATGCTGCTAGTACAGGAGCTCGACCCAGCGTCCGCCGGCGGTCAGCTCCGCTTTTCGGCGAGCCCACTTCTTCTCGGAGCCGGCGATTTGACTAAATGCCTTGTCGAGCTCCTCGCGCATCTTCACGAGGCCGGCGACGTAGACGTAGGTGTTCGGCTGGCCGAGTAGCTCCCAGAGCTTTTCGCCGCGCTGGCCCAGCGTGCCCTCCCAATCGACGGCGCCGGACCAGCCGGGGCGTGGGCTCAGCGCCTTGAAAGCATCGAAGGTATCGAGGTCGTAGTACTGGGTGAAATCGTCGCGCTCGTCGTTCATGTACAGAAGCTCGAGCCCGCTTCGAGCGCCGTAAAAGAGCGCGATGTTGCCGCGCCAGCTCGGGACGTTCTTGTAGAGGTGCTTCACGAATGCGCGGAACGGTGCGATGCCGGTGCCGGTCCCGATGAGGATGAGGTTGGCGTCCATCTCCTCCGGCACCTCGAAGGCGAGGCCGTATGGACCTGCCATGGTGATGGTGTCGCCCGCCACCAAGTCGCAAAGGTAGTTCGAGGACACGCCTGGGTACCGCTCACCGCTGTATGGGTCGACGTAGCTCACTCGACGCACGGCAATCTTGATTCGCGGAAGCCCTCCGGCTCCGCGCTCGGGCAGGTCGGCCACGCTGTAGAGGCGAAAGTGGTGCTCCTGCCCGAACTCCTCGGAGCCCGGCGAAAGGATGCCGACGCTCTGTCCGAGCTGTAGCTCGAAGTCCGGCCGCTGGAGGTCCAAGGTGATCTCGCGAACTTCGGCGTCGGACGCGTCCGACGTGATCCTCTCGCTTCCGACGACAGTGGCCTCGAATCGATGCTCGGTATCGTAGTCGTCAAGATGGGTAACCGCGCTATTCATGGGGCATCTCCTCCTGGGCCTTGCAGGCTCCGCTCTTCGGCGCTCGGTGGCAAGCTTTCGAATCGTTGCAGCCGTGGCATCCTGTGCGTCCGGCCAAGGCATCGGGGTCCGTTCCGAAATCGGAAAACGACCGCCGCCACGCTCGCTGCACGGCGACCCAGGCCGTGGACATCAGGAGGATGGCTCCGATTCCGATTAGATACTGGTGCATCACGACTCCTAACCTCCCAAGCCGCCAAAACCCATGAACGTCACCGAGAGCAGCCCGGCGATCATCAAAGCCATGGCGGTGCCCTTCGTTACATCCGGCACCTCGGCCATCTCGAGCTTCTCCCGCAGACCGGCCATCAGCACGAGGGCTAGGGTGAAGCCCGCGCCGGCGCCGAGGGCATACACGATGCACTGCACGAAGCTGTAGCCCTTGTTGGTCTGGAATAGCGCCAGGCCGAGGATGGCGCAGTTGGTGGTGATGAGTGGAAGGAAGATCCCGAGCGACCGGAAGAGTGCCGGGCTGACCTTCTTGATGAACATCTCCACGAGCTGCACGGTCGAGGCAATGACGGCGATGAACGCGATGAGCTTGAGGTAAGGCGCGTCGATCGCGACCAGCAGGGTTTGAATACCAAAAGCGCAGATCGAGCTGACGAGCATGACGAAGGTGACCGCTCCGCCCATGCGGGATGCGGTTTCGAGCTTCGCGGAGACCCCGAGGAACGGGCAGATCCCGAGGAAGTACGCCAAGACGAAATTGTTTACCAGGCTGGCGTTGATGAAGATCGTCCAAAGGGAATCGTCGGCCATCACGCGACCTCCTTTTGGAGAGCGAGCGCGGCAGTCTCTTCTTTTTTGGCCTTGCGCTGCTTGAGCCAGTTGAAGAGCAGCAGCCATGCCGCGAGAGTGAAGAAGCCGCCGCTCGGAAGGATCATCACGACCCACTTTTCGAAAGAATCATGGAACAACTGAGCACCGAAGAGCGCCCCGTTGCCTAGGATCTCTCGAACCGCTCCCAGACAGAACAGGGCGAACGCGAACCCGATCCCCATGCCGAGGCCATCCATCGTCGACCGGGCCACGGTGTTCTTCGAGGCGAAGGCTTCGGCCCGCCCCAGGATGAGGCAGTTCACCACGATGAGGGAAATGAACGCGCCCAGCGCTTTGTACAGATCGAGGCTGACGGCCTGAATCACGTAATCCACCACGGTCACGAAGGTCGCGATGATCAAGATGTATGTCGCGATGCGGACCTGCTTGGGGATGAAGTTGCGGAGCGACGAGACGACGATGTTGGACATGACGAGGACGAATGCCGTCGCCAAGCCCATGGCGAGCGCATTCATGGCTGTGTTGGACACCGCGAGGACCGGGCACATGCCCAGGACCTGAACGAAGACGGGATTCTCGTTCCAAAGGCCTTTGATGAACTCGTCGGTGCCGCTCTTGGACGAAGCCATCGCTCACTCCTGTCCTTGGAAATCAGCCAAGTTGTTCCGAATTCGCGGCACCCAGTACTGCGCGCTCCGGTCGAGCAGGTTCGCGATTGCCACCGAGGAGATCGTGGCGCCCGTGATGCCGTCGACTTCCCAGGGCTGGGTCTTCTCGCCGTGCTTCACCGGCACGACGGAGTTGGCCAGCGCCGAACCGTCCTCGCCGACCGAGACGTCCAGGCTCTTGAAGTTCTCGAGGAAGTCCGCGTCGGTTTCGATCTTGTCTCCGAGCCCCGGAGTCTCTTTGCTTTCGAGGACCTGAATCCCGACGATCGCCTGCTCGGTGAACGAATAGCCGTAGATGAGCGCGATGACGTCCTGGTAGCCCATCCCCTCGGCCTCCACGGCTAGGCCGACCAACTGCTCGGCGTCGTCGTAACCCGCGTAAACGAGCCGCCCAGCGTCATCCTCGCCTTCGACGAGCTCGAAGCCGCCGGCCTCGGTCAGTCGATAGGTGGTGCTCTTCGTCGCGTTTGGGAGCACCTCGAAGATGGCTTCTTGCAGGGCTTCGGCCTTGTTCCGCTCGATGATAGGCAGCGTCACCTGGAATACGCTCACGATGAGAAGGCCGCAGAACACACCGACGCCGACCATGGCGCGATACATGTGCCAAATGCTCGGCGCGGCAGGGGCGGGGGCGGTGGCCAGCTCGCTCTGACTCACGTGGCAGCCTCCTTGCCTTTGGCGCCGTAGATCGTCGGGCGCGTCCACCGGTCGAGATGCGGCGCGAAGGCGTTGCCGAGGAGGATTGCGTACATGACGCCTTCGGGCAGGCCGCCCCACGTGCGGATTACGATGGTAACCACGCCGATGAGCGCGCCGTAGAGGTAGCAGCCTCGGGACGTCATCGGCGAGCTGACCATGTCGGTGGCCATGAAGGTCGCACCCAGCATCAACCCTCCTGAGAAGAGCATGAAGATCGGCGAGGCGTAGCGCGTCGGGTCCACCAGGTAGAGCGCGCCGCTGAACACGAAGACCGATGCGAAGATGGCGGCGGGGATGCGCCAGTTCATCATGTTGCGGGCGATGAGATAGAGGCCCCCTATCAGAATGAAGACGCTCGACGTTTCACCCGCTGAGCCGCTGATGAAGCCCATGGCGAGATCGCTCGTCGCGGTCGCCTCGCGGCTGAATTTCCAGAGCGCAAGCGGAGTGGCGCTGGTGATTGCGTCGTACTCCGGTGAGGTGAAGGGCAGCGTGAGGGTCGACAAGGGTAAGGAAGAGAAGCGCCCGGCGGCGAAACCGGGGATCCAGCTGGTCATGGCCACGGGAAAGGCGGCCTGGAGCACGGCCCTGCCCACCAGCGCCGGGTTGAACGTGTTGTACCCGAGACCGCCAAAGAGCGTTTTGCCCAGGGCGACGCAGATGACGCCGCCCACCGCGGTCATCCAGAGCGGCAGGCCTGGGGGAAGGGTGAGGCCGTACAGCAGGCCGGTGATGGTGACCGACCAATCTCCGACGGTCGAGGGCTTGCTCGTTGCGCGACAGATCAAGTCCTCGGTGACGACGCAAGAGACGACGGCGACCGAAAGGGTCAGCAGCCCGGCGAGCCCGAACGCAAACACGCAAAACCCCGCAACCGGCAGCAAGGCCAGCACGACGTTGAACATGATGGTGTCTACGCTGTAACCGCTGAGAATGTGCGGCGAGGTACGAATTTCGAGCGTTTTGCCGCTTGCCATCAGGCCGCCCCCGCTTTGGACTTGCGCACCGCAGCTTTGGAGGCGCGGAAGCGTTGGACCAGTGGGATGTGCGACGGACACACGAAAGAGCAAGAGCCGCACTCGAAGCAGTCCATGAGATTGTATTCGTCCGCCATGGTCGAGAACTGCTCGGTTGCAGCCAACCTGCCCAGCGTGGAGGGGTCGAGAAAGATGGGGCAGGCATCGACGCAGTAGCCGCATCGAATGCAGGGGTAGACCGGGCTGTGGGTTCGCTCCGCGGCCGTGTTCGTGAAGGCGGTGACGCCCGACGTGCCTTTGGTGATCGAGACCTCGAGGCTCGGGGCTGTCGCTCCCATCATCGGACCTCCGAGAAAGACCCGGTTTACGTCATCCGCGACGCCGACGTGCTCGAGCAGGAAGCGCAGAGGGGTGCCGATGGGGATGCGGTAGTTCCCCTTCCGTTTCACCGCGGGCCCCGTCACCGTGATGACCCGCTCCTGAATGCCTCGGCCTCGCGGCAAGAGCTGGCCGAGCTGCGCGGCGGTGGCGACGTTGCAGCAGAGCGCGTGGATATCGAGGGGCAGCCCTCGCGAGGGGACCTCCCGGTCGAGCAGCGCGGAAAACAACATCTTCTCGGCGCCCTGAGGGTACTTCACCTGAAGCACCTCCACCGACCCGTTCAAATCGGCGGGAAACGTCTCGCGCAGATGCTCCGCGGCATCGGGTTTGTTGGCCTCGACCGCGATGATCACGCGTTCGGCCCCGGTGACTTTGAGGAGGTAGCGAATCCCGGTGAAGATGTCTTTGCTCTCTTCCAGCATCACCCGGTGATCGGTGGTCAAGAACGGCTCGCACTCCACGCCGTTGATGATCAGGGTGTCGACGAATTTTCCCTCTGGGATCTTGAGCTTGACGTGGGTCGGGAATGCGGCCCCCCCGAGGCCGACCACGCCTGCATCTTGAATCGCCGCGATGATCTCGTCGGGCGTGGAATCGAGTGGGCAAGGGGTCCCGTTCTCGATCTCCTGTGTGGAGCCGGGGAAGGGCTCTAAGTAGACCGCGGGCACCATCCGGCCCGTGATGCTCGGCGCCAGAGCGACCCGGCGCACTAGGCCCGAGGCGGGTGCGTGCATCGACACGGACATGAAACCGTCGGGGCGACCGATTCGCTGACCCCGTTCCACTTCCTGTCCCTCTTCGACCACGGGAATCGAGGGCGCCCCCATGTGCTGGACCAGCGGGATGATCAAGAGCGGCGCGAACGGAAACTGACGAATCGGCAGACCGCTCGTCTCGTCCTTCGACTCGGGCGGGTGCACGCCGTGTCGGAAGGTCTTGAGCCCAAGAAGTCTCATCGGTCGCATGTCAGCCCGTGCCTCAGTTGTACTTCTCGCCGCGCTTGATCCACTTCTCGATGCCCTTTTCGTTTCGGTTCCTCGGCAAGCCTGGATGGATGACCCGGGCGGTGCATCGCTCCGCAGCCTTCACCAGGTCTTTGTAGGGACCCGCTTCGGCGTTCTTAATCACGGCTTTCTTGTCGGCGTTGTACACGAAGATCTTCGAGTTTAGCTGGGTACACTCGTCGCAGGCCGTGCATTCGGCTGTGTCGATCCAGGGGGCGAGATAGTCGCCGCTGGCGCCCGCCGCCGGCGCCTCTGCGGCCCCGGCGCCACTCGACGCCGCCGCGGCTGCGCCTCCGCCGGCCGATGCGAGGACAGCCAGCCCTTCGCCAGACGCGCCCGCCATCTGCATGAGCCCCGACATGATTTTGCCGACCACGTCCTGGCGAACATCTTCGACCAGTGAATCGGTCGAAGGACGATCCTCGCCGGCCAGCGAGCGCAGCATGCCCCAGAAATC
>SHLP01000207.1 GCA_004283055.1 Deltaproteobacteria bacterium
ATCACTCGCCGTCGAGCTCCGCTACGCCGAAGATTTCGGCGGCGTGCACGAACACGAGCTTCTCGGCTTCCATGACCGGGTCTGGCGTTGCGTCGATGCCCACCGTGCAGTCTTCGATCGCAAAAAACTCCTCCGACTCCATGAGCTCGTCCGAGACCCGCACACCTTTGGGCAAGGGCAGGGTTCCCATCACCAAGCCCCCGGCAAACATGCAGGCGACTTCGTGCCGCGTGCGTCGCTCGTGTTCGTCGAGACCCAGCAGCGCATCTTCACCGGGCACGACGATGAAGACCGCCTTCCGCTGCAATGCCAGAAATGGAATCGTCTCTGGCTGCGCTGGCATGCTGACGTTCGTCATCCGGAAAAACGCTTCGTCGCCGTTCAAGAAGGGCAGCAGCCCGAGCCCGTCCGGAACGTGCAAGGTTCCGATCACCCAACCCGCAGGCGTAAACAACCGCACTGTCGCAACAGAAAGGGACACGCTCCGTGCGTTCTAGATACCCGATCTCGGCTGGTTCTTGGGAGAAAGATCGCAAAGGCCCGTGTCGCTCTGATCTTGCCCGGAGAAGGTCTGTTATTTCATATGCTTATCGGGGCCCAGACCGTCCTCGACGTGTTTGGCTACGGTGCGCCGGTCGACGCCCAGGATCTCGCCCGCACGCGTGTAGTTGCCTTCGCGCTGGTAGACCCAGCTGCTGTAACCGGAGATGACCCGGTCGAGGGTCGCGTTGGCGTTTTGCATTTGCTCGAAGAGCGCGTCGAGGGGGCCGCTTACCGGAGCCGCAGTCGCCGGTAGGTAGCGACCGTGGATCAAGAGATTTCGGACGCACTGCTCGAGCTCCCGCATGTTGCCGGGCCATGGGTAGTCGAAGCCGACGCCCCGTTCGATTCCCGACATGACCTCTTCGAAGCTCGCCCCATCTGCGGCGCCGAGGCTGCGTTGAATCAACACCCCCACCAAATGCGCAAGCTCATCACGGTTGCCTGCCAGCTGCTCTTTGAGTGACGGCGTTCGAATGACGTCGGAGCAGAGGCGATAGTAGAGGTCTTCGCGAAAGCGCCCGGCTTGCATCTCGCGGGCCAGGTTGCGGTTGGTCGCTGCGACGACTTTGCCTCCAAAGCTTCGCGGCTCGCTGTCGCCCAAGCGGTGAAAGGTTCGCGCCTGAAGCACCCGCAGGAGCTTCACCTGCACTTCCGGGTCGAGCTCACCGATTTCGTCCATGAAGACGGTCTCGCTCGCCGTCCGCCCTTCCAGATGGCCCATTCGATCGGCGATCGCGCCGGTAAACGCGCCCTTTTTGTGTCCGAAAAGCTCTGACTCGATGAGGGTGGCGGACATGGCCGCCAGGTTCAGCGGATGAAACGCGGTTCGGAAATCGCGCGCAAAGCAACGGCGGGCTCCGTCGAAGGGAATGTACGAGGAGAGGCCGATCGCGCTCGCGACGAGCTCCTTGCCGGTCCCCGAGGGGCCCAGAATCAAGGTGCTCGCTTCGTGCATCCGGCCCTGGAGATGCTGCAGATAGCGCCAGGGGTCGTGCGTGAAGAGCGACTCCCAGACGCTGGCCCGGAGCTTCGCGGCGGCGATTGAGTTGCCGAGAATTTGATGAAAGACGAAATGAAAGGCGCGTCGCGTTTGAAAGAAGAGAGCGAAGAGGTCGGCTGGGTCGCTTGCCCACCGGGGCGGACCAAGATGCTGAAAGAGCGTGTGGAAGTCGTTTTGAAACGCGTCGTAGAAATCGACCGTCTCCGCGGCGGACGTAGCCACGATCGACTCGTAAAGCTCTGCGTCGTAGCGATAGTAGAGCACGTAAAGAGCTGCGCCCCGGATGAGGTCGCGGTCTTGCTCGGTGTACGAAGCGCCGCGCTCGAAGCCGGCCTGTGCGGCGGCCATTTGCCGTTCGGCTTCTTCCTTGATGGCGGGAAGCGCCGGGTCCTCGCGCGGCCAGTCCAAGGACCGGCTCCAGGGCGAAGAGCGCGCCACCTGCTCGCCGACGATGATCGCCTCGAGCCTGGGCCGCTCCGGCCCAAAGGGATTGGTGAACCCGAGCTTCCCGATGGCATCGAGCCGAGCGGCGGTCTGTGCGTTCAACATGTGCACATAGTGTACATGCCGTGTCTGTTTAATGTGCACTCGGAGCGCAGCCCCTCCGGTTTCCTCAATAATTTCCAACCTATCTGGCTTGGCACACTCCCTGCTCTACCGGGCAAAGGAGGTTTCGATGAATCGAATGAAGCGATGGACCATGAGTGTGACGAGCTGGGTGGACGGGGTGCTCGCGCAGGTCGAAAACCACGAGGCGGCGGTCAGCGCGGCGATCGGCCGGGTTCGGCAATCCACCGCACGAGCACGCGTCCAACTCAAGCGGGTCGAGCGCGATCAGCAGTCCCTGAGAGAGCAGCTCGCAGAGGAAGAGCGCGCGGTCGAAGTCTGGCGTAGGCGGGCGAAGTCTGCAGAGGACGAAGCGGTGGCTCTGGAGTGCCTGCGCCGCTTCAAGACATCGGAGCGAAGGGTGCAGCAGCTGCGGCAGCGTCTGGCCGAGCACGAGCGATCGCACAAAGACCTGAGCGAAGGCATCCGGATGCTGAACGCGCGTTTGTCCGAGCTCAGCGAACGCAAGAACTTGATGCGCACTCGCCAGTCGCGAGCAGAAGCCGCGCACGGCATGGCGAGCACGACGGGACCGATCGGTGACCTCGAAGAGGTGTTTGATCGTTGGGAGACGCGCGTCGGCGAGATCGAAATCGCATCCGAATGCGCCGAACCGTTCGACGCGTTCGAGGCCGAGCTCGAAGCCGTCGATGAGACCCGAGACCTCAGGCTCGAGCTCGAGGCGCTGCGCAGCGAGGGATCCTAGGAGGCGAAATGGAAACGCGACTTCAACAGCTCTTTCAAATGCTGCGCTGGTGCGGCGCCGCGATGATCGTCGCCGCGGCGGGCACGTTCCTCGTTCAAAGCTGGGATCAGGTCGGGGACGTGCCTCGCTATCTCACGCTGCTCGGGATGACCGGGCTGCTGCCGGCCCTGGCCTATGTCTGCGGCATCCGCATGCAGGAAGGTCGGAGCGCGCGCGTGCTGATGCTCACCCTCCTCGCGCTCATCCCGATTCACGCGGGTGTGCTCGGCGGTTTCGTCTTGTCGCAGTTTGGAGCGGACACGAGAAGCCTCGGTCCTGTGGCGCAATGGGTCGCACCGAGCCCGTTGGCGGCGCTTCTGCTCGTTGCGGGGGCCGGGCTTGCGCTGATTCCGTTGATCTGGGCGGCCTTTCGAGTGCTCGCGCGACCGCACGCGCGCCTGCTCACCGCAGCGAGCGTTGCAAGCCACGCGCTCTTGCTCGTCCCTGACCGGAGCTCGCTTGCAGCAACCCTGACCGTCGTTCCGATTCTCGGATTGACCGTCTACAGTGCCGCCCGCGTCAAGCCGCAGACCCTGGAGTCGAAGCTGGCGGTCGCCTTCCTCGTGGCGCCGGCCGTCGTCATCGCCTCGCGCCAACTCTTGTTCTACTACGTGACGAGCGCATTCTGGGGCGCGATTCTCGGAACCGGCGCATTGGGGCTTTTTGCACTTGGAAAGAAGAGCGGCGAGGCCGCGATCGAACGGCTTGCGATCGTGCCGACCCTCCTTTCAGTTGCCGCGTTGGTCGACGCGACCGGCCCGTGGTGGCCCACGCTCTCCGCGTCGAGCATTTGGCTGGCCTATGGTTTGATTTCATCGATTCCGCTCCTTGCGTTCGCCTGGACGAGCACTCGGAGCAAAGCGTTCTTCGTTCGAGGGGCAGTGATTCTCAACGCGACGACAGCCGTGACCACTTTGCTGATCGATCCGCGGCCCTGGGCGGCCCTCCAAGCCATTGCCGTCGGCATCGGCATCGCGAGCTACGGTTTCGTCAAAGGCCGTCGCCCTTCGCTCTACTCGGGCATCGCGCTCGCCAGCTTTGGCTTCGTCCTCGAAGTCGTGCACGCCATCGAGGTGTTCCAACCAAGCGGCTGGCTGGCACTGGCGGCCTTCGGCTCTGCCCTGGTCGGCGTCACGGCCTGGCTGGAGCGCCGGGCCCGTTCCGTTCGTCAGGCGGCGCCCGCTGCCAAACTGTCCGAGCCCGCTTCGGCCTGCCTGCCACAATGACAGTCAACCGTGGGAAAGCAGTCGCTTTTCGCACGAAATCAAAGAGAAAACAGGCGCCGCAAAGGCTGGCACGAGGTCTGCATTGCTTCAGAGCGTCATGAGACGAACGGGTATCTATCTCCTTGTCATCCTCTCGATCGTGGTCGGGGCCGCGCTGGTCACAGACGCCATCGTGGTCACCGACCGCGAGCGAATGGATGAGTTCATCGATTCGGTGACGGGGCAGGTGTCCGAATCCCGTATCGACAACGCGCTCCGCTACGCGGACCCGTCGAAGGTCACCGTCGAGCTCGTGCACGACGGGCACAGGCGTCGCTACAGCAACCGCAACGCGTCGGCGCTCAAGTCCGACGCGCGCAAAGCGCTCGCCTCCCTCGAAGGCTCCAGGCTTCGCCTGATTCAAGAGAGCGTCTCGCTCGACGGCGAGCGCGCTCGAATCGCGCTCCGGCTTCGAACCGACGCGGGCCTGGCCAACACGGTCTTCGACCTCCGGCGCGAAGAAGATCAGTGGATCCTTCGCCGCGTAATCGTCAATTAGCGCAGGCGAAGCTCGGCGCTCCAACCGCCCAAGCAAAGCCACTTGACCGCTGAGGCGAACCCGGCGAGATTGCCGCCCAATGCATCCGGTCTTGTTCAGCATCCCGACGCCCTGGGGCGCAATCCCGATCTACTCCTATGGCGTGATGTTGGGAAGCAGCCTGCTCTTTGCCTGGTACTACATCATGTACATGGGCAAGAGGGT
>SHLP01000081.1 GCA_004283055.1 Deltaproteobacteria bacterium
GCGAGCACGCCCGTCGCGAGCCGTTCTTCGATCGTACGGTTGACCGTTGGTACCGCGTCGCGCCTTTTGTCCGCGCCCCGATCACCCCGCGCAGCCGTCGCCTGGAAGTCCCCGGCACTCCTCGAAGGCCGTCAGGCAGTCGGCGCCGTTCAGACAGTCGAGGCAGAGGGTGCTGCAGGTGCTCCCCTGGCATTGAAACCGGCACAGCGAAGCCAGTCCGCAGCTCTCCAAATCGCCGTAGCAGCCGGCGCAGTCCGTCGACAGAGCCGGAACTCGCTCGCTGACGCAGCCCTCCACACACTCGCCGTACGCAGTGGCGTTTCCGATGCTGGCGGCGCATACGAACAGGCCGCAATTGCGGGCGATGTCGCGAACGCTTTGTTCGGCCGCTTCGATTGCATCGAGGTCGGACCCATTGTCACACGCCCCCTTGGGCTGCGCTCCGCCCGCGCCGCCCGCACCGCCGCTCCCGCCGGCGCCGGGCGTGCCTCCCGTCTCGCCGATGGTTCCACCTGGGACCCGAGTGCCGCCGCCGCTCACGGTAGGCGGCGGGTCGTCACCGCAGCCGAGCAGGCCGAGAGCCAGGACTAGAAACCACTTCATGCGCACGAGGTTGAGCCTTCGCCGCAAGGCCGTCAATCAAACGGACAGGGCGCGTCGCGCTGGGGTCTTCGCGCGTCGTCCTCAGAACCCCATGATCTTCGCGGTGGCGTAGCGCATGACTTCCGTCGCACCGCCGCCGATGCGGAACAGGCGGGCGTCTCTCCAGGCGCGGGCGACCCAAAGGTCTTCGAGGTAGCCCATGCCGCCGTGGAACTGGAGGCACTGATCCATGATCTCGCCGGTCACATCGCCCACGTAGGCCTTCGCCATCGACACGATCCGCGTCGTCTCCATGGAAAGCATGCCCTGATTGACGAACTTGTCCTCGTTGTATGCGGCACAGGCGTTGTAGGTCAGCGCTTTGGCGGCTTCGTACTTCGTATACAGGTCTACGAATTTCTGTTGCCAATATTCCCGCTTGATCAGCGGCTTTCCGAATGCGCTTCGTTCGCGGCCGTATTGCACCGAGCGATCGAGGGCGAGCTTCGAGCCCTCGAGGCCGCTCACGCATCCGACGAGTCGCTCCGACTGGAAGTTCTGCATCAAATAGACGAAGCCCATTCCCTCCTGCCCTAGGAGGTATCGCTTCGGAACGCGAACGTCTTCGAAGAAGAGCTCGGCGGTGTCGCTCGACCAATTCCCAGCCTTTTCCAGCTTCTTCGAGACACTGAAGCCGTTTGCATCGGTCGGGCAAACGATGATCGAGATGCCGTTGTGGCCAGCGTCGGCGTCGGTCTTGACCATCAAGGTGATGAAGTCCGCCCGTGTGCCATTGGTGATGTACGTCTTCGAGCCGTTGATCACGTAGTCGTCGCCGACCCGTCGGGCCGTCGTGCGAAGACCTGCTACGTCGGAACCCGCACCGGGCTCGCTGACGCCCAGGGCGGCAACTTTGTCGCCGCGAAGCGCCGGCGCCAGGAACTGGTCTTTCACTTCTCGGGAGCCGAGGTCTGCGATGACCGGCGTCGCCATGTCAGCCTGAACCAGCAGGCCCATGGTCACACCCGCAGAGTTGCAGCGCGTCAGCTCCTCGGATTTCACCACGCTCATCCAGAAATCGCCGCCGCCCCCGCCGACGTCCTCCGGATAGTGCGCGCCGAGGATCCCGAGCTCACCGGCCCTCTTGAACACCGAATTGGGAAAGATCTTCTCTTTCTCCCAGGTGTCGACATGGGGTGCGAGCTCGTTCTCGGCGAAGGCCCGAACTTGCTTGCGAAAAATCTGATGCTCTTCCTGAAAGGGCTGGAATGTTGACGACATGGCTCTCTCGCTCCGAAAATGAATGAACGTTCATTTAGTACCCGGAGCGCAGCGATTTGGCAAGTCCCTCGCGCAGCCAGGCGTTTCTACTGGTTTGGAGGCTCGATCGGCTCGCCGGACCGCTCCAAGACCACGGCGTTCATCCGCTCTGGAAAAGTCTCTGGCTCGAGCTCGGCGCGCAGATCGCTGATCGTCTTTGTCAGCGCCGCCTCGCGCTCGTCGCGCCAGATCTTCTTGCGGATCACCGCGCTGGCTTGTTCGAGGGTTTGGATCCTCTCGGGCCGAATACCCGTGAGCTCGAGAACGCTCCACTTGCCGTCGCCGAGGTCGAGCGGCTTGCTCAGCTGTCGGGTCTTCGGAAGCTCGAACGCAGCCTTTGCGAGCGTCGGGTCGACGCGCGCCCCGTCGGGCTTGCCGACGAGGCCTCCGTCGGCGTTGAAGTAAAGCAGGTCACCTCCGCGGAGCTTGGTTTCGGTGTCGAGACTACGCTCCTTCGCCAGGGCTCGGAACGCTGGCCCTTCGCCCGATTGGAGCTGACGGACGATGTCTGCGGCTTCTTTCTTGCTCGCCACCAGGATGTGTCGTGCGCGACGCATCTCCGGTCGACGAAACGTGTCTGAATGCTCTTCGTAATAGGTCGCGACGGCTTCGTCAGACACGCTTTGCGGCGTCACGGCCTCTTCGAACTCTTGCCGAACGTAGAGCTGGACGAGTGTCTGGTCGACGAACTGCCGGACGAGCAGGTCGTCTCCATAGCCGAGGTTTTCAGCGCCTTGATAGAACAGCTCGTTCTTGACCTGCTCGTCGAGGAGCTCCCGGAGCACTGCGGGATCGCCGAATCGCCTGCGTGCGCGTACCGAACGGGTGTTGATCGAATCCTCGAGCTCGCCAACCGTGATCGTTTCGGCGCCGACGGTCGCGACGACTCTCGCACGCCGAGCTTCGTCCGGCTTCGCTGGGGCTTCTTCGGCGAGCGCCTGTGCCGCGAAGATCGCTCCAAGCGCGAGAAAGATAGGCCAAATCCTTCGCATCGGCCGGCAGCGTTTCACGAGGTCTGCAGCCGGTCAAGGCTGATGCTGCGCAAAGAAATCGCTGAGCTCGACCGCGAGCATCCGCGGCTCGAACCAGTGAATCATGTGTCCCACACCGGGAATCTCGACGAAGTGATGCTGCTCGATCTTCGAAATCCGGTTTCGCTCGTCCTCCAAGCGAAAGCCCCGCTCTCCAGCCACGACGAGCGTCGGCGTCGCGATGGCCTCCAGAAGCTTCTCGAACATCTCGACTTGAAAGGGCCTCGGCGCCCATGTCTTGTGCAGCGGGTCGAACGTCCAATCGAGCCCGCCTTCCACCTTCTTCGTGCTTTTGCTCGCAAGGAACAGGCCCAGCTCGTCTCCGAGCTCCGGGTTCTGAACTCGCATGCGTTTGAGAGCGGCTCGCGTATCTACGATTGGCTTGCTTCGCTTCCTGCGAACTTTGGCGACCCCATCGAGCCAGGCGTGCAGTCGTTTGGCCGGGTCACGCGGCTCCATCTCGGGCGGTCCGATTCCTTCGATGAGCGTGAGTGAGCGCAGTCGGTCAGGTCGCGCGGCGGCATACATCACGCAAGCAGAGCCGCCCATCGAATGGCCCACCAGATGAATCGGTGCATCGCCGAGCTGCGGGAGCAGCGAATCGAGATCGAGGGCATAGTCGGGGAAGTGGTAGTAGCCGCCTGCGCCAATCCATTCCGTCTCGCCGTGGCCGCGCCAGTCGAAGGAGGCCACGCCATGGCCGGCGTCGACCAGCTCCCGAGCGAGCGCGTCGAAGCTCCAGCCAATGTCGAGAAACCCGTGGCAGAGGACGACGTCCACCGGTAGCTCGCCCCATCGAATCACGTGATGCCGAAGCCCGTTGGCCGTGAGCGTCTCTTCGACCGCCGAGGTCATCCGCGCGACTCCTCGAATCGCCTCGGCGAAAGCGCCTCGGATTGTCTGGAGCTCGGCTTGCCGGCCATCGCCTCTGCGATCAGCTCTGCGGTCAACGGGGCAAGCAGGATTCCATTGCGATGATGCCCGCTCGCCACGAAGAGCCCTTCGATTCGGGTTTCTCCAACCAGAGGCAAACCGTCGGGCGTACCGGGGCGGAAGCTCGACCAATGCGCCTCGATTGCAGCGTCCCGCAAGCGCGGGGCGATACGCGTCGCCTTGTGGATGACGTCCGCCATTCCCCCGAACGTGATACCGCGTTGAAATCCGACCCGCTCCATCGTGGAACCGCAGAGCACGCGGCCGTCTGGACGCGTCACGACGTAGCCGCCGGCTCCGAAGACGACACGTCGGAAGACAGGCGGACGGGTTTCGGTGGCGATCATTTGTCCACGGACGGGGAAGATCGTTTCAGAATTCAATGGGAGCCCTGGAATTAGGGTCGTCCAGCTGCCCGCGGCGACGACGAGCCGATCGACCTCGATCGTTTCGTCGCCGAGTTGTACGCCTCGGACACGTCCAGCCTCGACGTTCACCGAATGGACGGTCGAGCCACTACGGAACGTGACCCCTTCTTGCTCGGCGCCGAGCGCGACCGCCGACAGCAGCTTTCTCGGCTCGACCTGGGCGTCCTCGGCGATGCACAGCGCCCCGAGGGCATCCGGGTTCGCGGCGGGCTCTTCTTCGATGAGCTCCTCGGGGCTCCAGCGATCGCATCGAACCCCATGAAGCTGGAGGGTAGAGGACTGCGCATCGAGCGATGCAAGCTCCGCCTCGTCGAAGGCGAGCTTGACGACCCCGCAGCGCCGGAACCCGACGTCGACCCCGAACAGCTCATCCAGCTCTTCCGCCAGCACGGCGTGAAGCTCACGGCTTCGCCGACCGAGCTGAAGCGCGAGGGCATCTTCGAACGACTCCACTGAGGGTCCGAGAATTCCGGCGGCCGCAGACGAAGCTTCGGCTCCCGGAATGCTTCGCTCGAGCACCAGGACATGGGCGCCATCTTTGGCGAGCCGATAGGCCACACTGCAGCCCATCAGACCCCCACCGACCACGATTACATCGGGACTCATTCGGCAAAGCTAGTCGGTCCGGGTGTTGCGGCAAGCGCCTAGCCGAAGATGTCGCGATACGTGACGAGGATCATGACTCCGAGCAGAAACACGATGCCCAAGGCGTGGACCGCCATCTCGAAGCGCTCGTTGGCGCGCCGTCGGGTGACCGCCTCGTAGCCGAGGAAGATCAAGCGTCCTCCGTCGAGAGCCGGGAACGGCAAGAGGTTGAACATACCGAGCGCCACCGAGATGAACATCAAGATCCAAAGGAAGGCAGGCAGTCCGGCGCTGGCCGCGTCGGCCACCATTTTGCCCATCATCACGGGCCCGCCAATGCCTTCGGTGCTGCGCCGCTCGACCATCTGAGCCAGACCGGTGAGCTGCGCTACCGTCATCTGATAAGGTAGCGCGATCGACAGTTTGGCCGAGTCCCAGACCCCTAAGTTTTCGTACAGCGGCATCATTTTGGCGCCGACGCCGATCTGTCCCCGGCCCCCGTTATCCGCAGGCGTGATCGTGAGCGGCGGCAGAGCCCTCCCATTTCGCTCGACGACGTAGACTGTCGGCTGCCCCGCCCGCGATGAAGTCGCATCGATCAACTCGGAGACATTCCGGATTTCGGTGCCGTCGGCGACGACGATGACGTCGCCCTCCTGCAAGCCTGCCTGCGCCGCGGGTGAGTCCGGGACTACATGACCGACTTGCATCGGCTCCGCCGGCTGCATGGGCGGCAAGGTATTGGTCACGCCCAAGGCGAAAACGATCGCGGACGCGGTGAGGTAATTGGCGAGCGGACCCGCGGCGATGGTCGTCACCCGGGCAAACAGGCTCTTGTTGGGATACAGCTCAGGATCGTCGGGATCGACATCCTCGTTGGGATTCATTCCGGCGATTTGCACGTAGGCGAGAAACGGAATCACGGCGACTTGAAAGACCGTCGGGCTGCCTTTTGGCTGGTATCGAAACAGGGTTGGACCGAAGCCGATGCTGTAGCGAAGCACCCGCATCCCGAAGGCCCGTGCGGCCAGGTAGTGGCCCCCCTCGTGAATGATGATGAGCACCGACAGCGCGAAAACCGTAATTAGAACCTTGAAAGCGAGGCTATCCACGCCTCCAGCATAACGCCGTGATCCTCCCCGTCGAGGCAGCCGGCCTGCACCGAGGCGTGGCAACGCTGGCGCCCCAGCATCTAGTCAGGCTGGATCCCTACAATCCGCCGGCGAATCTCGTCTCCGAAAAAAAGTGGCCTTCGATGCGGATCAATGTCGCAGTCTGAGGAGGTTTTGCGTACTATCCCGGCCACCTGGCGATCGAGGGTAGGTTGTGGCTGAACATCATCGAATCCTGAATTCCGCAGTTCCACGCGTTGCACGGGCCCTGACCTGTGCCCTCGCTTTCTCCGTGCTGTTCTCCATCCTAGCGCCTCCGCGGGCCGCCCAGGCGCAGGACGCGTTTGGCTGCATCGAGGAGCTGAGCGATGAGGAGGTGCGCTACCGCATCCGATACATCCACGACAAAATGAAAGACGGCAAACCGCAGGCGACCCGCTGGCGCTACATCTGGATGAGCCTCTGGCTCGCCGGCGGTGCGGGCATGACCTACGCCGCGGTCAATGCTGCGCGCGACGCCAACGATCCTGACAAGTTCGGTTGGGCCTACCTCGCGGGCGGCGCGTACTTCTTCGGCCTCACGCACGCGGTCCTCCCCGCGCCCGGCGTCTGGGGTGCGAAACGAATCCGCAAGATGGACGAGAGCACAGAAGAGGCCAGGCGCGTTAAGCTTCGCTATGCGACCGAAACACTGAAGAAGGCGTCGGACGTTCAAGAGCTCATGGGCGGCGCGCTCGGCGTGGGGGCCGCGCTCATCTACGGAGTCGTTGGCGGCACCATCAAGGCAACCAGCTGGACCGGCTCGAGTCGGGGCCTGACGGCCGCTCTCTATGTCGCACCACCGCTGCTGGTCGGCATCCAGACCGCAACCGCACCGCGCAGCTCGGTTGCAGCATACGAGGCCTACCGGGGCATCGCCTGCTCCAGCAAGTACTACCAACGCACCGTCGAGGGAGCGGACTTCGACTTCAGCGTGGCCCCCGGGGGCGCGAACCTTAAAATCACCTTCTGAGCAGGGCGCGGCCCCAGCGCCTCAGCGCTTTTTCTTGCCGCGCAGGCGTGCCCGCAGCCGTGCCGCGTAGCCGGCCTTGTTCTCCTGCTTCGTTCGAGAGATCGCCAGGCCATCTGCGGGAACGTCCTCGGTGACGGTGGTGCCGCTCGCTACGTATGCGCCTCGTCCGACCCTGAGCGGCGCAATCAGCTGCGAGTCGCTGCCGATGAAGACGCCGTCTTCGAGGACCGTCGTGTGTTTTTTTTCCCCGTCGTAGTTGCAAAAGATCGTACCCGCGCCGATGTTGACCCCTTCGCCGATCTCCCCATCTCCCACGTAGGAAAGATGGTTCACCTTCGAGCCTTCGCCGAGCCTGGTTTTCTTCGTCTCTGAGAAGTTCCCCACTTTGCTGCGCGGACCAAGTCTGCTGTCGGGCCGCAGGTGGCTGAACGGGCCGACCTGTGCGCCCTCTCCAATGCTGGAGTCCGTTGCTACCGTGTACGGCAGCACTCTTGCGTCTTTTTCGACGACCACATTGCTGAGGACACAACCGACGTCGATCTGAGCTCCGGCGCGCACCACGCACTGGCCGCGCAGGTGTACGTTCACGCCGAGCGAGGCACCTGGCTCGATCTCGCAATCGGCGTCGACGTACAAGGCGTCGAGGTCTGCGATTTGGACCCCAGCGCGCGCCAGCTCCTCGGCCATACGGCGACGGCGCATGGCCGAAGCCAGCGCGAGGTCTCGCTGATCGTTGACGCCCGTGAGCTCGTTCATATCACCTTCCAGGTCTAGCACTTCGCCCTGCTCGGCGGCCAGGGCGACCACGTCGGTCAGGTAGAGCTGAGCCTGCGCATTGTTCGGAGTCAGTCTCGTAATGGCGTCTCGCAAGAAACCGGCCCGAATGGCGTACAGTCCGGGGTTCACCTCATTGATGCCTCGCTCATCGTCGGAGCAGTCGCGGTGCTCGACGATTCGCTGCACGCTCCCCTCGGAGCTCCGGACGATGCGGCCGTAGCCGCTCGGATCCGACAACGTGGCGGTGATGAGACCGAGGTCTGCCTCCGCTCGATCCGTCTGCGCGACCAGATCCCGGAGCAGGGCCGGCGGGATCAGAGGGCAGTCGCCGTAGAGCACCAGCACGCGCCCTTCGAGGCCGACGGCCCCTTCGATGGCGCAGCGAACGGCATCCCCGGTGCCCCGCTGTTCGGGCTGCAGCACCATCTCGACGCGTTCACCGAATTGGGTTCGCAGGACGTGCTCGACGTCGCTCCGACCATGGCCTACCACCACGAGGCAGCGCGACGCGCCTGCGTCGAGGGCAGCGCGTACCACCCAGCTCAGCAGGGCGCGTCCCGCGATCTCGTGCAAGACCTTCGGACGCGTGCTCTTCATCCGCGTCCCCTCGCCCGCTGCGAGGATGATTGCGCTCCAGCGCGCTGGTGAATCGGTTGGCATGATGTCGGCTCAGCTAGAAATGGTGAGGAAGGAAGCGACTTTTGCAAGGGCGGCGAGGTCGTGAACGTCTTCGTCGAACGCGGGCACTTCGACAATACCGGCATCCGAACCAACCTGCTCGTTCAATCGCTCGACTTCCGCCCGGTCCGCCATCGCCCAGCGGCGCTCCACCGTCAGTGCCTCGCTCAGGCGTGGAAGGATGTCGGCCGCGTCGATGGACTCGGGCAGTGCCGCGCGTAGCTCCGCCACCTGAGCCTCCTCGGAGATCTCGGGCTTCGGGATCAGCGTGTGAACCTGGTTGATGATGATGGCCTCGCGTTTCATGCCTGCATCCTGCAGTTTGTCGCTGAAGAATCGCGCTTCGCCGATGGCCAACGGGTCGGGGCTCGTGACCAACACGAACGCAACCTCCGGGCTGCGAAGCGCGTTCGAAACCTGCTCTGCTCGCTCCTTGAAGCCTCCAAACAAATCGTTGATTCCACTCACGAACTCCGCCACCTGCTCCAAGAACTCGATGCCGGTGATCTTGCCTATGCCTCTGAGCAGGACCGTTGCGCCGCGGCCGACCAGGCCAAAGGCCTCCTTGCCCGCTCCTTCGAAGACCTGGAGAAACCAGCGCATGGCCGGCGAGTCGATCGCATCGATCAGACGCTCGGGCGCCGTGAGGAAATCGAGGGCGCTGGCGGTCGGCGGCGTGTCGAGCACTACCAGATCCCAGGTGGGATCCTTGCGCACCTCGTGCAGCTTCTCCATCGCCATGTACTCCTGGGTGCCGGCCAGCGAGCTTGCGACGTACTTGTAGATCTGGTTGTTCAAAATTCGGTCCCGTGCGTCGGCGCTCGACGCGTGCCTCTCCACGAGGTCATCGAACGTACGCTTCGTGTCGAGCATCATCGCCGAGAGTGAGCCATTGCATCGGAGTCCATGCGACTCGAACAGCGAGTTGGGCACGTCCTGCTCGCTCGTCGTCATTTCGTCGAGGCCCAGGCTGTTGGCGAGCCGCCGGGCCGGATCGATCGTGAGACAAAGAACCTTGCGGCCGTCCATCGCCGCCTGAACGGCCATCGCTGCCGCGGTGGTGGTCTTCCCAACCCCGCCGCTTCCGACCGTCACCACCACTCGGTGACTGCCGAGCACCTCTGCGAGACTCATTTGAGCGCGACTCTAGCAGCCCTGTTCAGGGTGTCGATTTGGCCGAATTCCGCGGCTTACGCAGATTCTTGCCCCCTCTTCCGTAGGATAATAGTCTACATCTACCTACATCAATCCTGGAGTTTCCATGTACGACCGCCGCATCCGTCGAAGTCACGATCCATACAGCGCGCTTTGCCTTCAGCTCGAGAGTTCCCGCGTGAAGGGCGAGCTCGACGCGGTGGTCGTTGCGATCGACAACGGGCTCCTGGTCGCGGGTGCCGGCGAGCGCTCGATCTGCGAAGCCCTCGGCGCGGTGGCTCCCCTCGTGGGGTCCGCGTCCTTCGATGGTCGGCTACCGAGCGCGCTAGAGGGGCAGAGCGTCCAGGTCCACTGCATGTCGTTCGAGGGTGAAACGGTTTACGTGGCGACCGTCGGTCGCGGCGGTGGGGATGCCTGGCTTCGGCAATCGGTCGGCGGCGTGCGCCGGATCCTCGGTTCGAGCTGGCAGGCCGATCCTCAGTTGCTGGTCAATTGATTTTGCACGGCGGCTAGCCCCGCTTGCTCGATCAAGTCGTGAGCGCCCTGTGACAGAAGGTGGTCGGCGACGTCTTCGCCAAGTCGATGCGCGAGCTTGATCGCGTCTGGGGAGCTCAGGTCGAGGTACATGTCCGAAGTAGCGCAAAGCATTTGGTCGCCATCGTAAGAGGCCACCATTGCCTCGAGCTGAAGCCTGCCGTTGCCGGCGCTCGCATGACCTGCAATCGAGGAGTGGCAGTTGCCTTCCAGCTTCTGAAGCATGGCCCGCTCCGCGGTGATCTGAATACGTGCTGTCGGGTCTTCGATCGTTTTGAGCTGCGTGCTGAGCGTCTCGTCGGCGATCGCGCCTTCGATCGCCAAAGCTCCCTGTCCGACGGCCGGTAGGCAGAGATCCGTTGGCAAGACCACATGCGGCGTCTCGGCGAGCACGCCGGTTCGCGCCAGCCCCGCTGCAGCCAGGACGATGGCATCGCATTGCCCCTCGTGAAGCTTGCGAATCCGTGTCTCGATATTGCCCCGAAGTGGAACGAAGCTGAGGTCGGGACGCTGTCGCTGAAGTTGCACCACTCGGCGTCGGGAAGTCGTGCCCACTTTTGCGCCGCGCCTCAGCGAATCCAAGTCCGTCCCGTCGACGGTGACCAGAACGTCGCGTGGATCCTCACGTATCGGCACGCTCAAGATACCCATCCCTTGGGCAAGCGGGACATCTCCCGGCACATCCTTCAAGGAGTGCACTGCGAAATCGGCCTCGCCTCGGACGACCACCGCTTCGACTTCGCTCACGAACAGGCCCTTGCCACCCACCAGCGCCAGCGGTCGATCTTGAATCTTGTCGCCCCTGGTCTTGACCCCGACTTCCTCGAAGTTGAGCTCAGGGAAGTGCCGCTGGAGCTGTGTGCCGACCCAGCGCGTTTGGACGAGCGCAAGATGACTCCTGCGCGTTGCGATGCGTAGTTTCACTTGGATTCGCCCGTCGAGCCTGTAGCGGCGGCCGGGGCCAGCTGCGCGACCGCGGCGTCCTGCGGCTCTTCGGTCGAGGCCTCTTTCGCCGCCGATTGTTCCGCCGAGAGGTCGAACAGCCGCCGGACCGCGTCGATGAGGAGGGCGCCATCGGGCTCACCTGCGCCCGCTTTGAGTTGAGTCATCGGTTCATGGAGGAGCTTGTTCACCAGCGACCGACCCATCGCTTCGAGGACCGCGCGGTCAGACGGGCTGGTGCCATGGAGTCGCGGCAAGGCGCGCTCGAGCTCCTCGGTGGCAATCTGTCCGAAGCGCTCGCGCAGCGCGACAATCGTCGGCGCCAGCTCGAGCGACCGACGCCAGCTCAAAAAGGCCTCGACTTCTTCCTCGACAATTTGCTCGGCCCGCGCGGCTTCTCTTGCTCGAACGGAGAGATTCTCCTCGGCGACCTGCTGAAGGTCATCGACGTCGTAGACGAAGACGTTGTCCATGCTGGCGATCCGAGGATCGACGTCCCGGGGAACGGCGATATCGATGATGAAGAGCGGCCGATGGCGCCTGGTTCGAACGACCCCCTTCATGAGCTCTGGAGTCAAGATGAACTTCTCGCTCGCCGTAGAGGCGATCACTACGTCCGCCTGGGCGAGCTCTAGGCTCAGTCGTTCGTAGGAAACAGCTCGTCCCCCGCAGGCTTCGGCGAGCCGCTCCGCGCGTTCGTCGCTGCGATTGACGACGTGAAGCTGCGTTCCGGTTTGCCGGAGGCTGCGTGCGGCGGACTCGCCCATTTCGCCGGCGCCGAGGAGCAGCGTCCGGCGGCCATCGAGGTTTCCAAAGATCTTCTTGGCTAGCTCGCACGCGATCGAGCTAACGCTCACCGTACCTTCTGCGATCCCGGTTTCGCGTCGAACGCGCTTGGCCGTCGCAAAGGCCTGAGTGAAACAGCGGCCGAGCAGGGTGCCTACCGTCCCGGCCTCTTTTGCCGCGTCGAAGGCCTCCTTCACCTGGCCCAAAATTTGCGGCTCGCCGACGACCAGGGAGTCCAAGCTCGAAGCGACTCGAAACACGTGACGGACCGCATCGATGCCGCGCTCCTGGTAGAGCACATCGTCCGGGGCGAGTTTGGAGAGTCGCCCCGCGATGGCCTCTTTCGCGCTGTGCGCGGCTGCTACGGGGTCCGTGCTCGTCGCGTACAGCTCGACACGATTGCAGGTCGAGATGAGAAGAGCCTCGTCGAGGCGTTCGCTGGATGAGAGCTCGAGGAGCTCGTCCCGAAGCCGGTGGGGCGGCACCGCGAGGCGCTCCCGGACTTCTACGGGCGCAGTGCGATGAGAAAGGCCGACGACCACGAAGTCGCGCATCAGGCCTGGCCTCCTGCAGCCCGCACCGCATAGCCGGCCAGGACCAGCAGGGTAAACAAGAAGCCCATCATCGTCCCAAGCGCGGCCTTTCTGCCCTGCCAGCCGGCAGCGACGCGAAGCACGATGACACCTGCAAAGATGGCCCACGCCACCAGGCCAAGCGCCTGGCTGACATAGAACTCCGAGCCGCCAGCACGTAGGAGCCAGAACGTGCCCGTGACCATGCCGAAGGTCAAAAGCGGAAAGCCCACCAAGACCGCTCGCAGACCCATCGTATCGAGAACGTCGAGGGAGGGGAGTCGCTGAAAGACACCGCTCAGCTGGCGGCGCCGAAGCAGCCCTTCTTGAACCAGGTAGGCCACGCCGGCAACGAACGCGAGCGCGAAGGCGACTAGGCCAACCACGTTGGCGCCGATGTGAAGCGTGAGCATGGCCGACTGGACTTTCGGAGGCACCGGCGCGTAGCTACTCCCGAGCCCGGAAGCAAGAAAGAGCATGAGTGAAAGCGGTGCAACGAATGCGCCCAGGATCGTGACGTCGAAGCGATAGGAGGCGAGCAGGAACGCGATGCCAAGTCCGAACGACGAAACGCTCAAGACCTGCGCAATGTCGGACAGCGGCAACTCGCCTGGCGCCGGGGCTTCCAGCAAGAGGAAGGCCAGGTGAGCGCCGAGCGCGGCCACGAAGACAGTCCCTGGAACCCGCTGCACCCGATCCGAGCCACGCGTCAGCAAGAGCAGATAAAGAACGCAGGCGACCGCATAGAGAAGGGCGGTGGCGATGAAAAGTCCGGCTTTCATGGTCGTCTCGAGGCCCCGAACAGCGTGTGCCAGGGCGAAAAAAGGCTACCACGGCGGGGTTTTGCGCGGTAGCCGGGGCCGCTGTCACGTTGACAAGCGGACGGCGCGTCCTTACTTAGACGTTCTCGAACAACCCCCAGAGGAGCTGAGATGGCCGGCCCAAATGTACACGCAGTAAACGACCTCAATTTCGACACCGAGGTTCTCCAGTCGGACGACCCGGTTCTCGTCGACTTTTCGGCGGTCTGGTGCGGGCCGTGTAAGCAGATCGCGCCACTCATCGACCAGCTCGCGGACGAATACGTGGGCAAGGTGAAGGTGACCCACCTCGACATCGACGAGAGTCCGGGCACGGCTTCGAAGTACGGAATTCGCGGCGTGCCCACTCTGATGGTCTTCAAGAGCGGAGAGCTGGTTGCGCAGCACGTCGGCGCCGCGCCCAAGACGACCATTGCCCAGCTGATGGACCGCGCGCTCTAGACGCCGGTGCTGCCGAACCCGCCTCGACCGCGCTCGGTCCCTCGGAGCTCGGCTTCAGCGTCGACGAGCTCGACCTCGGCTCGCGTGACTTCAGCGACGATGAGCTGCGCGATCCGGTCGCCCGACTCGATGCTGAACGGCGCGCTTCCGTGGTTGATCAGAAGCACCTGCACTTCCCCTCGGTAATCCTCGTCGATCGTGCCCGGCGCGTTGAGCACGGTGACACCGTGTCGCGCGGCTAAGCCTGAGCGGGGGCGAACCTGTCCCTCGTGCCCTGCGGGCAGCTCGATCTTCAAGCCAGTCGGCACGCGCGCAGATTCGCCTGGCGCGATGAGAACCGGATGGTCGAGACACGCGGCGAGGTCCATCCCCGCCGCGCCGCTCGTCTCGTACCGCGGAATCACCGCGCTGGGGCGCATCTTGTAGACGCGCAGGGTCGACATCAGTCTTTTTGCTCGGAGTCTTTGCTGCCGCCTTCGCGGCTCCCCCCGCGGTCCCGATCGCGGCTGCGCTCTCTTCCGCGGTCTCTGTCCCGACCTCGTCCACGGTCGCGGTCGCCGTCGCGTCCCCCGGCTCGCGCGCCACCCCGGCCGCCACGATCCCGATCGCGTCCGCCGCGACCGCCGCGATCTCGATCGCGTCCGCCCCTGCCTCGGTCGCCGTCACGCCCTCGGCCGCCACCATCGCGGCGTTCCTTCCGCTCTGGCTCGACGTAGCCCTCCGGCTTTTCGAGGAGCGCCTTGCGTGAAAGTCGAATGCGTCCCTCGCGATCGATATCGCTGATCATGACCTCCACCTCGTCGCCGAGGTCCATCACGTCCGGGACCCTCTCGACGAAGCCCCAGTCCATGTCGGTGATGTGCAGGAGACCGTCTTTGCCTGGCGCGATCTCGAGGAAGGCGCCGTAGTTCTCGACGCGGCGCACGATGCCCTTGTACTTGGTGCCGATCTCCGGCTCGAGCGTGAGGCTCTCGATGATCTCGATCGCCTTCTTCAGTGCCTCGCCGTCGGGCGACGCGATGCTGACCGTTCCGTCGTCCGTGATGTCGATTTTCGCGCCGGTCTGTTCGGTGATCGCCTTGATCATCTTGCCGCCCGGTCCGATGACCACGCGAATTTGGTCGGGCTTGACCTTGAGGGTCTCGATTCGCGGCGCGTACTTCGAGAGCTCCGGACGCGGCGACGCCATCACTTCGTTCATCTTTTCGAGGATGTGAAGTCGGCCCTCGCGCGCTTGGTCCAGCGCTTCATGCATGATCTCCTGGGCCAAGCCGGCGATCTTGATGTCCATCTGGATGGCGGTGATGCCCTTGTCGGTTCCGCAGACCTTGAAGTCCATGTCGCCGAGATGATCCTCGTCGCCGAGAATGTCGGTCAGGACCGCGTACTTTTCGCCTTCCATGATGAGGCCCATCGCGACGCCAGCGACCGGGGCTTTGACGGGAACACCCGCATCCATCATCGCAAGGCTTCCGCCGCACACGGTTGCCATCGAGGACGAACCGTTCGATTCGGTGATCTCCGAGACGATTCGTAGGGTGTAGGGGAAATCTTCGCGCGATGGGAGCACCTTGGTCAGCGCGCGCTCCGCGAGGGTCCCGTGCCCGATCTCGCGGCGGCCAGGGCCGCGGAGGAACTTGGTCTCGCCAACCGAGTAGGGCGGGAAGTTGTAGTGAAGAAGAAAGGGTTTCCAGTACTCGTCGATGAGCCCGTCGATCTTCTGTTCGTCCTGCCGCGTGCCAAGGGTGCTCGTCACGATGCCCTGAGTCTCTCCGCGCGTGAATAAGGATGACCCATGCACCCGTGGCAGCAGACCGACCTCGATCGCGATCGGACGGACGGTCTTGTAGTCACGCCCGTCGACGCGGCGTTTGTCGTCGAGAACCTGGGCGCGCATCGTGTTGTATCGAAGGTCTTCGTAGGCCGCTTTGATGTCGCCTTCGAGGTCCGGGAAATCCGAAGAGAGCTCGGCCACCACTTCCTTCTTGATTTCGCTGAAACGGTCGTAGCGTGGGTGCTTCTCGGCGATGTTGCAGGCCTCGATGACCTTCGGGAGGGCCGCCTCTTTGACGCGCGCGTCGATTTTCGAGTCGCGCTGATGCGGCGTGAACGGCCATTTCGCTTGGCCGACCGCTTCACGGATCTTCTCGATCAGCTCGAGCACGCCCTGAACGGACTGGTGGCCGAACTCAATGGCCGCGATCAAGTCCGACTCGGACATTTCGTTGGCTTCGCCTTCGACCATCACGATTGCGTCTTTGGAAGCAGCGATGATGAGCTCGCACTCGCTGTTCTCCTGCTCCTGATAGGTCGGGTTGGCGATGAGCTTGCCGTCAACGCGCGCAACGCGGACACCGGCAATCGGACCTGCCCAGGGAAGCGGGCTGATGTGAATCGCGGCCGACGCGCCTACCATGGCAAGGACATCGGACTGGTTGCTTCCGTCGGCGCTCATCACGGTCGCGATGACCTGCGTCTCGCACATGTAGCCGTCAGGAAAGAGTGGGCGGCACGGCCGGTCGATCAGTCTCGAGGTCAGAACCTCGTGATCGCGCAGCCTGGCCTCGCGCTTGAAGAAGCCACCGGGGATCTTGCCCGCGGCGTAGGTCTTTTCGACGTAGTCGACGGTCAATGGAAAGAAGGGCGCGCCTGGACGTGCCTCTTTGTTTCCACACACGGTGACGAGCACCATGGTCTCACCACAGCTCACGAGGACCGAGCCGGCTGCCTGCTTGGCAATTCGGCCCGTCTCGATGGTGATCTCTTTGTCACCAATCTTAACGGATTCTCTGATTATCATCGCTCTCTTCGCCTTCCGCGCAGCACCGCCGCGCATGCGGTCCGCGTTGCCGTCGAGAGCGGTCTCGGTCCCCGATTCCAAGATTTGAGCCTGGCTCAAACCATCGAAGCGAAGAGCGAACTCCGGACCCGACGCAAAGCGCCCCACGTTCTACCCGGGGCAACGCCCCGGCGCTCAGCTTACTTCCGAATGCCAAGCTCTGAAATGATCTTGCGGTATCGCTCCACGTCCCGGCCGCGAACGTAATCGAGAAGCCGGCGCCGCTGGCTCACCATCTTGAGGAGGCCTCGTCGGGAGTGGTGATCCTTCTTATGTGTCTTGAAGTGGTCGGTTAGGTAGTTAATCCGCTCGCTTAGAATGGCGATCTGGACCTCGGGCGAACCCGTGTCCGTGTCGTGGTTGCGGAATTGACCGATCAGCTCGGACTTTCTATCGGCGGTCAGTGCCATGCGTTACTCGCGCTAATTCTCTGGAAAATTGGTGATTCTCTGTCTGAAGGTGGCGGAATATGGGCCGGGGTCCCGAGGGCGTCAAGCGGGCCTTTTTTGTCAAAAACCACCATCCCAGCGTAGGGGTCAGCGCCCGGGCCAGGGTCGTCGTTTATGCGAATTGCCCGCAACTCATCAATCTCAACACCTAGCCGCTGGCGCTGGCGCTGGCGCTGGCGCTGGCGCTGGCGCTGGCGCTGGCGCTGGC
>SHLP01000208.1 GCA_004283055.1 Deltaproteobacteria bacterium
CTTAATCCTCCCTGGCGCGCGCGTCGCTGCGCTCGCGCTTGCCGGCGCATGCGCGCCGGGCTTCGCCGTTCCGGCTCGCGCTTCCGCCTGCCTTTGGGAAGCCGGGTTCGCCCTGTCACCTTATGGAGGGGCGCTTTTTTCCGCGCCCCGCTACACACTCTCTGACAAAAACTGCCCGATCAAATCCGCCACCGAATACACCCTCAGAAAGTCCCCGTCCGCGAGCTCCTGGACGTGCGGCCTCGTGTTGGTGCATGCGATTCCCTCGAGGGCTCCGCTGTCCTGAATGAGCTCGAGCGACTCCTGCGCGAACACGCCGTGCGTGCACACCGCGTAGACCTCGCTCGCCCCGGCTTCTCGGTAGGCGTTGGCGGCCGAGACCAGCGAGCCCCCGGTACGGATCATGTCGTCGTAGATGACCACGGGGCGGTCTTCGACGTCGGCGGCGAGGGCCGTGATTTCGGTCTGGGTGTCGGAGAGCCGGCGTTTGAAGACGAAGGCGGCGTCGACCAGGAGATCGTTGG
The DNA here is from genome assembly GCA_004283055.1 of Deltaproteobacteria bacterium. GTDB lineage: Bacteria > Myxococcota_A > Polyangia > Polyangiales > Houyiibacteriaceae > SG8-38. The sequence continues at coordinate 525 of SHLP01000208.1, forward strand.
CGAGGCTCTCGACCCACTTGGCTCGGCCGGCGTCGGTTGCTCCGAGGACGAAATCCTCGCCGCCGAAGTCTCGAATCGCCTGCAGCACGACCGAGCGGGCCTGCAAATGGACCGGGCGGATGTCGCCCGAGAAATACTGCGGGATGCCTTCGGAGTGCAGGTCGATCAGAACCACGCGATTGCCGGAGCCGGCGCTCGGGATCGACGAGAGCAGCCGCGCGCGGTTTTTTGCAGCCACGATCTCGCCGTATTTCGAAGCGCGCTCCATCGTCTGATAGCCGAACCAGGGGAGCACGAGGGTGAGGGTGTGGACCCCGAGGTGAACCAGGCCGCACGCCAGGTCGTAGATCTCGAGCATGTCGACGTCGTCGACCGTGCCCCCGACGACCGCGACGTCGCGCAGGGCGCAATCGCTCTCGATCCGGCGGTATCGTTCCCTGTCCGGGAACACCTTGCGCTCCACCACGCCCAGGTCGAAATCACCCGCGCCCGAGATGTCCTCGCAGAGCTCTTGGTAGCGTTCGGTCGCGAAGAGGAGCATCGGTTGCTTCATGGTGCTGCTCGCATGACAACACAGCTCGCTTTGTGGCGCTAGTGCCCGGCCAAAACCTCGAGGAGGATGTCGGGGTAGTCGGTCATGATGCCGTCGACCCCTTCAGCCGCCAGCCCTTGCATTTCGCCGGGGTCGTCGATCGTCCAGACGTGGACCTGAAGCCCGTGCCGGTGCGCCGCCTCGAGGAATCGCGGTGTAACGAGCTTCATGCCGCGGAAGCTGGTTGGAATCTGCAGCGCGTCGAACGCATACATCGAGTGCCGCGACAGCCCCGTCAAGACATGCGCCCAGAAGTGAAGCGCGCCTTTTCGACCTGCCGAAGTGGCCACCCGGCCGCGGCTGTGCGTGCGAAACGCCTCGGTGACTTCGTCGTGCTCCGACGCGACGAGGACCCTGTCGTGGATGCTGTGGTGCTCGATGAGCTCCCAGAGCCGCCGGGCCAAGTTGGGGTCATTGGGCTTGATCTCCAGATTGTAGTGGAGGGTCGGGTCGGCCTCGAGCGCCTCTTCGAGGGTTGGGATGCGGACGCCCGCATGGCGGAAGGCGTAGCTTCCATTCTCGATGAAGTGGTACCCCGCGTCGAGGCGCTGAAGCTCGGCGAGGGTGTAGTCGCGGAGGTTTCCCCGCCCGTCGGTCGTCCGTTCGAGCGTGGAGTCGTGAAAGCAGACGAAGCGGCCGTCCGAGGTTTCGTGAAGGTCGGTTTCGATGTGTCGATACCCGAGCTCGGCGCTGTTCCGGAACGCGAGCACCGTGTTCTCGGGCCAGCGCTTGGCGCCGCCCCGGTGTGCAAATGGAATCGGTGTCGTCGGGCCGAAATAGGGGCGAGGCATCGAAGCGGAAGCATAGCGCGCTTTGCGCAACGGGAGCGGGACACTTGTCCGCACGCGCGTTTATAGCCATCGTGCGGCCGCGAAGGGAACCCAGGCATGGCGAAGGACTTGGCAGGGAAGGTCGCGATCATCACCGGCGGCGCAGGCGGCATTGGCAAAGCTCTGGCCGAGGAATTGGCGGCGCGCGGCTGCTACCTGGTCCTGGCCGACATCAACGCCGAGCTCCTCGAGACGACGGCGGCCGAGCTTCGGGCCGGTGAGGCGCAGGTCGATGCCAGGGCCGTCGACGTCCGTGACGCAGCTCAGGTGCACGCGCTCGTCGAAGGGGCCCATCGAGAGCTCGGTCGCATCGACTACATCTTCAACAACGCCGCGGTGAACGTCTGCGCGGAGCTACGGGACACGTCCCTCGAAGACTGGAACCGGCTCATCGACGTGAATCTCCGCGGCGTCGTGCACGGGGTCCATGCTGCCTATCCCATCATGCGAGCGCAGGGCTCCGGCCACATCGTCAATACGGCCTCCGCGGCCGGCCTGATACCTGCGGCCGCCGAAGGCGCCTACGCCGCGACCAAGCACGCGGTCGTCGGGCTGTCGTCGACCTTGCGCATCGAGGCCGCGAGCTTTGGCGTGAGAGTGAGCGTGGTGTGTCCGGGCCTCGTCGACACGCCGATCCTCGACTCGACCAAATACGTCAAGCTCCGCTCGGACGCGCTCAGGAAGATTTCGCCCGGGAAGCCTGCGCCGCCTCGAACCGCGGCCCGGCAGATTCTTCGCGGCGTCGATCGGAATCGCCTCTACATCGTGCTCACCCCGACGGTGAACGCGCTCTGGCGCCTGCACCGCTACGCGCCGGGCGCCTCGCTCGGGGTCGGCCGCATCGCCGTTCGCTTGTTTCGCCGCGAACGCACCGAAGACGATTGAGCTCAGACGAACTCGGAGCCGATGCCGATGACGCGAAGGGCCTCGTCGTGAATCCGAAAATCCGCCGGCCCGATGCCCGGGGCCTCGCCGTCGATGTCCATCCAGGCCGTATTGGCGAGCATTTCGACCTCGATGTGACGGCCGCGGTAGGTGCTGACGATCGGCGACCGAATGTGGGTTCCCTTGTAGAGCCCCGCCATCACGGGAAGGCCTCGCAGCGTCGAGGTCGCGCGAATCAACACCACGTCGAACATGCCGTCGGCCACGTGGGCGTCAGGCGCGAACATCATGCCGCCCCCGGCCCATCTGCCGTTGCAAACGCAGAGGTTGCTGATTTCGTGCTCGCCCTCGTCCTTGCCGTCGATTCGGACCCCGATCCGAGCGGGCTTGTATTTCATCTGCGCGCGAAGGACGGCTTTGAAGTATTTGGCCTTGCCGCTGCTTCTTGATTTCGACGCGCCAACGAAGCGGTCGACGAGGCCCCCCATGCCCATCGACGTGATGTTCAGAAAGAAGCGGCCCTCGCGGTGCCCGTCGTCGTGTTGGTAGCTCACCCAGCCGATGTCGATGGGCACGGCGGGCGCATCGCGAATGACGGCGCAGCCGCTTTCGAGCTCCTCCGCGCCGGGGATCATGCGTCGGAAGTCACCGCCCGTGCCTGCGTGCAGAATGCCGAGCGTCACGTCGTGGTTGAGTCCCGACTGCATGATGCCGTCGACCACCTCGCTGTGGGTGCCGTCCCCGCCAAACGAGATGAGCGTGCGAGCGCCATCGGCGATGGCCTGCTTGCCGATTCGCAGACCGTCGCCGCGCGAATCGGTGAGCTGAAGGTTTACCGGGCCGAGGACCTCGACGATCCGGGCGCTCAGCGCCGACCAGTTGTCCCCCACGAAGCCGTGCCGGGCCATCGGGTTGGCAATGACGAGGGTCTTGCTCGGATCGAACATCGCAGAGAGCCTCGTACCGCATTTCGGGTGTTTCGGGTAGACTTGCGCGATGCTTGTGAGAAGTCTTGGTTTAGTCTTGGGGATGACGCTTCTGGGGTGCGGAAGCAGCCCCGCGTCGAGCGCCTGCGAGGGGCTGCCCGCCGAGCAGTGCGGCGAGCCGGATGCTGGGGTTCCCGATGGTGGCGCGCCCGTTGAAACCGAGCTCGTGGTCGATACCGATTGGCTCGAAGCGCGGCTCGGCGACCCGGACGTTCAGCTCATCGACACGCGCTCGTCGGGCTACGACGATTCGCGGATTCCCGGCGCGATCGAGCTGCGCCCGCAGCAATTGGCGACCACCATCGACGGCGTTCGCGCGCAGCTGATGCCGCCGATGCAGGGAGAGCCGGTGCTGCGTGCCGCCGGGCTCCGCAACGAGGTGACCGCCGTGGTGTACGGTGAGGCGCCGGAGTACGACCCGTCCCGAATCGTCTGGGCCCTTCGCTACTATGGTCACCAGGATGTCCGCTACCTCGACGGGGGCTTCGCGGCCTGGGTCGCTGCAGACGGGGCCCTCGACACCGACCCGCCGGTGACCGAGCCGACCGAGTACACCATCGTCGACGTCGACGAAGACCTTCGAGTAACGGGGGACTGGGTGCTCATGCAGATCGGCGACGACCCGTACGACATGCCCGCGATTCAGCTCGTCGACGCGCGCTCCGAAGGCGAATACGACGACGGCCGCATCCCAAGCGCGCGAAGCGTGAACTGGACGCGAAACCTGGACGGCGGCTTCTTGAAATCCGAGGCGGAGCTCGAGACGATCTACCAGGGCCTGGACCGAACCGAGACGACGGTAAGCTATTGCGTGACCGGCTGGCGCGGCTCCTTCGACTGGCTAACCCTGACCGCGCTCGGCTTCGAAGACGTTAGGCTGTACGACGGATCGTGGACGGAGTGGGGGAGCGGGGAGTTTCCTGTGGAGCGGTATCAGCTTCAGTGACAGGGACAGTTTCAGCGCCAGCGCCAG
>SHLP01000014.1 GCA_004283055.1 Deltaproteobacteria bacterium
CACTGGCACTGACGCTGGCACTGACGCTGACGCTGACGCTGGCACTGGCGCTGGCACTGGCACTGACGCTGGCATTGACACTGGCGCTCGCACTGGCACCGGATCGACGCTGCGGAGATCTGGCACTTCTATGCGGGCGCGCCGCTCGAGCTCACGAGCTGTCGCGATGGCTACGGAGTGCAGCGCCGTGTGCTTGGCCCCGACCTCGCGGACCAAGAGCGCCCGCAGATCGTGGTCGAAGCGAACGAGTGGCAGGCCGCTCGCTCGCTTGGGGATTGGACACTCGTTGGCTGCACGGTGTCCCCGGCATTCGACTTCGCTCGATTCGAGCTGGCGCCCGAAGGCTGGAGCCCCTGAGCGGGCCCAAATCGTTTTCCTGTCTGCTTGACTGGCGCGTTCGCGCTGCGCTGGCCAGACTCCTCGTCCGATGGAGATCTGGAAAGAGTTCAGCTTCGAGGCGGCGCACCTGCTTCCGAACGTGCCCGACGGACACAAGTGCAAGCGCCTGCACGGCCACTCGTATCGCGTTCGGGTCTGTGTCGAAGGCGTAGCGGACCCAGAGCTTGGCTGGGTCGTCGACTTTGCCGAAATCAAGGAGGCCTGCGATCCGATTCGGCATCAGCTCGACCACTACTACCTGAACGACATCGAGGGCCTCGAAAACCCGACTAGTGAGGTTCTGGCCAAATGGATTTGGCGACATTTGAAACCGGTGCTGCCCATCTTGAGCTGCATCGAGGTCAGTGAGACCTGCACCTCGGGCTGCTCGTACCGAGGCGGTTGACCGATGGTCGGCGCGGCGCGGCCGAACACGATCGTGCTGCTCAGCATGGGCTACGACAGCTTGAGCACCTGGCATCGGCTTGGGCGTCCGGCCGCGGTCTACTTCGACGTGGGTTCCCAGTACACGGCTCCCGAAATCGACCGGTACCGAAGGCTGCGCGCCGCGTTTCCGCAGCTGCTCCCGGTGCAGGACATGCGTTGGCTCGGAGAACGGGAACAGGACGATCGCTGGGTGCCGCTTCGCAATCTCGTCATGACCGTTCGGGCAGCGGCGCTTGGCTACGACGACATCGTCATGTCGGCCCCCGCCGACTGGGCCCCCGACAAGCGCCTCTCGTTCACGCTTGCGACGAGCCTGGCCATGCGGGTCGCACAGCCTGGGGTGCGGTACCGCGTCCGCCGGCCGTTCAGCCATTGGACCAAGGCCAAGTTGATCGCGGCGACTCCACCGAAGCTCCTCGAGGAGTACGCCTACTCCTGTTACGAAGGCACCGACCCGCCCTGCGGTCGATGCGTGGCCTGCGGTCGCGCCACGATCGCGCATTTGGCCGCCGGTCGTGAGCCGCCGACCGCGCTGCGCTCAGGGCTGAGCTTCCGCGAGCTGATGGACCTTCGCCGTGCGAGTGCGAACGGCTCTCGGCTGAGTGAAACCGCGCGGATGAGGCCCGGAGAGCTGCTGTATGTTCCCCTCCGAGGCTGGGAGCTCCTTCGCGCCTGGGATGCCTATCGACGGCGGTGACGCTGGCACGGGCACTGACGCTGACGCTGGCGCTGGCGCTGGCGCTGGCACTGGCACGGGCCGGGCCGGTGGCGCAAGCTCCTGCCTATGATCAAGATGCTCGTTGGCGTGTTCTCCACGGGAGCCTTGCTGTTTGCCCTGCTCTCATCTGTTGCACCGCGGCTCGGCGGTGGCGAAGCCAGCGCGCGCAGCTGCTACACGATATGGGCCGAGGCGCAGAAGATGGGCTCGCATTATCGGCACCGCGTGTACGTTGAAAACGACTGCGAGTACTGGCTTCAGTGCTCGGTCTGGACCGACGTGGATCCGCAGCCGCCGGTCATGCTGAGCGTTGGGCCCGGGACGACCGAAAATCGAGAGACCAGCGGAAGCTCGCAGTACAGCGATCCGAAAGCGTTCGGTGCGTGTCACAGGAAGTAAGCGCGCTCAGCGGGCGGGTTTCGGCACTTCGCGGTTGAGCACGCCGAGAACGGCTTGCAGGTCTTCCCAGACCGGCTTTTTGAACTGCGGGCTTCTGAGCAAAAACGCTGGGTGATACGTCGGCATGACGGGCACGCCCCGCCACTCCCCCCATACGCCTCGCCAAGGGCCCGCCGGTGGCACGCACTTCAAGTTCTCGGCCGCACACCGGCCAAGGGCCACGATGACCTTCGGCTGCACCAGCTCGAGCTGCGGCACCAGGAAGTGCGCACAGGCTGCGGCTTCGGTCGGAAGCGGCGTCCGGTTCTCGGGCGGTCGGCATTTCACGACGTTGCAGATGTAGACACCGTCGCGCGGGTATCCCATCGCCGTGATCATCCGATCGAGCAGCTGTCCGGCTCTGCCGACGAAGGGCAGGCCTTCCTGGTCCTCGTGGTAGCCGGGACCCTCGCCTACGAAGACCAAGTCCGTGTCCGGGGTTCCGCGCGCGAAGACGCTCTGGGTGCGTCCCTTGCTGAGATCGCAGCGCGCGCAGGTGGCGGCTTCGTCGGCGAGGACCTGCAGACGAGCCCGACAGTCCCCGAGCGCCTCCGAACGGGTGACTTCGCCCGCCGTTCCCGGCTGCGGCGCGGCTCGCTTTGGACTCGGAAAACCCTGCGCGCCAAGGCTTTCCTCCCAGAGCAAAAGCTCGCGCGTGCTGGCGATCACCGAGCCAAGCTCGTTTTCGGGTTCGCTGGGCACCGCGCAGCGAGTATAGGCCGGATTCGTTGACTTGGCCGTCACCGGGTCGCTAATCTCATATTCCAGGGGGATTCGAAGGGAAAGATGTCACGGGCTAGGGTCTTGGCCATTGGGGATACCCATGTGGGAATGAAGCGAACCCACAACGAGGACAGCTTCATGCTGGCCGAGGAGGACAACCTCTACGTCGTGGCCGACGGCATGGGCGGGCACTCCTCGGGCGAGGTGGCCAGCTGCATGGCCATCGACACCTTGCGCGAGTTCTTCCGCGCCACCAGCGCCGACGCCGAGGCGACCTGGCCCTACAAGATGGACAAGGCGCGCGGCTACGAAGAGAACCGTCTGATCACCGGAATCAAGCTCGCCAATCTCCGCATCCACGAGGCGGCGCAAAAAGATCCACGGATGCACAGCATGGGCACGACCGTCTGCGGCATCCTCGTCGTCGAAGACGGCGTGCTGATTGGACACGTGGGCGACAGCCGCGTTTACCGAATCCGCGACGGAAAAATGGAGCAGCTGACCAGCGACCACTCGCTCCTCAACGACTACATCAAGATGAAGCGGCTCTCCGAAGAGGAGATCGAAAGCTTCCCGCTCAAGAACGTCATCGTTCGGGCGCTTGGCATGAAGTCCACCGTCAAAGTCGACACCGTGCTCGACCGGCCGGAGATCGGGGACATTTACGTGCTGTGCAGCGACGGCCTCTGCGGTCCGGTCTCCGACGCCGAGATCCAACGCATCGTGGGGTCGCACCAGGATTTGCAGACCGCGGCCAACAAGCTCATCGAAAGCGCCAACGAAGCGGGCGGTCCCGACAACATCACCGTGGTGCTCGCCAAGGTGATGGGCCTCAGCTGAGCTCGATGCGGTGCTGGGGCGTCAGGATGGCACCGGTCGCGGAGCGGGTGACATGGGTGCCCGACCAGACGACGCATCGATCGAGGCTGACCCCCGGGGCGATTTCGACCTCGGCGCCGATTACGCTTCGGCGAATGCTCGCGGAGGGCTCGAGAGCAGCGGGCAGGATGCATCCGTCGCGCGGCTCGACGCCGGGCCAGGTGAAGGAACCTGAGGCGAGCTCGAGGTTCAGCCGGTGGTAGTCGGCTACGGTTCCGAGATCCGCCCAAGGCGACGCGTCGATGAAGCCGAGGACCGGCGCTCCGGTATCCACCCAGTGCCGGTACGCGCTCCGGATGACGCAGCCGGATTCCGGCATCGCCGAGAACGCGTCGGCAGAGAGGATCTGCACCCCCGTGAACATCAGCGAGCGGAGAGCTCGCTCATCGCCCGGCGCCCCGAGGAGGCTGCGGACCCAGTCGTTTTGGTCGATTCCGATCGCGCCAAACCGCTCGGGCTCGCTGGTCGGGCGCAGTATCATCGTTGCCACTGCGCCGCGGCCGACATGCGCAGCGTAGGCGCGCTCGAGGTCGGGGGCAAAGAGCGTGTCGCCGTTCATGACGATGACCGGGCTTTGTGTGTTGTCGAACAAAGCTCGTGCTTTTCGCAGGCCTCCCGCGGTGCCAAGAAGGTCGATTTCCCTCGAAAAACGGAGGTCTACGCCCCTCGGACAGACGGCTTGGAGCGTGGATTCCACCAGCTCGGGCTGCGGGTGGGTGTTGGCCACGATGCTGTGGACCCCGCTTCGCGCCAGGTGTTCCATCGCGAACCCCGCAAGCGGACGATTGGCGACGGGGACGATGGGCTTGGGGCGAAGGTCGGTCAGCGGCCGGAGGCGCGTCCCCAGTCCGGCTGCTAAGAGCATGGCTTGCACGGGGATATGGTATTCCCGACTGCCCGATCGAACCAAGCAACTTGGGTCGCGAAGGGCGTATACTCATCGAGCAAGAGGGGGAGATGAAGAAGATCCTGCTGACGGGGGCCGCTGGGTTCATTGGAAGCAACGCCGCGACGGCGCTGCTCCACCGTGGGGATCTCGTCGTGGGCGTCGACAACCTCAACGACTATTACGACCCGGCCCGTAAGCGAGCCAACTTAGAGGAAGTTCGCCGCACCGCGCCCGATCCGGAAAAATTCGTCTTCCACCGAATGGACATTCGGGATGAGTCGGGGATCGACAGGCTCTGCGCCAAACATGGCTTCGACGTCATGATTCACCTGGCTGCGATGGCGGGGGTTCGCGCGTCCATCGAAGACCCGAAGCTCTACCTCGACGTCAACCTCCTGGGGACACTGAATCTGCTCAAGGCTGCGCGGCGCCACGGTCACCCCCCGTTCGTCTTTGCGTCGACCTCGTCGGTGTATGGCCGGACCAAGGTCATCCCCTTCATTGAAACCGACCGAGCCGACCATCCGCTAGCGCCGTACCCGGCGAGCAAGCGAGCCGCCGAGCTCCTCGGCCATTCGTACTTCCACCTGTTCGGGCAGGACTTCACGGCGCTGCGGTTTTTCACGGTGTACGGCCGCCGCGGCCGTCCGGACATGATGGCGTACAAGGTCCTGGACAACATTTTCAAGGGTGTCGAAGTCCCTCTCTACAACAACGGCCAGATGCACCGCGATTGGACCTACATCGACGACATCGTGCAGGGCGTGCTGGCGGCTGCGGATCGCCCCCTTGGCTACGAGGTCATCAATTTGGGTCGAGGCAAGCCGACGCTTCTCGCCGACTTCGTGCGGCTGATCGAGGAGAAAGCCGGCAAGCGTTCGAACCTCATCGACCGACCGATGCCCGCCGCCGACATGGAGTTCACCTACGCAAACATCGACCGCGCCAAGGAGCTACTCGGCTACGAGCCCACGATGAGCGTCGAACAGGGCGTCGACGCGTTCTGGCACTGGTATCGGGATACGGTCATGGAGGCGGGGACGTAATGGGGCGGCTTCGGACGCGAACTTCGCAGTTCCTGATCGACATCGCGGTGCTGATGCTGGCGTTCTTCCTTGCCATGCTCGTCCGATTCGATTCGAACGTCCCCGCCCCGATGTTTCGACAGCTCATGATCGTGCTGCCCTACGTGGTTCTTCTGCAGTACGCGTTTCTTTCCGGTTTCGGGATCACCCGTTTTTCGTGGCGCTACATCAGCCTTCGCGACGCGGTTCGAATCTTCGCCGCGATTTCGTCAGCGACGGCGGTGCTGGTCGCCCTTCGCCTCGCGAGCCCGATGCTGGTCGATCGCTTTGCGATTGCGCGCTACGGCATCGTTCCCCTCGGCGTCTTGCTGGGCGATTTCGTCCTGGCATTCATCGGGCTCTCCGGCGTCCGAGCGCTTCGACGAATGCTCGGCGAGCGGCTCGCCAGCAGGCAGCACACACGCGAGGAGAAGCCCAAGGTGCCGACCCTGCTCGTCGGCGCAGGTCAGGGCGGAGTTCTGATCGCCCAGGAGATCTCGCGCCGCCCCGACCTCGGGATCCGCCCGGTTGCGTTCATCGACGACGACCCGGTGAAGCAGGGGGCCGTGATCCACGGAATCAAGGTGCAAGGTACGAGCAAAGATCTCGTGCGCGTCGCCGAACGACACGGCGCGACCCAAGCCCTGATCACGATTTCCAACGCGCCTGGGCCGGCAATTCGTCGCATCACCGAGCGCTGCAAGGAAGCGGGCCTCAAAGTGAAGATCGTACCCGGCGCATACGAGATCGTGGGCGGCCGGGTGAACCTCTCGCGCATTCGCGAAGTGGCGATCGAGGACCTCCTGCGCCGAGAACCGGTCCGGCTTCAGACCGGGGTCGTCAGCGAGCTCGTTCGCGGCCAGCCGGTGATGGTGACGGGAGCTGGCGGGAGCATCGGGTCGGAGCTCTGCCGTCAGGTTGCCGCCTATCGCCCTTCCCGCGTGGTCCTCGTCGAACGCTCCGAGAACGCCCTTTTCGAAATCCACGCCGAGCTTTCCAGGCGATTTTCGGAGCTCGAGGTCGTCCCTTGCGTTGCGGACATCACCGACGTGACCCGCGTTACACAGGTCTTTCGCGACTTCCGGCCGATGATCGTGTTCCACGCGGCTGCCCACAAGCACGTCCCCATGATGGAGTGGAATCCAGCCGAAGCGGTGAAGAACAACGTCCTAGGCACCCAGATCATCGCAGATTTGGCGGACGAGCTCGCGGTCGAGCGCTTCGTCATGATCTCCACCGACAAAGCGGTGAACCCCACGTCCATCATGGGCGCGACCAAACGAGCCGCCGAGCTGTACGTACAGGCGCTCTCGACGCAAAGCGCGACCCATTTTGCGACCGTTCGCTTCGGGAATGTGCTGGGCTCGGCGGGGAGCGTCATTCCGATCTTTCGGCGGCAGATTCAGGAGGGCGGTCCGGTCACCGTGACGCATCCCGACATGACCCGATACTTCATGACCATTCCTGAGGCCGTTCAGCTCGTGATGCAGGCAGCCGCGCTCAGCCAGGGCGGGGAGACCTTCATCTTGGACATGGGACAGCCCGTTCGCATCGTCGATCTGGCACATGACCTGATTCGGCTGAGCGGCCTCGAGCCCGAGAAAGACATCGAAGTCCGCTTCACCGGTGTTCGGCCCGGCGAAAAGCTGTTCGAGGAGCTTTCGAACACCAGCGAGGGCATCGAGCGAACCACGCACCCGAAGATTTTCACCGGCACCTACGACTCACCGCACCTGCCTGGGCTCCGGGCGCAGTTTGACACGCTGGCCGCGCTGTGCGCGACGGCGAATCCAGGCTCGATACGCCAGGCGCTCGCGCAGCTCGTGCCGGAATACGAAGACGAGAGCTTGGACAGCGAGCCGCCTGCGCGGACCGGACGAGCGTTCCGGGAGTCCAAACCTGCGGGGACAGTGTGAGGATTCTAGTGACCGGAGGTGCCGGCTTCATCGGCAGCCATGTCTCGGAAGCCGCTCTCGAAGCGGGCCACGAAGTGATGGTGGTCGACGACCTGAGCACGGGCAAGATCGAGAACCTTCCTCCAAGCGCGGAGTTTCACCCGATCGACATTCGGAATCGCGACGCTTTCCGTGAGGCGGCGCTCCGTTTCGACCCCCATGCGATAAGCCATCACGCTGCTCAGGCGAGCGTTTCGTCGAGTGTGCGCGACCCCGTCGTCGATGCGGAAATCAACGTCCTGGGTTCGCTCCACGTGGCTTCGGTCGCTCTCGAGTGCGAGAGTCGTTTCGTCTTTTCGAGCACGGGCGGAGCGCTGTACGGAGAGGTCCCTGACGGGCAAGTCGCCGCTGAGGGCTGGGCGGCGCGTCCCTTGAGCCCCTACGCGTGCAGCAAAGCGAGCTTCGAGCTCTACCTACGGGCCTACGGGCAGGCCTCGGGGTTGCGCTATACGATTCTTCGCTACGGGAACGTATACGGGCCTCGGCAGGACCCTCACGGCGAGGCGGGCGTCGTCGCCATCTTCTTGCGACGACTGCTTTCCGCACAGCCGATTCAGGTGAACGCGCGGGCGACCGAGGGCGACGACGGCTGCGTTCGGGACTACGTGTTCGTGCGCGATGCCGTTCGGGCCAACCTCGCAGCATTTGAAGGCGTGCTCGACGGCCGCACGATCAACATCGCGACCGGGGTTGGGACTTCGACGCGCACGCTCGCGGAGCGGCTCGTAGGCCTCGTCGACGAGCCGGCCGTCGTCAACGATGGCGCCTTCCGCGCTGGGGACTTGCAACGATCGGTTCTGGACCCCTCTGTGATGATTTCCGCCCTCGGCGAGCCCACCCCGCTGGAACAGGGGCTATCGGATACGACCGAGTGGTTTCGTGAAGAGGTGCAGTCGTCATGAGTGAACGGATCGCGGTCGTCGGGCTCGGGTACGTGGGGCTTCCCGTTGCCTTGGCATTCGCTCGGAAATTCGAAGACACCGTCGGGTTCGACGTATCCGAGGCACGGGTCAAAGCGCTGACCGATCATCACGACTGGACCGGCGAGGTGACCCCATCGGAGCTCGAGCAAAGCAGACTGCGGCTCACGAGCGATCCGGCGGACCTTCGCGGCTGTACGTTTTTCGTCGTCGCGGTGCCGACGCCCATCGACTCGGACCGCCGCCCCGACCTCGGCCCGCTTCACTCGGCGACGCGGATCGTAGGCAGCGCCCTCGCTCCGGGCGCCGTCGTGGTTTACGAATCGACGGTTTACCCGGGCGTGACCGAAGAGCAGTGCGGACCGCTCCTCGCCGAAAGCTCGGGTCTACGCCAGTCGCGCGATTTCAAGCTTGGATACTCGCCCGAGCGAATCAACCCCGGCGACAAGCTCCATACGTTCGAAAAGATCATCAAAGTCGTTGCTGGCGAAGATCCCGAAAGCTTGGAGCGCGTAGCTCGCACCTATGAAGCAGTCGTAGAGGCCGGCGTCCATCGCGCCTCTTCAATCAAAGTTGCCGAGGCCGCAAAGGTCATCGAAAACACGCAGCGCGACGTCAACATTGCGCTGATGAACGAGCTGGCGCTCATTTTCGACCGCCTCGAGATCTCTACGCGGGACGTGCTCCAGGCGGCCGGGACGAAGTGGAACTTTCTCGGCTTCACGCCGGGGCTCGTCGGCGGGCACTGCATCGGGGTCGACCCGTACTACTTGACCGCGAAGGCCGAAGCGCTCGGCTATCACCCTGAAGTCATTCTCGCCGGCCGTCGCATCAATGACGACATGGGCAAGTTCGTGGCGCAGCGCACCGTCAAGCTGCTTCGCAAGCAAGATCGCGTCATCAAAGGCGCGCGCATCGGGGTGCTCGGGCTCACGTTCAAAGAAAACGTCCCCGATTTGAGGAACAGCCGGGTTCCGGACATCATCGAGGAGCTTCGCGAATTCGGCATCGAACCGGTCGTTCACGATCCCATGGCGTCGGCGGAAGAAGCGATTCGGGAGTACGGGATCGAGCTCAGGCCGTTCGACGCGATTGCCGATTTGGATGGGTTGATCCTCGCCGTGCCCCATCGGCCGTACCTGGACCAGGTCGACCGAATCATCGCGAGCGTTCGCCGGGGCGGCGTGGTCATCGACGTGAAGTCCGTGCTCAGCGCCGACACGCTCCAGGGTGACCAGGTCTACTGGAGCCTCTGAGCGGCTAGAACATGCGCTCGGGGACGAAGATGATGTCCCCGGCTGCAACTTCGATGTCGGCCGCCTGGCCCTTGGTCACACGGTCCACGGGGACGCGATAGCGAATGATCTCCTCGTCGATTCGCCGCGTGACCACGGTGGCATCGCGGTCGGCAAGCGAGGAGAACCCGCCAGCCATGCTGATCGCCTGCACCACCGTCATGCCGGGTGCGAGCGCAAACGTTCCTGGATTTGCCACGGCTCCGACCACGCTCACGCGCTTCGATGCATACTCCTCGACGTAAACGGAGACGTGCGGCGCGCGCAGCAGGTCTCGGTCGACGAGCTCGGTCTGAATCTTCTGGGCGACTGCGCTTGGCTCCAAACCGCTCACCTGAACGGCGCCCAGAAGTGGAAAGTTGATGGTGCCATCGGGGGCGATTTGATGGCTGCCCGTCATCGCTTCCTCTCCGTAGACGCGGACCGAAAAGACGTCGCCAGGACCGAGTGTCGTGTCGTTGGTTGCCGGCGGCGGCACCTCGGTCACCTGGATGCCACGCTTGCTACAGGCAGACGCGCCAAAGGCGAGGGCGCTCAGCGCGGCGATCAGTAGAAGACGCGGATACCAAGCCATGCTTCAAACCTCTGATAATCAGCGACCGGATCGAGCAGCACGTCTGAGCTCAGACCAACATAACGGAAGTCCGTGAAGTCCGCGAGGTATCCAAGGTCGGCAAACAGAGCCAGCCAGGGCTTGAATCGATACTCGCCGAAGATGCCGGCGTACACCCGCGTGCCCTCGCGGATCGGTTGGTTACCAATGAGGGTTCCGTCTGGGCTCAGCGCAAGGCCCGTCTTGTAGAAGGAGGCCCAGGCCTTGATCCCGAGTTGGAGAGCGCCCATCAGCGTGAACGTGGTGTCGGCGTGGATCCGGTTGAACAGCACGAAGTTGCCGATGAAAGACGGGCGAATGTCGCGATCGTAGCGGAGCGAAACCCCGATCGTGGGCCGAGCCTGCCAGCGCAACTCGACGCGAGCGATGACATCGTCAAAGCTCTGTCCAATCTCGTAGAAGCCGGCGGCATACCCCAGCATGGCGGTGAGCGAGAAGCGTTCGGTGATCGCGCCGTTGTAGCCAACCATGTTCGAGACGCGGTTGTTCTTCGAGAGCAGCGTCGGCGACGTGTCGATCTCGGTCGGGTTCACGAACTGTTGGTTTACGTACTCGACGTTGTACACCAGCGCGGAGGATGGAAAGAACAGCCAGCTGAAGGTTGCGGGCACCCGATGGCTGATGTTGTTTCCGTACCCGTAGATGTTCGCGTCGAAGAATTCGAGCCTGTTAGTGTAGCCAAGAGTGCCTTCGAGCAGCTGGCTCTTGCTTCGGCCAACTAGGTTGAGGGACGCCGTGTTCATGTTCCGGCCGTAGCTGATGGTCGTTCCCTGCTGCGTATTCGGGTCCGAGAACGGCCGCGCCGTGCGCCGGAATTCGTCGTTGATGACCAGACTGAAGACCTTGGATGGATTGTAG
The DNA here is from genome assembly GCA_004283055.1 of Deltaproteobacteria bacterium. Classification (GTDB taxonomy): domain Bacteria; phylum Myxococcota_A; class Polyangia; order Polyangiales; family Houyiibacteriaceae; genus SG8-38. Next base: position 11,178 of record SHLP01000014.1, read on the forward strand.
GCGAAGTTGATGTGCGCATCGGCTCCGACGACGCCGCCGATGCGGTCCGTGAAGTAATGCAAGTAGTCTGCCCCAATCCCACCTCGGAACTGGATCTTCTGTGGCTCTGCAGCGTTGGCGTCGCCCTCGCTCTGGCGAATGGTTCCCTCCGTGGCGAGGTCGAGGTAGCCCTGGACGAGCAGGATGAACGACGAAAGCTCATCGGAGCTCTGAAGGAATACATTCGAGTCGTAGCCGCCGCCTACAGAGAGACCGGGGTGCAGGACGAGCCTTCCCGCTTTGAAGCCCGGACCTTCGCGCGCGGCGCGGTCAGGGTCGAAGACCTGCGCATCGGCGGTCGCGCTCAGCAAGGCGGTGCCCAGGACGGCCGCGAAAGCCAGAGCCAGCCCTAACGTCGAGCAACAGCGCATGATCCCTTGTCCCCCCCACTCATTACAACACCAAGCCGCTAGTTAGCTCACTCCGCTGACTGGTGGCGGGATGAATGGAACCGGCCAGTCGAACACCGGGGTCGTCACGGCAGGATTCTCATCTGGGACGAAAAGATCAACGTCTTCTCGCACTCGTGTCTCGCCTGTGTCGAAGAGGTCTTGCCCCACGCACTGGTTGGCGGCCTGGGCCAGAGCCTTCGACTTCTGGGAGAGGACGGCGATTACCGTGGACTCGTGGTTGCTGCTGCCGGAGTCCCTGGCGGCAATCGCTTTGCCGAGCGCCTTCTGCCGACGCTTCATGCTCTGAAGGCTGGCGTTGCACTGGTCGAGCTTGTCTTTGAGGCAGGTCGCGCGAATGATGTCCTTCTCCCGCTTGGCGCTTTTGAGCGCCTCCGATTGCGCCTTGCAGCTGGCCGATGCGCTCTTCACCGCAGACTTCGCTGCCTTCGTCTGCGCTGCCGGAGAGAGCGCTCGGGCCTCGTCGCGGGCGCCCAGCGGCTCGACCTGGATGACGTCGACCGTCGAGTCGCCGGCCTCCTGAGCGACGGCATACCCCAGGCTCCCTCCGGCCAAGATCATGGCCGCGAGCGCCTGCCCAGCGATTCCCATCCGTCTAAACATCAACGATCCCCTAAACTTGCGGCGATTATACGCCGCACCATCTACGTGTCAACGTACGCTCAGTACAGTTAAGCAATATATATGCACCTATGGCGAACTTAATTTTGAGGCTGGAAAACAAAGGGATAACGAAAGGTCACGCTGCCACCGTCGGGCCCCGGGTTGAATCGAAAGCGTCTGATGGTCCGCGTCACGCAGTCAGCGACGGCGGGGCTGCCGGTCGTATTCTCGCTGGCTTTGGCATTCGTCACATTGCCACGCTCCTGGATGGTGAACGTCACGGTGACCTTGCCAGATAGACTGGGGTTCTTGCGAAGCTCGGACTCGTAGCAGCGCTGGATCGACTTGAGGCGTTGCTTGATCTGACGTTGCACCAGCGCCTGATCGAACGCACCGCTGCCGCCTATGTCCCCGCCCGTGTTGAGCCCGACGTTTCCGCGCACCTGACGCTCCTTGACCGCCTGGCCTTCCTGTGCGGCCTTTCCTGCGCCCTTGCCCTTTTTGAGCGAGCCGAGGCCGGCTTTCTGCCCGCTGCCCCCGCCGCTTCTGGTTCGCAGCGTGCCCGCTTCGCTCTTCGTTGCGACGCCGACGCCGGACGCCTGTGCGAGGACATCCGCGGCGTTGCCGGTGACGGCCCCACCTGCGAGCACGTCACCGAGCGCGCCGCCCGAGCCGCCCAGCGCCCCCAAGAGCATCGCTTCAGCTTGCGCGGCGGCCTCTTGTGCGATGCGAGCGCGACCCTCGACGGTGGCTCCAGCCGCGTCTCCACCCGTCGGCGCCCTGCCCTCGGTCCTCGTCGGCTTTCGGTCAGGCGCCTTGCTCGCGGCTTTCGACTCTTCTTCCTCCTCGCCCTCGCCTTCTTCGATCGGCTCCTCTTGGACCGTGGGCGGTTCCATCGGGGCTTCGAAGATCAAACGCGCCAAGTTCTCGGGTACCTCCTCGACACCCTTCTCGACCTTCCAGTCGGCGTTCTCCATGTAGATGATGAACCCGAAGAACAGCATGTAGGAGAAGATCACCCAGGTGGTGAACGTCCAGTCGATGTTCTTGACGAAGCCGCGCTGGACCGCGGCCGGGAGCTGTGGCTTCGGGGTGATCGGTGGCGCAGCGACGAACTCGAAAAAGACCGTGAACTCGCCAATCTTGATATTGCCTCGCGACGTGTCGGCGAGCTTGATCTGGTAGTGGGTACCGGCGTTGCGCGCGGCTCCCGTGTCCCTGAGGTGCTCGAGCTTCTGCACGCCCCCTGGCAGAGCGATCTTTCCGGTCATCTCGCCGGTGAAGTTCAGGATGTAGTCATCTCCGACCAGCTGGAAGAGCTCGAACCGCGACTCTAGCTTTGCGGGCAAGGTTCCGGCCCGAATGATGAGGTGGTTCTTAGCCGCGGTGCCGATCGAGACGGTCTCGCGCCTTCGAACGATCCGTTCTTCGACGATCTTCTTGTCCCGAAACAGACCGACGCGCAGGACTTTCGACCCCGCCTGCTTCCCGGGAACGGCCTGCATCGCCTGCGTCATGGCGCCAGGACGGGTTCCCCGCCTCGGACTTTGTGGTTGGGCCATCAGAACGGCTCCTTTTGGACACTGCGAACGACTTTGCGAAGGAAGCTCGTGCGCAGCTCGAGCACTTCATAGCCCAGGTTGGATCGATTCAGGATGTAGAACGCGTTGGGTTTCTGGACGCGGCCCTCGATGACGATTTCCTCGAGCTGGATGACCCGTGGCTGCCGCTTCTTTGCGCCTTGAGCCAGCGCCACGCTTGCCGCCAACGCAACGAGCATCAGCGCGAGCAAGATAACCGAAGTCGCACGTTTCATGAGGCGCCTCCCTGTTCGCGTTCCATCTGCCGCCGCGCGCGCTTGATCATTCGATCCAGATCGCGGAGATACTCCTCCGATTGGTCGTCTTTGGCTAGGCGCGGACCCATTTCGCTCCGATATCGATTGAGCTCGTCCACGGCCTTCTCGTATGCGGTGAGCGCGTCGAGGCCGGGAAAATCCCCAGCCGCAGATAGAAACAGGAGCCCCAGCCCGTAGTGCGCTTCAGGGAGCTTCGACTGGAGCTCGAGGGCCCGCCGGTAGGCCCGCTGAGATTCGGTCCACTGCTTGTTGGCCCGGTAGGCGTCGCCCAAGTTGACGTGGACGGCGGGAAGCGTGGGGACCAGGCGCTCCGCGGCCTGGAAGTGAGACAGCGCGCTCGGATAGTTGCCGCCTGCGAGGAGCTGGACGCCGAGTGCCATCTGAGCTTCGGCATAGCTCGGACGCAGCCGAACGGCGCGTTCGTAGGCGGCCATCGCTTCGCGCAGACGCCCGGGCTCCGCCTTGAGCCTCTCACCGTCGAGGAAGTGAAGCTCGGCAACGTTAGGATCGACCTGCAGGGCCTGATCGAGGATCGAGTCGGCGAGCTCGTCACGGCCCTGCGCCCGGCTTGCTTTGAGCAGAGCGATCAGCGCGGGCACGAATCGCTCGTCGCACTTGAGCGCGCGTCGCGCGGCCATCCAGGCTTCGTCGTAGCGTCTCGCCTCGACCAGGATCTCTGCGTACAGCGCCTGCAGCTCGAGGTTCGAGCGATATCGATTCGCCAAGGGCTCCACGCTCGCGACCGCAGCTTGCACTTGCCCACGGCGGAGCTGAATCGTGGTCATGCCGCGGACAGCCGGCTCGTAGTCCGGCACGATCGTCAACGCGCGTTGGTACTCGCTGAGGGCATCCTGTTCGTTGCCGGCGCGGTCGGCGAGCACGCCGAGATTGTACATCGCCGGGTACGCGCGCGGGTCGCGATTGAGCGCGCGTTGGAACTCCGCCCCCGCCTTTGCTGCATCGCCGGAAGCTGCCGCGCTCACGCCCGCGCTAAAGGACCTGGTCGCCTTAGAAGACATCGTCGGGCGAGCCGGCCGGCGGCACTGCTCGGCTTGCGTTGCGCCCCATGGGCTTGGTTCCGGTGTCTGTGCCCCCCCCGCAGTGCCGGACGGGCCGGGCTCAGCTTCCACGACCTCGCCGACGCCGGCGGGCGCTTCGCCGCCCGCGCTTGGCTCTGCGTCGACGGGCGCCGAAGTCGAGGAGCCTTTGCAGCCGTACATCGCCAACAGCGTCGCGGCGGTCAAGATCGTGCCCTGTACCCCCATATGCATCAGTTGCTCTCCTTGCTGATAGCAGGCGGGGCGATTCCGGGTCGAATCTCGAGCGGTTTGCCTCTGGGCGAACGGGCGAACTCGCCTGGGCTATACCCCTGGAAGGTGGCGTCGGCCGCCTGCGCCTCGGCGATGCACTCGGCGATTCGCTCGTCGCCGTAGGCCTGGAGCCGGTCGATGGCGATCCGCGTGTACTGGTCATCGAAGCTACCGGCCCGGCCCGCGCGCGCGGCCAAGGCGTAGCGCGCGACCGCAAAGCACTCCACGGGACGAACCTGCGTATCGAGCACCTGGCGAACCTTGTCCTCGAAGTCGAGCCGGTAGTCCTCGCGTTCGTACTCGTCCGCCTTCCGGAGCACGCGCTGGAGGTCGCCCGGAATGACGACGGGTGTGTTGAGAATCGCGCGGGCGAGGATCTCGTAGGCGCGCCCTTGGCGTACGTAGGACGCGATCGTCCAGCGCGGGCGGCGGTAGGCGAAGACGGGTTCGTAGCCGTTGGCGACCCCTTGGGCCTGGTTCGCGCCGTTCCCCATCTGCTTGGTAATGGTATTGATGTAGCCCTCGACCGACTTCGGCCTGCCGGGCTTGATCTGGAACTTCTCGAAGCTCGCGAGCTTGCCATCGACCAGGATGAAGCGCGCTTCGGCGGCGTACCCGGCTGCGATCGAGCCCGCGGGCTGACCGCTGCGCTCAAATGCCGTCGTCACGTCCTCGAGCGCGCCGCGGTAGTCGCCCATTCGGCCGCGCGCCTTCCAAGACTGCGCGATGCGCCAATGCGCTTGAACGAGCAGGTCCCCGGCCTCTCCGTCGCGGCCGTAGGCCTTGATGAACTCTCGCATGCCGCTGATCGCCTGCGGGTAGCGCCGCTGCCGATACGCCATCTCGGCAATGCGATAAAGGGCGTTTCGCTTCGTGTCCTCGTCGTCGACGCTGGTGTACACGCGTCGGTAGTACTTCGTCGCCTCGGAATACCGCTGAAGGCGCTCGAGCAGAATGGCTGAGTTGACGAGACCGTCATCGCGTTTGCTCTGAACCTCCTCGTCGGTCGATTTGGCGAAGCGCTGCGAGTCCGCGAGCACGCGATAGTTGTCGACGGCCCGGTCGAAGTCGAAGTTACGGCTCGCCGTGTACGCAAGCTTGAAGTGCGCGTTGGCCAAAATCGCATCGAGGCTTCGCTGCTCTTCGGCGTCGGCGGCTTCTCGAGGCCCCACGTCGTCGATGATGCGCTGATAGAGCTGAGCGGCGGAGTCGAAACGGTTGGTCGCTTCTAGCGCAAGAGCAGCATACTCGAGCGCGAGCGGCGCTTGCTTGTCGTTCGGGTTGCTGTTGACCGCGGCGAGCAGCATCGTGGCGGATTGCTCGTAGAGAGCCACGCTTTCGCTGCCGGTCGTTTGGCCGGCTTGCTTGTAGACATCGAGGGCATCTTGATATACGAGCGCGTTGAGGTCCGCGCCCGCGCGGCAGATCGGCTTGTCGCGGTTGGCGGGCTTGCTGCAGTCGATCTTGGCGGCGCCCGCGGCAAACGTGCAGCCGCGCTCCTGAATGTCGGTCGCAAGGCGGCGAATCTCGTCGCTGTCTTCGGTCGCCATCGCCATCGCACGTAGGTTTTCCCAAGCGATTTGGCCGGTGGCGTCCGCCTCCGCACCGGAGCAACGCTCTTCGTAGATCCGCGTGAAGCGGCTCTCGGCCTGCGGCCAGTAGCCGTACCAGTAGAGAAGCAGCGCGTTGTTGTAGTCGTAGGCCGCGCGCACGCCTTCGGTATCGCGTCTGGGGCTCACCCTGCTGAGGTAGATTTCCCGCGCTCGTGCCAGTCGCTGAACCGTTTCGGGCATGGCGGAAGGTTGAGCTCGGGGTGGCTCACCGACGGGCGGCGGCGCTTCGCTTCGGACCACCAAGCGCCCCTCTTCGACATCGCGGTCGGCGATTCGCTTCAACGACTCGACCACGCGCCTCGCCGATTCGGCGAGATAGCTGTCGTCGACGTTGGAATCGCGAACCTCGGCGTACTCCGTCGCAGCCTGCTCGTAGCTCTTGGACCAGTAGAGGGCGTCGGCGAGGTTGTAGTGAAGCTCGTAGCCCTGGGGGTTGTTCGGGTAGCGTTCGAGATAGCTACGATAGGCGCTGGCGGCCAAGCCGTACTCCGACTGCGAATCGGTGCAGAGCTTCACGTTGCGTTCTTGGACACAGCGCTGACGCAGCCGCTGAGCGGCCTGGTGATGATGAATCGCCGTGACGATGAGCGCGTTTTCGGCGAGCTGCTCGGCGGCCCGCTGCTCCGAAGGACGGTCCATGTTGGCATTCCACCAAGGGCTGCCCTGGACGAACTGGGTGAGCTCCGAACGGGCGACAATCGCGTCTTCGAACTGGTTGTGCATCTGGTGCGCGTTCGCGATTTGGTTGAGGATCTCCGGCGTGCGATGATGGTCGGGCCATTTCGAAATCGCCACTCGCCATGCCGCGATCGCTTCGGGGTACTTTGCTTCATCGAAGTACACTTGCCCGAGTTGGAAGTAGACTTCAGGAGTCCAGGGCCTCTGCTGCGGGAGGAGCGAGGGGTCCTGGATGCGCGCGAGCCCCGTCGGCCTGCCCTCGACCGGATCGGCAATCTGATTCTCGTTCCAGTCGTCATAGGCGAACGCGATGCCGAGGTACTCGATAGCCTCGGGCCGAAGCTCGGACCCGGCCTTGCCCGTCTCTTTTCGTGTTTCGTCCGACCATTGGACGAGCTTGCCGAAGTTCCGGATCGCCTCTGGGTAACGGCTTGCGCGGTAGTAGGCCCAAGCGACTTTGTACAGGGCGAGGTTGTAGTTGCGGTCTTCGCTGTTCTCCAGAATGCGCCCATACGCCGCGATAGAGAGGTCCAGTGCATGGTCGCCCCCGAAATCGTCGAAGTGGTACTCGCCGATTCGGAACCAGGTTTCGCTTACGAAGCGGGCCTGCTCCGAGATGGGCTCGCAGCGCGCATACGCGTTGACGAAGACGCCGCGCTGCGTTGCGCCGAGAGGACGACCATCGAGCGTCAACGCAGGATACTTCGCTTGGGCGGCAAGCGACGCATCGACCGGTGGCGGACGCCAATCGGGGTTGTAGTCGTAGGTGTTGGCGCAGACGAGGGCGAGCCATGCGGCAAGCGCCTCCTCGGGGCGTCCCATTTCGTTCAGGGTGTACCCGATCAAGTAGTAAACCCCGTCGGAGCGCTCATAGTCGGGGAAACGACGGGCCAACGACTTGTACAGAAGGACCGTCGGCGTGAAGTCCGGCGAGCTCGGGAGCCCGTCTTCCGCGGTCAAATCGCCGGCCTCGCGAGCTGCCTGTGCCTCGTCGTACAGATCTTGGAACTCGACCGCGCTGCGCTCGAAGTAGAGCTCACCCAAGCGGAACATCGCGTCTGGCGTATATCGGGGATGGGTCGGATAGCGCCGAAGGAACTCTTCGAAGACCCGGATCGAATCCGCACGAGCCTGTTTGAACTCGAGCTCCTCCGCCTCCAGCTGCTCGCCGTACCAGCGATCGCGCTCCCGTCGCTGCTGGAGGTACTCGCGGCGGACGAGCGAGGTCACCGTGGACCGAAAAGCTTGGCCCGTCTTGTCGAATCGCTCGACCTCTTCTTCGAGCTGCTTCAAGGCTTCGAGCTGCTGCTCGGTCGGAGGGGGGCGCTCGTCGACGATGCGTTTGCCGGTGTCCTGCAGGAAGGGTGGCAGGCTGACGTCCGTCGCGCCTCCCCAGGGCGTAGCCTCGTCGGCTTCCGTCTCGGCGCTTGATTGCTGAGCGAGAGCAGGACTGAGACTCCAACAGGCGGTGGCAACCGCGGCCAGCAAGACGAGCGATGCGCGCCAATGGGACTTGCTCATGGCCCGCCCCCGACGCCCTGATTCTCGTCCATCACGTCCCGGAACTCGTCGTCGAGCGCTTGGAGCTCGCGCGCGCGCTCGCGGGTCAGCGTGTCGATCCGGACCCTGTGGTCTTCGCGCCGTGCCCAAGCGACGTCGATCTTGCCCACCTCCGCTCGGAGAACCAGGTCGTAGAATCGATCATGGACGCGATTGAAATTGAGATAGGTGATCGCGCCGACGACGTCTTCAGCCTCGCCTTCTAGCGAGCCGAGCGCGTTGCGGTAGCGCTTCAAGTTCGCGGTTTCGTCGTCGACGGTCGCAAGCATTTGAGTGACGCGTCGTTTCACCACGGCGGTCAGCTCGGCGTCACGCTGATCGAGTCGGCGCTCGAGAGCGGCCACACGCGAGAATGCCTCGTCGTACTGGGGGCCCCCAGAACCGGTCAGCTTTCGCTCACGCCCCACGAGGTCGATGAAGGTTCTCCGCTCGACGTCGTCTGCCTGGTACCGTCTGTCGCCAACCCCCACGTGAAGACGGCCGACTTCGAGGCGTCGACGAATCCAAGTGAGTTGCTCTTCGTACTCCTCGATTTCGCCTTCGTGTTCCGCGAGCTGGGTGGCCAACGCCTGCGGGTCGGCCTTGCGCGGGTCGATGGCCGGCAGGCCGGCGCGCGATGCCACGATACGCGCTTCGAGGCCTAGAATTTCGATTCGCAGCGCCTGCAGGTCGCGTTCGGCGGCCCTAAACTCGCCGAGTCGTTCCATGTCGCGATCGACGAAGTCCTCGGTGTCGACAGGCATGTCCATCACCTCGGCCTGGACTTCGCGACGACGCGTGCGCACTGGTGCTGCTTGACCCGCGGGAGCGCCCCGTGCTTGGCTCTCGGCCTCGATGAGAGCGCCGAGGGCGCGCGCTGCCCGGTTTCGAAGGCCGGTCGTCCTTTCGCGCTGACGCCGAAGATCGGCAAATACGCTGACGCGATTTGGCGCGCTCAGAGCTGCGGTGATCCTTTCGGCGAGCTGGTTGGTCTCTTCGACGAGCCGATTGGCCTCGCTCAGGTCGGAGAGCACCTCGAGCGCACGCTCGTAGTCGCCTTCGAGCTCGATCCAGCGCCTTGCCGACTCCGGCAGGAAGTCGTCAATGTCGAAATCGTCTAGGTTTTCGCGGACAACGGCACGGAAATGCGCGTGAAGATCGGGATGGTCATTGCGCTTGGCCTCGAGCTCGTCGCGGATGGGACCAAAAGTAGCCCGTACCTCATCGAAGACCACCTCCGCTTCGTCGTAGCGTCCGTTCCGGGCGAGAAGGTCACCGCGCAGGACTTTGCCATCGGCATTGAGCGGGCTGTTGGGCGCAGCGACAGAGAGCACCTCGAGGGTCCGCTCCGCTTGGATGGCGTCCCCCATGCGTATGTACGTCCACGCAAGCTCGAACAGCGCCTGGTCGAACCGAGCCGAGGTCTGCTCGACCGCGCGGTACGCTTCGACGGCCTGCTCCAACTGCTCCGTTTCGTAGTATAGACGTCCAAGGGCGAGATAGGTCAGCTCGAGGACTTCCGCTTCCTGCTCGTTGGCGGGCTCGTGCCCCATCACGCCGCGGAACGCCGCGATGGCGTCGAGGTACTCGCCGCGAAACGTGTGAATCGTGCCGACGAAATATTTGGCGCGCAGGGAGAACTCGGTGCCACTCGGGATGCCGAGGAAGCCTTTGCGGGCCTGCTCGAGGCGGCCTTGATCGAGCCCGCGAAACGCCGAGCTCGAGGGGGCGTCGAGCACGTCATCGATCGGCAAGGCGCGGTTGTACAGATACTTGGCGCGGAAGTACGCCGTCGAGATGGAAAGGGTCGACGATGGGATGGCGTCGAGACGCGAAAAGTAGCTGTCGACGTCCCGGAAATCGTGCGTGTGGATCGCGATTTGAATGAGGCGGCTGAGCGATGGCTGCAGGTACGGCGAAAACGCGGGCTCGCCGCCGCGGTCGATAACCTGGGCGTACCGCCGCCGAGCGCCCAAGTAGTCGTCGGCGAGGAACAGAGACTCGCCCAGCAGAAAGAGCGCCTCCGGATAGGCGCGATGGGTTGGGTAGTGTTCGACGATGTCCGTCAGAAGAATGGCCGCTCGGAGGTAGTCCTCGAGCCGCAGGTAGAGCTCCCCGTCGGTGAGGCGTTCCTCGACGAAGGTTTCGCTCTTCAGGTCGAGCGGGCGGACCGGATCGGCGAGCAGGCGCTGGGCATCTGCTTCGAGCTCCGACAGCGCGCGGTTCGCCGTGGCGAGATCCTGGGCCGCCGCTTCGGGAGCATCAAGCGCAAGGAGGCCTAGGGCCAGGAACAACCCCAGCCGAATCCTTTGCGCTCGCCCCCTGCCTCGTGTCGGTGAGGGCGGCGAACCCGTCGCGCCGCCAGGTCGCATTAGCGATCGCCCTCACCCATTTCATCGGGTCGAACGGGACGCTCGACGCGTTCGATGTACCGGACCGCGGGCCGCTCTTCGAGCGGGGTCGCCGGACCACCCTTTTCGTAGCCCACCACGTGGACGGTCGAGACGCGGCCTTCCGGCACGGAGAAGGTGTAGGTCGACCTCACCTTGAAGCGATAGCCTTTGAGGTACGCGAAGACACCGTAGCCGTGACCCCGATACTCGAGGCTGACGGTCAGCGTGTGCTCGCCCGGAACGATGCTCCCGTTGTAGACCTCGAACTCCTTTTGATCACCGAGCGTGCCCTCTTCGTCTGCTTTGGTGAAGATCGGGGCGCCGTCGAGGGCGTACACGACCCTGACGAGCTTGTAGGACTGCGACATCCGATTTTCGTGCACGATGGCAGCCTGGCCTCCGCCGACGACGCCTTCGAGAACGGTTTCAGCGAGCAGTGAGAGCCGGGCCTTCGAGCGAAAGATCTGCTCTTTGAGCTCGTTGATCCGCTGTTCGAGGTCCCGCAGGCGCACCGCGTACGTGCCGGCGTCCAGGGGCTTGCTGGGCGCGCTCGGCACCGCCGTTTCGGTTGGCGGCGAAGCGTCGATTCCGGTTTCCGGAGGCGAGCTGCCGCCGGCCTGCGCCTCTGCAACGGCGCCCCCCAACCCAATACACGCTGCCACAACGCAGAGCGCAACGATCCTGCGCATCGCAATTCCCCTCTGAGTGACCACCCTCTGGGGCGAAATTGCCCCTCAGATGGTCTCGGAGCTTATACCGCAGCGCGAGCGGCTGGGTCAATGAAGGGCGCCGGCATTTCTAACCGGCGGCGACTGCCAAGAATCCCTGCATTGTCGTTTACTTGCAGCGTGGCGATCGCTTGGAGGCGGCCCCTCAGGGCAGGAACCGAGCCAGCAGCGCTCGCCACCTCTCTTTCCGAGGTGGGGTGGCGCGATCGGGCGAATTCAGGGCGGCCTCGAGAGCAACGGCCAGGTCGGGCGCAATCCGCAGCGCGTCCAGAGGGATGCGCGCATCGGTCGCGGCAGCCCTCCAGCGCTGGTCGACTCCGACAAAAATACACTGGCCGCCAAGCATTTTGGCGATCTCATCGGCGGAAAACACGGCGATGGCTCGCTCCCGGTTCGGCTCGCTCAGCTGGGTCAGGTCGACGATCGCCAGCTCGACATCTGCGTCGAGCATGGCCCGGCCAAGCGCGTCGACGCAGTCGCTCAGGACGGCCGGCTCATGCGTTCCGGAGATGACCAGTGCGAAGATCGAGGCGTCTATTCGCAGGGGCTGGAGGCAGCTCGCCGCACGCTCCATCGCAGCCTGGGAGACGCGCTCTTCGCGCCCGAGCACGAAGCCTTCGACGGCCGCGGCGACGGCGCGCTGCGCAAATGGTTCCACGTCGACCTCGCACGACGGGTCGACCGACTGCAATGCGAGGCGCGTGACTCGAACCGCTGTGGTCGGTGTGAGGTCGAGGAGGGCAAGGCGCCGACCGACGAGGGTGAGGACGGTGAAGCACTCACGGAATTCAAACGACTCGAAATCGCCACCCGCCCGCTTCTCGATGGGCAACTCGCTCAGGAGTGGCAGCACGGGTGTCACCTCGGCGAAAACGTCGTCGAGCGAAACGCCTCCGGTGGCTGGCGTGGCCGCCTCGAGTGCCGCCCGGAAGCGCGCCGTGACGGACGTCGTCTCACTCTTTGGGTCGGCCATCGTTCAGCATGGTATAAGCCGAAGCTCCATGGCCGCCACCATCCTCGTCGTCGACGATGAAAAGAACATCCGACGGACGCTCCGGATGGTGCTCGAAGGTTCCGGATTCAAAACCCTCGAGGCTTCGTCGGCCGAGGAGTGCTTGGAAACCGTGCAAACGGGTGACGTCGATTTGGTCATCCTCGACGTCCGGCTCCCCAAGATGAGCGGCATCGAGGCGCTTCAAAAGATTCGCACCGAACCGGAAACCCGAAAGCTCCCGGTGCTGATGGTGTCGGGCCACGCCTCGCTCGCCGAGGCGGTGCAGGCCGTCCAGCTAGGCGCGACGGACTTCTTCGAGAAGCCCCTCGATCGTGATCGCGTCTTGGTCACGGTGCGCAACGCACTCAAGACCTGGCAGCTGCAGCGCGAGGTCGAGCAGCTCAGGGCGGACGTCGAGCATCGCTACGAGATGATCGGCGAGAGCGATTCCATTCGGGCGCTGTTTGCCCAACTCGAGAAGGTGGCACCGACCAACGGTCGAGTCTTGATCTCCGGAGAAAGCGGTACGGGCAAGGAGTTGATCGCCCGCGCGATCCATCGCTTGAGTCCACGGGCGGACAAGCCTTTCATCAAGGTGAACTGTGCGGCCATTCCAGCGGAGCTCATCGAAAGCGAGTTGTTCGGCTACGAGCGAGGAGCGTTCACCGGCGCACAGGGCCGCAAAAAGGGCATGTTCGAGCTCGCCAACGGGGGTACGCTTTTCCTCGACGAGATCGGCGATATGAGCGCAAGCGCGCAGGCCAAGGTCCTTCGGGCGCTTCAGAGCGGAGAGATCTCACGCGTCGGCGGTCAGAAATCAATCGCAGTCGATGTCCGTGTCTTGGCCGCGACCAACAAGGACCTCGAGCTCGAGGTGCGGGACGGCCGGTTTCGGGAAGACCTCTTCTTTCGCCTCAACGTCGTTCCGATCGTCAGTCCAACGCTTCGGGACCGTCGCACGGATATTCCTCTTTTGGCCAAAGGCTTTCTTCGTGATTTCTCGATTGAAAATGGGCTTCGCGAGAAACCGATCGACGAGACCGTGCTCCAGGCGCTGAGCGAGCGCTCCTGGCCCGGCAACGTTCGCGAGCTTCGCAATGTCGTCGAGCGGATGGCTATTCTGAGCGGCGATCGGATTACGCTCGACGATCTGCCCGAAGAAGGGGTCCTGAGCGACGCTCGACGAGCCTCGTCCCCACCGTCCGACATGCCTTCCACGCTCGACGAGAACGGGGAGCGCCTGACTTTGAGGGAGTATCGGAGCCGAGCGGAGAAGGACTACATCCTGCAAACGCTCGATCAGGTGGGCTGGAACATTTCGCGCGCCGCGACAATTTTGGGTGTAGAGCGCACCAACCTTCACAAGAAAATGCGCAGCTATGGTATCCGTCGAGAGTAGGAATGATTCGACGGACCATTAGGCTGGTTTGGACGGGCGCTGTCCTAGCGTTTCTGGCCTACCTGCTCTTCTTCGTCAGGCTAGGCGAACGCACGCCTTTTCAACACCTCATGCGCGTCGCCGGCACCGACGAGGCCCAGGAGCTCGGACGAGAGGTGGGGGCTGCGACCGAGCGAATCACAAAAAAAATCGGCGACCAAGTGCACGAGGCGACCAAACCCCCCGAACAGGACGCTGGCGCGGGCCACGTTCCCGAGAAGATTTCGGACAAGCTCGAAGGCATCCTCGGTGACGCGCAGGAGCGAGCAGAGCGGCTCGAAGCCTCTAGCGCAAGAGATCTCGAGTAGCGCGCTCAGGGCCAGTCGAGCTGCAGGCGCTTCATCTTGCGCCAGAGTGTCGTTGGGCTGAGCCCCAGTAGCTCGGCTGCACGCTCTTTGTTGCCATCGACGTGGCGGAGCGCGCGTACGATGGCGTCGCGCTCGACTTCTTGCACGATATCGGCCAGCGATTGGCGTGCCGGGTTCGGTGTGCGGGCTTTTCCATTGCCGCTCGCGTTGGGCAGGATGTCGGACAGATGAACCTGGCCGTCCTGTGCGAGCGCGACGCCTTGCTCGATGAGATTTTCGAGCTCGCGGATGTTCCCCGGAAAGTCGTAGCCGAGCAGATGGTCCATGACGCCGGGCCCAAGCTTTGCTTGCCGCCCCATTTTCTTTCCGTACTTATCCAGGAAGGTTTCGACGATGGGCGGGATGTCTTCTTTGCGCTCACGAAGCGGAGGCAGCTCGAAGCGCGCGACGTTGAGGCGGTAGTACAGGTCCTCGCGGAATCGCTTCTCTTCGATTTGGCGCCTCAAGTCCTGGTTGGTGGCCGCGATGATGCGTGCATCGACGTTAATCGAACTGTTGTCGCCGAGTCGCCGGATCTCCCCCTCTTGAATCGCGCGCAGCAACTTCGCCTGGAGCGACGGCGGGGTTTCGGCGATTTCATCGAAAAAGAACGTCCCGCCGTTCGCTTCTTCAAACAGGCCCTTGCGAGTTTGGACCGCGCCCGTGAAGGCGCCGCGGACGTGTCCGAAGAGCTCGCTCTCCAGGAGCGTTTCGGTCAAGGCCGCGCAGTTAATCGAAACGAAGGGTCGCTCGGCGCGCAATGAGTTGGCGTGAATCGCGCGCGCGACTAGCTCTTTTCCGGTGCCGCTCTCGCCGGTGATGAGCACGGTTGCGTCGGTTGGCGCGATACGAACGATACGACCCAAAATGTCACGAATCTCGGCGGACTGGCCGATGATGTTTCCGAAGTTGTACCGTTCTCGGAAGTCCGAGGCGACGGCTCTCTCGGCGGCCGCAAGAGAACGTGTCCGCGCGGCTCGCGCGACCTTGGTGAGCAGCTCTTCGACGACGAAAGGTTTTTGAACGAAGTCGTGCGCACCGAACCGCATGGCTTCGACGGCGTCTTCGATCGTGCCGAAGGCGGTCATGACGATCACGTGTGTGAGCGGCGAGGCTTCCCTGGTGCTTCGCAAGACCTCGAGCCCGCCCACCTCTCCCATGCGGAGATCCGTGATGACGAGATCGTAATCGTTGTCACCCACCATCGCGCAGGCCGCCTCGCCGTTTTGTGCCTGGTCGACCTCGTAGCCCTCCGCCGACAGCATCTCGGAGAGCATGCTGCGCGCATTGTCCTGATCATCGACGATGAGAATCCTGGCCATCCCCCAACCGGTTCCGTCAGCTCAGACCATACCGCAAAACGCGCGTCGGTGCTTGGAGGGTCAGTCGAGGACGTCGTGGATGGCTGCGAGGACCTCGCCCCTAAACTCCGCGGGGAAGATCAAGCGCGGATGCTCGATGTGCTTGTTCCGAAGCTGCCCCAGAATGAAAGATGCGTCGCCGAGGCGCTGAAGCGGCTGATGGCGAAGCGTCACCCACATCCCATCGATGCTGCCGTCAGTGGGCTCCTGATAGGGAACGTCATCGGCAATGTCGAGCCAGACGGTGAGGTCCGGGCGGAGCCCTTTGGCCGCGATGACTTGGCCCGCGCGCGCTTTCGCCTCCTCCCATCGCGCGCGGCGGCCCTCTGGGAGCGGTACGGTTTTCGGAAGATCACGGCAGCGCAGCCGTTTGCTGAGCTCGGCGAGGGTCGGATCGGAGCCACGCTCCCACGCGCTCAGGCACGTCAACAGCTCCGCGTCATCCATGCGAAGGTACTCCTGAAGCGACAGCGACTCGCCGAGCGCCGCGGCCCGAAAGGCGGGCAGCAGCGGGTCAGGTGGTGCTCCGTCGAAGATCAGCTCGCTCACCCGCATGAAGATCGCGCGCACCAGCGCGTCCGCCGCGCGCGTCGCCTTGTGATGGTAGACCTGCTGATACATGAAGTGCCGCCCTAGGAAGAAGCTCTCCGCCGGAGGCAAGCCCTTACGACCCTGAATGGCCAGAACCCAGCGGCCGTCGACGCAGGCAAAGCTGAGCGCCTGGAGCAACCAGTCGAGGTCGTAGAGCCCGTAGCGCACGCCGGTCATGTGACTGTCGCGCAAAAGATAGTCGGCGCGGTCGACGTCCAGCGTCCCGCTGACGCTCCGGCTGAGGTAGCCGAGACGGTAGTTGCCGCTCAGCAGGCCTGCGACCCGTTCGGACATTCCCGAGGAGAGCGACTCCAAGGTCTGATGAACTTCGGTGGAAGGGTCGAGCACGATGTCCTGTGTCCAGAGCTCGTGGTGCTTGGCGTGGGGCAACACCTCTTCGAAGAGGTGCGAAAACGGCCCGTGGCCGAGGTCGTGCAAGAGCGCGGCGGCAAGCGCTTCCGACCTCGCGTCGTCGTCGAGGCGCTGGTCCGGCGGAAGCTCTTCGCTGCACGCGTCGATTCTGTCCAGCAGCGCCTGCATGACGTGAGCCGTCCCCACAGCATGCGAGAAGCGCGAGTGCTCTGCGCCAGGAAACACGAGCGAGGCAAGCCCGAGCTGACGCACGCGGCGTAGCCGCTGTACCTCGCGCGTGTCGAGCAATGAACGAATGACCCGCTCCGCCATGCCCTCGAACGCGATTAAACCATGGACCGGGTCCCTGAGGATCACCCTGCACGGTACCACCGCGCGTTCAGAACGCCAGTGTCCCGAAGCGACCGTCGCGGGGAACATCGAACTGAGAACCGCGTCTGACCACCGCGACCGTGTTGGGTTGCCAGAGGGGCAAGACGGGCACGTCGCGAGAGAGGATGCGTTGAACGCGTTCGTACGCTGCGCGGCGGCCGGCCCGCTCGACGGTGCTGCGGCCAAGCTCGAAGAGGCTGTCGAGCTCAGGATTTCGATAGCGCCAGCGGTTGGCGCCTTCGCTTCGTGGGCCGGGGATTCGAGAGGAGTCGAAGAACCAGCTGAGCACGTTCGGCTCGATCACCTCGGGCACCTGGAGAAGCGTCATCTCGAAGCGCCCACGGTTCAGGTCGGCGATCAGCGTCGCCGCCTCGGAGGGCCGAACGTCGACCTCCACGCCTACTTCGTCGAGCATAGCGGCAATCGCGCGTGCGACCGACTGGCGAAAGCGCTCGGAGGTCGTTCGAAGGACGAGTCGCATGCGTGGCTCAGGGCCCGGCGGATCCAAAACCCCCGCCTTGTCCAAGAGCGCACGTGCCCGATCCGGATCGAAGGCGCGCGGCGGCTTGGCGGCAAGCTCTGCCCAGTGCCCGTGCGGAATCCAGCTGTCCGTGACGCGAGCGAGGCCTTGGTACTTGGCCTGGACCAGAAGGTCTCGGTCGATGGCGTAGCCAATCGCGCGTCGCACGCGCACATCCCGGAGCTTCGACGAGGTGGTTTGAAAGCCGAGGTAGATCGTGGAGATGCCGGGGGCGCTCCGCGTCTCGAACTGCGCGTCTTGCTCGAACAGTGGCAGCAGCAGGGGCGGAATCGAGCCGACAGCCAGGTCGCCCTGCCCGGCTAACATCCGTAACGCCCGCGTGTTGTCGTCGCGGATGACGACCATTCGTAGGCTCGGGAATTTCGGCGCCCCGCGATGCCAATGCGGGTTGGCGCGAAGCTCGAGCAGGCCCGGCTTCCGCTCGACCAGACGGTACGGGCCGGCCCCAATCGGCAACGGCACTTCGGGGGTCGCGATCCTTCGGAAGGCATCTTGGCGTCGGACGATCGGAAGCTCGAGGTCAGTGAGGAATGTGGCGTGCGGCTCCCGGAGGATGAACACGATGGTGCGTGGGTCGGGGACCTGCATCTCGGAGATCCGTCGGTAGTTCTGGGCGTACCGACTGCGCAGGCTTGGGTCGACGACGCCTTCGAAGGTTGCGACGACATCGCGCGCATCGAGCGCGCTGCCGTCGCTGAAGCGCAGGCCTTCCCGGAGACGCACTTCGAATTTCGTCGCGCTCACCGCTTCCACGGACTCGGCGAGGTCGGGGATCACCTCTAGCGTTCGGGGATCGATCGTCACCAGGGAAGCAAAAATCAGCCTCGAGACGCGAAGACCATACGGGTCGCCCACGAAACGCGGGTCGAGTTGCTCGGCGTCCCGCGGGAGCATGACGACCAGGGCGTTCGGGTCCCGCTCGACGGGTCGACTGCAGCCCAGGCCGATCACTAGGAGCAGCGCGAGGGCACTGCTAGGGTGCGGTCGATGGCGCACAGAGCGCTCCTTGGTATCGCGATTGTTGGCCTGCTGGTCCTGAGCCCGGTTGCGCGCGCCAAGGGGCCGGAGCCGGTTGGGCAGACGATCGCCGGCCTCGTTCGGCAGGCGGCGCTCGGGGATGGAATCGGGATTCATGTGGTTCGGCTGCACGATGGCGAGGAACTGTACCGCAATCGAGCCGAACTCCCTCGGAATCCGGCGTCGAACCAAAAGCTTCTGACCTCGGCCGCCGCCCTTTGGCGTTTGGGGCCGAGCTTTGTGGTGGCGACCCGCGTGGAGGGCAGCATCGAGAACGGTCGGGTGGCCCGCTTGGTGGTCCGGCCCGCGGGTGACCCGACCCTCGGTTACGCCATGCTTGCGGCGCTGGCTGAGAACGTGAACCTCCGTGGCGTGGAAGCGGTCGATCGAATCGTGATCGACGACGGCTATTTCGATGACCAGATCCTTCCTCCGGCCTTTGATCAGCAGCCCAACGAGGCCTCTTCTTTCCGCGCGGCGATCTCGGCCTTTTCGGTCAACCGAAACAGCTACATCGTGCATATCGCGCCCGGGCCCCGGGTCGACGCCCCGGCGCGTGTCCGCGTTCTCGCCGAGGACTACGTACAGATCGACAACAGGACCGTGACCACGGCCGCAGGGCCTCCTTCGCCGCGCATCGACCACGCGGTCACCGATGACGGACATCTGGCCGTGAAGGTCGAAGGCGCCATCCCCGTGCGCGCGCGCACGATGTATTATCGGCGCCGGGTGCCTGCGCCGCGCGCGTACGCCGGGAGCCTCTTGGTCCGGGCGCTTCGAAGGGCTCGCATCGAGGGCGCCATGTCCGTCGAGCACGGCCCAGTCGCCGAGCCCGAGCCGCTCCTCGGCGAAGTACAATCGCCTCCGCTCAGCAAAGTGCTCTATTCGGTCGGCAAGTGGAGCGACAACTTCACGGCCGAGATGCTGTTGAAGCTCATGGGCGCGCAAACCGAAACGCCCGGCACCTCTGCCCGCGGCGTGTCCGTGGTTCGTGAGGTGCTCGGTCGGAAGGGAATCGATACGAAGGGCCTCGTCATGGTGAACGGCTCGGGCCTGTTCGACGGGAACCAGGTTGCACCGCAGCACCTGACCCAAACTCTGGTCGCGGCCTATCGGGACCCTGCAATCTCCGCCGAGTACGTGGCGCACCTGGCTGTGGCCGGCTCCGATGGAACACTCCGGTCGCGCCTAGAGGACCTGCCGCGTCCGCGGATGGTGCGCGCGAAAACCGGCACGCTTCGGGACGTCATCGCCTTGTCGGGGTACGTGCTCGGAAATTCCGGCCATTCGGTCGCGTTTAGTTTTCTCGCGAATGGGATCGCAGGGAAGCAGGCGGAAGCGAGACAATTGGCGGATGAGATCGTGAGAGCGCTCGCCCGATATGCTGTCCAGCCCGATCGGGGCCGCTGACACGGACTCCGTCCCTGCTACGCACTCGACTCATGCCGCGGATCTGCCTTCTACTCATCCTCGCGAGTTGTGCCACTGTCCCCAAGCCCTCTCCCGAGCCGACCGACATGCCGCCGCCCGTTGCCGCAAAGAAGCCCCACAGTGTCACGCTGCACCGAGACACGCGCGACGACGACTATTTCTGGCTCCGCGAGAAAGGCTCGGAAGACGTGACCGCGTATCTGAACGCTGAAAACGCGTACGCCGACGTGCAGATGGCGCCGACCGCCGAGCTTCGGAAGACACTCTACGAAGAGATCGTCCGGCGGATTCAGGAGACCGACCAGAGCGCTCCGTATCGCAAGGGAGAGTTCGAATACTACCATCGCACCGAAGAGGGGAAGCAGTACCGAACCTATTGTCGACGTGCGCCGGGAAAGCCCGAGAGCGAGCAGATACTCCTCGACATGAATGAGCTCGCCCGAGGACGCCCGTTCCTCGGGCTCGGGGCATACGAAGTATCTCCGGACGGTCGCTACCTCGCCCTTTCTCTGGATGAGACAGGCTTCCGCGACTACACGCTGCAGATCAAAGATCTTCGGTCGGGTGAGTTGCTTTCCCTTCGAATCGAAAAGGTGAAATCAGTCGCTTGGGCGAGCGAGAGCAAAACGCTTTTCTACACGGTCGATGACGAGACCAAACGGGCCCACCGACTACTGCGGCACCGGCTTGGCTCAGCGGGCGAAGATGCGCTTCTCTATCAGGAGGACGACGAGAGATTTCGGGTCGCGGTCTGGCGTTCGCGGAGCGGCGAATACGTCTTCATGGGCGCCTTCAGCCATACGACGAGCGAGATTCAGTTTCTCCGGGCGTCCGAGCCACGAGGCGAGTGGCAAATGATCGCCGAGCGCAGTCAAGACCACGAATACGACGTTTCACATCGCGGCGGCGACTTCCTGATTCGGACGAACGACCGGGGTCGCAACTTCCGCGTCGTCCGGGCTCCGGTCGACAGCCCCGGTCCGTCGTCTTGGAAAGAGATGGTTCCGCATCGCGACGGCGTGATGATCGAGGGGCTCGACGTATTCGAGGGCTTCTACGTGCTACTCGAACGGGAGACTGGGCTTCCCTACGTTCGTGTGTCGCGCTTTGACGATGGCAGCTCCCATCGTATTGGGATCGCGGAGCCGGTGTATGCCGTCTATCCGGGCCGCAACGAAGAGTTTTCGGCGAGCGCCTATCGATTCCGCTACGAGTCTCTCACGACGCCGGATTCCGTGTTTGACTACGACGTTGCATCGAAGGGCCGCAAATTGGTGAAGCAGCTCGAAGTGCTTGGCGGATACGACCCTGCCGCCTACGAGTCGGAGCGACTCTGGGCGACCGCCGAAGACGGCACGCAGGTCCCGATTTCGCTCGTCTATAAAATGGGGGCGCCGCGAGACGGCTCGGCGCGGATGCTGCTCGCGGGATACGGCTCGTATGGCTACCCGTATCCTACCGGTTTTTCGCATTCCCGCGTGAGCCTGCTCGACCGCGGGTTCACGGTCGCCATCGCGCACGTCCGCGGTGGCGGCGAGCTCGGGAAAGCGTGGCACGACCGCGGCCGCATGGAGCACAAGATGAACACCTTCACGGACTTCATCGCGGTTGCCGAGCATCTCATCGCGAAGGGGTATACAAGCAGTAACCGGCTGGCAATTCAGGGCGGAAGCGCCGGCGGCCTGCTCATGGGCGCGGTCAGCAATCTCCGGCCAGACCTATTCCGCGCAGTCGTTTCGCTCGTTCCATTCGTGGATGTGCTCAACACGATGCTCGACGACAGCCTGCCGCTTACCGTCGGCGAGTACGAAGAGTGGGGAAACCCAAATGAGCGTGACGCGTACTTCCGGATCAAGGCGTACTGCCCTTACACGAACATCGAGGCCCAGCCCTACCCGGCGATGCTAATTCGCACGTCGCTCAACGACAGCCAGGTGATGTACTGGGAGCCTGCCAAGTACGTGGCGAAGCTGAGGGCGCACAAGACCGATGGCAATCGGCTGCTCTTCAAGATCAACATGGAAGCGGGCCACGGCGGCGCATCGGGTCGCTACGACTACTTGAAAGAGACGGCGCTGGACTATGCGTTCATCCTGACGGAGTTGCAGTAGAGGCAAGACCGGGGCGCAAGAAATGGTGCGACACGGGGCTGCGTCGAACGGGGCGGCTTGCAAAGCTGGCCGGAGGGGCTTGGGGCCCGAGGCCACGCAAGCCGATCCAGGGAGGACTACGGGTGGTTGTGGACGCGCGAACGCCGGCTAGATCCTCTTGTTCGACGAACCCGCGGTCGCCGATGTCCGAATTCGTCCAGGTCTGGAATCCACGGTCGCTGGCTTCTCCTTCATCTTCGGCCCAACCTGTGATAGTCGTATTGCCGTTTGGTTTGGGTCTCGGAGGTGTGCATGCGTTTCAGCACGAAGCGACTCGTCGCGTGTGTGATTTGTGTTTACTGGGTCTTCTCTCTTTATGGCGTAGGCTGTGAGCGAGACCTCCCCACGTACGCATCGATCACTTCGCCGACCCAAGGCTCGGCGGTAGCTGCGAACGGCACCTTCACGGCGTCGGTCAACTTCCCCAGCACGCTGACCTCAGCTTCGATCGTCCAGATCGAGATTCAATCGGGCCCGGGCACATCGTTCGACATCACATCGCAGTTTTTGCCGTCCGGGCAGTCGGACTTCGACGGCGCGGCGAGTGCCTCCGCAGTTCTAGATGCAATCGTGCTCAACCTGACCCCAGGTCCCCAAACGCTCTACGTTCGAGTGGATGATGACGGCGTCGGCGGCCTCACGACCACCCTCGTCAACTTCACCTGGCTTCCAGTCGACGCGTGTGAGGACGCTGCCGGTGCTGCTCTCAGTCTGTGTTTCATAGCAGCGAGCGACGCAACGCAGCAGTGCTATATCGATACGCGAAGTGCTTGCAGCCCCACGGATCCGGCGCTGGTGGCTGCCGAGAGCTCCTTGCGAGCGACGGTCACCAGTGCATGTGACGACGGTTCGCCGGGCAGCGCTGCTGCAGCAACCGCCCTCGCCGATCAGCTGATGGAGCAATGCCTCGGAAATCCCGCCACGCTCGCAGCACGAGTGTTTGGGGGACCGCACGCGAAATCGTTGGCCGGGACGACGAGCGGCGACGCCTTTGAGACGTGCCTGGATTCGGCGTACGCCGAAAGCGCAGACCTTCTCGACTTCGCGTTCAACGCACAGCGGGCTTGCGTAGTCAGCGGCGCAGCCTGCGCAACGGTCGATGCGGACATTGCCACGGCTGAATCGCAAGCCGTAGCCGCCGTGGAAGCCGCTTGCTCGGGCGGAGGTCTGCTGGCCTTCGTCGCCGGAAGCAGCCCCAACGTGATGCTCGGACGAGTCAAAGAGCAAAGCGACTGCATGATGGCGGCCGCCCATGCGAACACGTCGCCATTGAGTCTCGGATGCGGGCCGCGGCCTGAAGTCACGGTGCCCCCGCGCGGCGTTCCAACTCAAGTGATTCTCGATAGCACCGAATGGAGAAGCCGCTGCGGCGACGGCTCGGACTACGCGTTCTATCTTCGCCTCGCGCCTTCAGGCGAAGCGATTGAAAACCTGATCGTGCACCTCGAGGGCGGTGGCATCTGTCTCTTCGAGAGCGATTGCACGTCGCGTTTCAACAGCTCGCCCGGTTTGTTCAATGCACAGGACAACACGTTCCCCGACAGCGGGTACTTGAACACCGACGACACCGTCAACCCGTTTGGCAACTGGTCGATGATGTTCCTGCCGTACTGCACCCAGGATATCTTCACGGGTGGCGGAACCACCGAAACATTCCCAGGCGGCCTGTCGGTGGAGCGGCACGGCGCCCTCAACGTCCGCGAGGCGCTACGCTACGCGCGCGACGCCATCTGGGCCGAGCTTCGGACCTTCGGACAGGACTATCGCGCGGACCAGATGAAGGTCATCTTCGCTGGCTCTTCGGCCGGCGGTTTCGGCGCGCAGTACAACGGGCACTACCCGCTCGATGAGCTGCGCTGGATTAACACAACGCTAGCGCCTGACTCGTCCTTGGCCCTCGCGGGCGGCCTGCAATCGTTGCCGGGGCTCGTCACGCTCAAAGCGCCGGAGAGCGTTTGGAACGTGACGCCTTTCCTTGCGCCGTACTGCTTCGCGTCCGACTGCATCCTCGGGGAGGTCATGTTCCCCGCGCACTCGGAGCGTCTCGGCGCGACGCCGATGCAGCAACTCCTCAACATTTCCCCGCAGTGGGACGACACGCAGACGAGTACGACCTATTTTGCCGACGAGACGACCTGGACGAATGCGGCCCGGCAGACCTACTGCGATCTGCAGGGCACCCCCAACGTGCACTACTTCATGCCGGCCAATGTTTCGCCGCAGCACACGTATCTGAGAGTCGAGAACCTCTTCCAGACGCAGTCTGCAGCGGGCGTGACCTTGAAGGACTGGCTCGCCGACGCCATCGCCAATCCTGCGGCCGTTGTGGACGCAGTCGAGGAAGGATCCCTCACGACGGTCCAACCCGGTGTTAATCCGTTTACTTGCACGGTTGCCCCGTAGGCTTGCGGGCTGGCTGGGGTCTTGACCGAGCGCTCCTCGCGCTATCTCGTTTCGCCGATCTCCCAGTCTTGATCGACCGAAAGACGGCCGGCCGTCCTGCCGGGATCAAAGATAGACGCCTCGTTCGCCCAATACGCAACAAAAAACGCCGGCGGGTCTCCCCACCGGCGTCTCGGTCGTGCGAGCGCTTAGCTCACTCCTTGATCTGTCGCCGAATCTTCCCGAGCGCCTGCTCTTGCAGCTGCCGGATTCGCTCGCGGGAGAGATTGTATTTGTCGCCGATCTCTTTGAGAGTGAGCTCGTCTTCGTCGTCGAGGCCGAAGCGCCAGCGGAGGATGCGTGCCTCCATCGGGGTCAGCGTGTCGAGAAGCCTACGTACCTCGTCGCTCCACTTCCGGGAGACGAGCTGCTCGTAGGGCGTCGGGACGTTTTCCTCCTCGAGGAAGTCGATGAACTTGCGGCCGTCCTCGTCGTTGACCGGACGGTCGAGGGAAAACGGGGTCTCGGCCCAGTAGCCCTTGATCTTCTCGAGCTTCTCGGCGGCGATGCCGGTTTCCTTTTCGAGCTCTTCAGGCGTCGGCTCCTTGCCGGTGCGGGTGGCGATGGCCTGGGTGGCACGCGCGACGCGGTTGTACGTGTCGAGCATGTGCACGGGGATACGAACTGCGCGGCCCTTGTCGGCGAGCGCGCGGCTGATCGCGTGGCGAATCCACCACGAGGCGTATGTGCTGAAGCGGTAACCGCGGTTGTGATCGAAACGCTCGACGGCCTTCATCAGGCCGATGTTGCCCTCTTGGATGAGGTCGATGAGCGGCAGCCGGCCGCGGTTGTAGCGGCGTGCGATCGAGACCACCAGCCGAAGGTTTGCCGCGACGAAGCGGTTTTTCGCGCGCTGCTGCGCTTTTTGCGCAACGCGCACGCTCTGCAGGAAGCGTTTGAACGACGGGGTCATCCGGACGTGGTCGCCAACGATGTCTCGCTCGTCGGCGAAGTCACCTGCCAGGCGGTGCACGGCGCGGTCGGACTCCTGAACGAAGAGACGGTCGCTATCGAGCTCGCGCATTTTCGTCGAAAGCTGGAGACAAAGGGCAGCCCAGCGCACTTCCTGCCGCTTTCCGAGCTTGTCCGCCTTGGAGCTCTTGCAAAGCTTGCGCAGCGAAGCGAGCTCGGGGAGCGGTTGGTCCTCGACCCGACGCTCGATGACGGCGGCGACGCTCTCGAAGCAGGCCGGATAGCTGAGCAGAGCTTCCCAGTAGGCGATTTCGAGACGCTCGACCTGCTTGGCGGCTTCGATTTCTTCTTGGGGCGTGAGCACGCGATGGCCGATCATCTCTCGGAAGTACCGAGTGAGGGTCGAATCCCCGGCGCCCTGCCGCTCGAACTCCTTGAGGGCCTTTTCGCTTTCGACACGCGCCTTCTCGAGTTGCTCCTTGCTGGGCTCGGCGGACGACGCTGCCGGAGCCTGCGCGGGCTTCTGCGCCTCGGCTTCCGCCTTCGGCTCCGCCTGCTTGGACGCCCTGGCCGTCACCTGGCTCTTCCTCGTGGTTTGTCTTGTCGCTGCCTGTCGTGCCATGTTCCCTCTTGCCTCCCGGTGGCGCCCTCAATCCGTGGCGCCCCGCCTCATTGGGCTGAACAACTGCAACCGCCGAACGCTTCCATCGGTCGTGAACCAATCGCTCGATCGAAAACGAGATGCATGCACCATGCCGGAATGCCTGGCGGAGCTGACCTCGCCCTTCGGGCGCTTGTATTTTGTCGTGGGAGTAACTCGGACTATATGGGTCCGTGGGTGGAGATGAGAAGGGGTATTCGACGTGTTTATGCGGAGAAATTCCAGTGAAAAGCGGGCTCGTACCGAGTTACTAAAATCGGTCCGTGCCCGGATGCCCCTCGCCCTGGCCAGCCTCGTCGCGATGGTCGTGTCCGCCGCGGCCACTGCCGGCTACGCTTGGCTCGTCGGCCCGCTCGTGCGCACTTGGGAAGGCAATTCAGGGGTTGAGAGCGCTTGGGGGGCTTTGCCGGTCCCGAGCCTGAGCGTCCCCCAGATCGTGGGCCTGCTGCTCGGGCTTGGTCTCTTGAGAGCGCTCTCCGAGACGCTCCGGACCCACCTCGCGTCCAAGCTCCAGTTGGGTGTGATTCGCGAATTTCGCGGCAAATTGCTGGCACACGTCTTGGCCCTCGAGCCTGCGAGCTTGCTCGCGTGGCGGCGTGGGGAGCTGTCATCGCGGATTCAGGTCGAGGTGCATGGGGTTCGGATCCTCCTCCATATGGGGGTCGGCCAGGGCATTCGAAGCATGCTGGTGGCTACGGCGCTAGCCAGTGTGGCGCTCAGGGTGGATACTGCGTTAGCCATCCCGGGACTTCTGGTCCTTCCTTTCGCCGTCCTGCTAATCCTGGCGGCGGCCCGCCCGGCAAGGAAGCTGCAGCGTGAGTTGTTTGCGGCCGAGTCGGCGGTGGTGGGCCGCACAGGCGAGGCCATCGACGGGGCGGCGGTCCTTCGGGCGTTCGGCGCGACGGCGTCCATGTGGGAGAGCATCGACGAGGCTTCGACCCGCTCCGAGCAGCGCGGGGTCGCTGCCGAGAGCTGGGGCGCTGCCGCAGGGCCGATGGTGGAGCTTGCGGCGGCGCTCGGCGTTGCGCTGGTGTTCGCGTTTGCCTGGTCCGGTCGGAGCACCGTCGACCTCGCGAGCGCCGGTACGGTGCTGGTCGCCCTCCTCTTGATGTATCGGCCGTTGCACGGCATCGCCCAAGCGGTCTTCGGCTGGTGGTCGGGTTTGGCGTCGCTCGATCGGCTCGATGAGCTCTTCGCTGCGTCCATCGAGCCGGCCGAACCGTTCCCTGCTTCGACGGACGAGGTCAGGTCGCTTGGCTTCGACGGTCTCTGCTTCGACTACGATGGACGGCCGGTGCTTCGTGGCGCCTGTGCGGCGTTTCGGGGCGGCGAGCTGGTCGCCATCACGGGTGAGAGCGGCGCAGGCAAGTCGACGTTGCTAGCGCTTCTCGCCGGCGTGCTCCCGCCCTCTGCAGGACAGATCGCCATCGACGGGCAGCCCGCCTCTCGCAGCTCCCTCACGGCCGCGACCGCGTGGATGCCGCAGAGCCCTGCGCTGTTTCGCGACACGATCCTCGGCAATGTGGCGCTCGGCGTGGGCCGACCGGACCGCGACCGGGCGCTCGAGGTTTGCCAGCGCGTCGACGCGCACGACTTCATTTCGAAGAGGCCACAGGGCTACGACGGCGTGCTTCACGAAGGCGGAACCGACCTGTCGACCGGACAGCGTCAGCGCATCTGCCTCGCGCGTGCTCTGTACACAGGCGCCCCCGTTTTGCTGCTGGACGAGCCGAGCTCCGCGCTCGATGACACACACCAGCGCAGCGTGATTCGTGTTTGCATAGAGCATGCGAACCAAGGAGGTCTCGTCTTCGTCGCAACGCATTGCGAGGATTTCCTTCGTCACGCGGACCGCGTGTTAGAGCTGCGGGACGGGACGGTGACCGAGTGGGAACGACGAAGCGAAGATCGGCTCTTGCACTAGCGACCCTTCTCCCGGTTTGGGCGGCCGCGGCGACTGCCGATCCGTCGAGCGATCCGGCTGTGATCGCAGACGCCGTGCGCCAGCTCGACGCCGACCACGACCGGGCTGTGGCCGCGGTGTACGTGCTTCAAACCGGCGGCGAGGTCGCGGCAAAGCAAATCGCCGCCGGGTGGCCGACGATTTCGCGCCTTGGCAAGACGCGCGCGCTCGACGCGCTCAAACGTCTCGCGCTCAGTCACGACGCAGCGCTCGACGCGCTGATCCAGGCTGCGCGCTCGGACGACGAGGATCTGCGTGACAAGGCCCTCCAGACCTTGCGGCAACTCGGTCGTCGAGGGGAGCGCGCCCTGGCGGCGCTCATTGCAGATCCCGCGGTGGGTGACCTCGCTGCTCAGCTTCTCGCGCGAGCCGATCCCGACTTCGCGCTTCTGCCCCTGCTCGACGCCATGGCAGAGCGGGACGGTGCGAATCGACCCGCACTCCGTGCAGCGCTCGCCGTAGCGCTGCAGCGCTCTGTGCGAGATCCCGACGCTAAGCTTCTCGCATGGCTCAGAAAAGAGCCTGCGGTCTCGGCCGTTGCAAGCGCTTCGATGGCCTTGATCGGACTCGCGGCGCAGCGCGCGCCCATGACTTCTTTCGTCGCCTACGGGGCGTTGCGGTCCGAGGATTTCCCCTCGACGTGGCGCTTGCTTCAATGCGCCGCGGACGCAGGCCCGAGCGGCGAGATCGACCGATGGGTACAGAGTCACGTCGACGGACCCGAGGAATGGATGCTGCGCCAGGCTGCGGTCGAGGCGAGTGCCGCGCGGGGACATCGCGAGCTCGCTCGCGCTGCCTTGAAAGATACCAGCCCCCGGGTGCGCGCGAGCGCAGCGTCGGTCCTGTCGGGGGATGATGGCTCCATGTTGGAGCGCGCCACCCTCGCCCGTCGCGACCCGTGGCCGATGGTGCGGGCTGCTGCCGTGAGCAGTCTTCGAAACGAAGGCGACGCGCTTGCGGTGGTCGTTGCTTCGGTCGACGATTCGATGTCCCAGGTGCGGGCGGCCGCGATCGAGGTGCTCACCCCGTCGCCTCACGACGAGGGCTGGGACCGGATTCACCGACGCCTCCGTGCGCGCGACGAATGGCCGAGGGTCACAGCCGCCGCCATCGACTACGTGGTCGCCCACTGCCGGGCCGATGCGGCCGAGGCCCTTTTCCGGGTGGTGATGCGCGCGGCGCCCGGCAACGCGCTCACCGAGGACTTGAACAACGCCGCACGGGCGATCGAGGCGCTTCGAGCGCTCGGCAGCCAGGAGGCGCTTGCCATCGTGGAGCAGCTGAGAGGCACCGAAGGCCTTCCGCCCACGCTGAAAATGGGGCTCGAACAGCCCCTAGCCGAGGACAGTCGCTGCGCCCGTACAGCGCCCTAGATTGTCGCTCCCGAATCGCCCGTGTTACTTTGTTCGGGACAGGGGGAAACATGGGAGCTCGTCTAATAGGCCTGATCGTGGCTGGGGTGCTGCTGGCCGCCGGCTGTGAACAGATCACGTCCGCTTCGGAGCCCGAAGCCGAAGCAGAACAACTACCCGAAATCGTCCCGAACCTTCCCGAGGTTCCTACGCTACCGCCGCCGCCGTTCCCGACGACGTACGAAGATGAGTCGTACAGCGTGTATGGCCTGCGTCAGCGTCCGAGCAAAGTGCTCGACGTGGACCTCGGCGTCACCGGGTACATCGTCGAAATCTACGAGCCGCCTGCCTGCAAGCTGCGCAAAAAAGAAGAGTGTCCCAAAGTTGCCGCTCCGCACATGTTCATCGCGGACACGGCCGACCAAACGGACCGAGCGGAGCAACTGCTCGTGGTGGGCTATGCCGACAACCAGGAGCAGCTTCAACGCGCGCGCCGCGGTCGCAAAACGACCACCATCGCGGGTGAGGTCGTGGTGCCGAAGGACCTCGCGGTCGGGAACAGGGTTCGGGTGAAGGGGCACTTCACGCTCATTTCGTCTGGCGGCTTCAACACCAGCAACGGGCTTTTGGAGTACGGATCGCACGAGACGCTCGCCAAGGGCTCGGCGAAGTAGTCAGGGCGCGGCGATACCAGAATCGGGCTCGGCGACATCCGCATCCGGCTCGGCGAGGAGCAGATCGGAAAGGTCCGGCGCGCCAGCATCTCCTTCGCGCGCGAAGGCATCTGCGTTGCGCTCGAATAGCGCGACGACGTCTTCGCCGACGACCGAGATCTCTCTACGATCATCGATGCGGACATAGCCGCCGCCGTCGACCGGAGCCCCCGAACCGAGCGAGATGCGCACCTTGGTGCGGCCCATTTCGAAGGTGACTTCGGCCTTGGGCGCCTCCATGCCGAAGCTCTGCAAGTCCTCGGGGCTTGGGCTTTGGAGCGTACGAACCGGGATTGCGAATTCCCAGTTCCGAAGATAGTCCTCGATGGCCTCGGGGTCGGCTGGGGCGGCCATGGGGTTTTCGAGCGTCCAGGTCTCATCGAAGCCGCTCCCGGTTCGAACGAGCGCGACGCGCTCATCGCCCGACGCGATGCGAATACGGGTGATCCGGTCCCGGACGACCGACTCCAGCAGCAGGCCAGAGCGGGAGTCAATTTCTGTGCGTCCGGGGCCGTCGCGCTCGAACAGCATGATGTAGGCGAAAAGGAGCGCCCCAACGACGAGCAGGACGATGGGGGTGCGCGCGGTCATGAGCGCCTCGACCACCAGACGCCAAAGCCCGCGATGAGGGCGGCGAGCGGGAGGAGGACGACGACGCGGAACAAGAGATTCTGCAGGTCGGCGTCGCTCATGATCACGGCGCGGGCGTTGGTCTTGCGCGGGGCGATGTTGATCAAGGCCTCCCGCTGCGTGAGCCAGCCGACGGCGGACGAGAGCAAGTCGATGTTCGAGAGCTGCGGGTTCTCGAGGAGCTCCGAGCTCATCCAGTCGCTGTCGCCCATGACCAGCAGCCGGCCGGGAGCCGGGCCTTCGGTCTCGACCGGACGGAGGTCGTCCCCGAGCGGCGGCACGTACTCCCAGGCGACCGCCAGTGGAGCGGCGCGAGGTGGCGTCGGCTTGCCGTTGTTGGCCGGATCGAGCGCCCGGGCGATGTCGGTTTCGGCCACGGCGGCCGGGCTGGTGCGGAAGAGAACTTCGGCGTCGCTGCCCTCGGCGGCGTCGACCGAGCGGGCAACGGCCACGAGGACCCCGCCCCCGCGCTTCCGAATCGTGTCGACGAGGCGGTGGGTGCCGACGTTGGTCACGAGGAACAGGTCCCCAGGGTTTCCGGGCAGCTGCTGTGCGGCGTCGTTCTCGATGACGAGGTCCGCGCCGACGAGGATCCCCCGCGCTTCGAGCGAGGCTTCAAAGCCCGTCTCCGTCAGCCTCTCCTTTTTGAGCACCGGGTCGAAGGTCAGAAGCAGGTTCCCGCCCGTGGCCAGATAGCGGTCGACGAGAACCACCTCCTCTTTCGAGAAGGGGCGCTGCGGGCTGATGACGAAAAGCGCATCGCAGGCCTCGGGAACCGCGTCGCTGCGAATCTCGAACGGCTCGACTTCGATTTTTTCCCATTCGAGCTCGCGCGCGACCGGGTCGAAGCTGCGTTCACCGTAGGCTCCCACCTCCCACTCGCCGTGGCCCGTCGCCACGCAGACTTTGTTCGGCTCGCCGGTCGTCACCTCGAGGATCGCACCGGTGAGGGCGCGCTCGGACTGGAGGTCGAGCTTGTGCCCGTCGGCGTCTTCGAAGGTTTCGAAGTCCTCGACGATGAGCTGATGGCGCTCGACTTTCCATTTGCGCTCGCCGTTCGTGACGACGACCGGCACCTGCGAGAGCGTCACGTCCCCGGCAAGCCAGCTGTCGATGCCGAACTTGTCGGCGAGTGCCTGGTAGCGCGCGCGGTCGCGGTCCGGGTCCACCCATTCGACCTGGATTCGGTCGGTGACCGCCTTGTATTCCTCGAGCAAGGTCTCGACGTCGGCAAAGTCCTGCTCGTCGCGTCCGAGGAAAACGTAGATGTCCACGTCCTGGTCGAGCTCCCTCAGAGCCTGTTGGCTGCGCTCCGAAAGCGTGAACAAGCCGTGGCTGGTCCAGTCCCATCTCTTGTAGTGACGCGAAGCGATGTAATTCACGAGGACCACGACCACGAGGCCGAGGACGGCGGTGAGCAGGAGGTTCAACGCTGCGCGAGGCTGCGCGCTCATCCGTGTCTCCTCGCTTTCATCGCCCCGATGCTCAGGCCAACGGCCAGGATCGCGAGCGAGAGGTCGAACACCAGGTAACGGGTATCGATGACGCCCTTTGCGAAGCTCTGCATGTGGCCGAGCATGCTCACGTAGGCGCAAACCTCGCGCGCCGCGCCATCGAGGACGAACTCTCCGATGCCCACGGTGAACAGAACGCCGAGCGTGACGAAGGCGAGGACAGCCGCCACGATTTGGGTGGGCGCGAGGACGCTCATGAGCAGGCCCACCGCCATGAAGTACGTGCCTAGGCAAAAGATGCCGAAGTAGCTGGCGGTGACGGCTCCCCAGTCAACGCTCCCGTGCTGACTCATGATCCAGGCGTAGATGAGCGTCGGGACCCAAAGCACGCACCAGATGACCATCGACGCGGCGTACTTGCCCAAAATCACCGAAGTCTCCGAAACTGGGGCGGTCATCAGGGTTTCGATGGTGCCGGCCTGTTTTTCGCCAGCGACCAGGCGCATCGTGAGGACGGGGACGAACACGAGAAGCGGGATGAAGAAGAGCGCGCTTCCGCCGAAGAAGCCGGACAGCGGCGTCGAGGCGCCCGAGGAGACGGCGTTGCGCGCATAGAACTCGGTGAGCATCCAAAACCAGACGCCGTTCCAAACCAGCCACGAGGTGAGCACTACGTATGCCAGCGGCGAGACGAAGAACGACGCGAGCTCCCGCTTCAAAACGACCCAGGCGCTCCTCAAGAGGCCTCCTGCGCGGCGCCGGCCGTGGTCAGCTCGGCGAACACCTCTTCGAGGCTGGTCTCGGAATCCCCTGGCGCCAAGTCCGCGACCTTCTCGCCCTCGCGGATGATGATGACCCGGTCGCAGACCGCTTCGACCTCGGAGAGAATGTGGGTCGAGAGCAGCACCGTCTTTTTGCCACCGAAGCTCCGCACGAGCTCACGGAACTGCCGAACCTGATTCGGGTCCAAGCCCGACGTCGGCTCGTCGAGGATCAGGATCGGTGGGTCGGCGACGAGCGCTTCGGCTAGACCGACGCGCTGACGGTAGCCTTTGGAGAGCTGGCCGACGATCCGGGTTCGGGCGTCTGCGACCCCGGCAAGCTCGAGACAGCGGTCGACGGCCTCCCCGACGTCGGGGACGCGCTTGAGATGGGCTCGGTGGCGAAGGTACTCCCGCACGCGCATCTCGCGGTACAGGGGGACCCCTTCAGGCATGTACCCCATGCGCTCCCGTGCTCGAATCGAGCTTCGGACCGCGTCGATGCCGTCGATCTGAATCTCGCCCGAGCTCGGCGCCAGGTAACCGGTCAGCATGCGGAGGGTCGTGCTCTTGCCCGCCCCATTGGGGCCGAGGAATCCAACGATCTCACCCGGTTCCACCCGAAAGGACAGATCGTTGACCGCGAGTCGGCTGCCGTACAGCCTGCTGAGCCCTTCGACTTCAATCACATCTTGCTCGTTGCGCGCACGGGGTAGTCGATGCGATCGAGCCTTGCAACTGCAGACCTGTCCAGGTTCTGCGCCTTTTTCGCATCTCCTGGCAGGCTTTCCCTACGATCCAATCGAGATGTCCCCCATCCCATGGAAGGTTCGGTTGAGCGCGTGCGTCCTGGCCCTGGTCGCCGGAGGCTCGCTTGCAGGCGCCCCCGAAATGCGACGTGCGCCGATCGTCATCGACCCGATCACGATCCGCCCCCCTCCGGTGCTCGAGCCGAGCCATCAGGAGCCCGGGCCCGACGTGCCCGGCGTCGTCCCCATCATCGACGACGATGTGACGGGCCTCCGTTTCCCTAGCGGACTCACCATTCATGGCGGCACCAAGCGCCGCGCGATTCTGTTCACCTTCGATGACGGCCCTTCGAACCGAACCACGCCGCAGCTCCTCGACCTGCTCGACGACCTGGGCATCAAGGCGCTCTTCTTCGTCACCAGCGAGAGCTTCGGCAACGGCAACCCCTACGAGCGGCGACACACCAAGATCGTTCGCGAGATCGTGCGGAGGGGGCACCTCGTCGGCAGCCACACCGAGACCCACCGTCAGCTGCCCCTGCTCGGCAACGACGAAATCCAAGCAGAGCTCGCGATCACTGAGCGAAAGCTTCACCGTGCCGTCGGCCGTGCGCCTCGACTGATTCGTCCGCCCGGCGGAGCCTTGTCCAAGCGCGTGGAGCGCGTGCTGGGCGAGCTCGGTTATACGAGCGTGATGTGGGCTGTGTATGCGGGTGATTTAGAGGCAAAGACGCCCGACGATGTGGTTCGAACCTTTTTTCGCGTGCTCGACCGACGCGAGCGTGAGACCGGGGACCGGGGCGGCATCGTCCTGATGCACGATACCAAGCGCCACAGCCTCGATGCCCTCCCGCGGCTGGTGCGCGCGCTCCAAAAACGCAACTGCTCCCTGCTCGAACGAGGCGAAGAACTCTACGACATCGTGGACGACCTCGGCTACTTCATTCCGGGCCACGAACCGGACCAAACGCTCGAGGAGCGCCAGGAACACCTTGCGCGCGACACCGTGCGGGCTTGCCACACGATTGCGCTTCGTTAGCTCTGCGTCAGTCGCGCATGGCAAGGATCCGCCAAACCGGCAGGCCGTCTTCGAGGGCGCGCTTCTCCCGATTCGACCGAGCGCCGAACGGGTTCTCGTCTACGTAGCCGTCGCCCGTCGCGAGCGTGAATCCCGGGGTCTCCAGAAGCTGCGCTCGGTACTGCGCGGCACGGTGCTCGACGTCGGTCTGAATGAAGAGCTCGCCCCCCGGCTTCATGAGGCGGGCCAGCTCCCCGAGGAGCTCTTGGCCGATGACCCGACGCTTGTCATGCCGCTTTTTCCACCAAGGGTCGGGAAAGTGCAGCGCGACCCGCTGAACCGATCTGCCCGGTTCAGCCCTTCTCAAGATTTCGCGGGCATCCCCACATAGAATCTTCACTTTTTCGATTTCATGCTTTCGGAGCCGCTCGGCCGCTTTGTAGGCGAGCTTGGACTTGACCTCGATGCCGACGATGCGGCTCTCGGGCGCCGCCGCCACCCGCTCGAACAGCGACAATCCACGGCCAAAACCAATGTCGAGCTCGAGCGGCCCTGATCCGGCGATCAGGTCCTCGAGCGAGAAGCGGCCCTCGGGGGCGCGCGGAGCCTGCTCGCGATAGAGCCGGCGTAGGTCCAAGTCCGACACCTTCGCTCCGTACGAGCGGCCCAGGAGTGCGTCAAACCGGATACGCTCCTTCTTGACCGGCCAGGTGCCGATCGCGTATGCCAACGTCATACATCTTGGTGAATGGGGCTTGATGTCGATGAGGATTCTGATCGTCGAGGACAGCGTGACCATGCGCAAGGTCATGGAGATGACTTTCGCTGGCGAGGACGCGGAGTTGCTGGTCGTGGAAAACGGCGAGCTTGCACTTGAACGGGGGGCGGCCTTCGCTCCGGACGTCGCGTTCATCGACTCGTCCCTTCCTGGGATCGATGGGTACGAGGTGACCCGCGCGCTCAAGGGCGACCCGGGGCTCTCGAGCACGGCCGTGGTTCTAATGGCGAGCCAGCACCGTCCGCTCGATTCGGCGCGGGCTTCGGAAGTCGGCGCCGACGACCACATTCTGAAGCCGTTTGACACCCAGGAAGCCATCGACAAGGCAAACGCGTTGACCGGGCAGACCAAAGCCCCCAGCTTTTCCGACATGCCCTCGATTCCGGTGGCTCGACCCGCGACGACGCCGCCAAGGCCGGTCGCGCAACGCGGCCAGCGTCCCACGCCGCCACCGCTCCCCGTGAGCCCTGGCATGCAGCCGGCAGCCCAACGCTTGTCGGGGACCCCCATCAGCGGCGCGCAGGTTTCAGTTTCGCCTACATCGGCCCCATCTCTTCACTCGTCCGCGCCTCCGGCGAAGATCGTCTCGGCACCGGCCCCGGATCCTTCGTCCGCCCCACCGTCCCAATTCTCCTCCGCCCGCCCCAGCTCTCCGCTCGAGGCGGCCGGCGCGAGTGAAGCCTTGTCGCACTCGGT
>SHLP01000209.1 GCA_004283055.1 Deltaproteobacteria bacterium
CCTTGGTAGAGCGCTTGGCCGGGCGGACAGCTCGTCGGGCAGCACAGCTGTCCGCAGGCCACGTGGGTCTCGTCGCAGACGAAATCACAGGTTCCGAGGTCGCACACGGCCGTTGCGTTCGGAGGCGCCGGACAAGGAGCGCAGCGGTCGCCGCAAGAGTTGACGTCCAAGTCGTCGACGCAGACCGCTCCACAGAGGTGGAAGCCAAGCGTGCAAACGCATTCATGAACGACCGTGTCGCATTCCTCGGCGTCGTCGACGCACTGGGAGTCGTCTCCGCAACCACGCAAGCATTCGCCTGTCGTCTCATCGCAGTAGGTGAAGCCCGCGCAGCCGACTCCGTTGACTCTGCAGTCACCCGCGTCGATGCAGCTGCCCGCTTCGCACACGTCACCCGTCGAACACGCGATTTCGCAACTTCCGCAGTAGCTGGGATCCACCTGGGGGTCTACGCAGCTCGTGCCGCATAGCAGGAGCGGAGGTTCACAGGTGCCTCCTCCACCGTCGGGAACCGAGCCGTCGGGCAAGCCTCCATCAGAAACCGGAATTCCCGCGCCCTCGGGCAGCGTGCCAGGATTGCTGATGCGTTCGAGATCTCCCGGACGCACCACCTCGGTCACGCACGCGGGCTCGGCACAGGAACTCGGACCGGAGCATCCGCAGGTTTCACCGTCCGAGCAGGACACGCCTGCGCATGCTCGATACAAGGCCATTCGGACCAAGCGAATCTCTCCGGCTACGAAGCCGGTCCTGACCCGGCGTGAGACGAGCGCTTGGTCCGTACCGATGCCAAGGGCCGCGAGCCGGATGACAATCTCCCTGCCGACGTCCGC
Source organism: Deltaproteobacteria bacterium (assembly GCA_004283055.1). Taxonomy (GTDB): domain Bacteria; phylum Myxococcota_A; class Polyangia; order Polyangiales; family Houyiibacteriaceae; genus SG8-38. The sequence goes on from SHLP01000209.1 coordinate 834, forward strand.
CTCAGCGGGCAGGACGCTGAACGTTGCAGGCAAGCGGTAGAGGCCGGGCTGGCTGCTGGCATCATCGGAGAGCGCAAACGTGCTTCGCCAGGTCTCGACTTCTTCGAGACCGGAGCCGGTATCGATCATCTTGGAGACGCTTGCTTCGATTCGGTCGACCTCGTCGGGCACGCCGTAGTCGGTTTCCATGAGCACGACGACTTGCGTGGCAGGTGAGTCGGCGCAGCCCAGCGCGATCAGCGGCAAGAGGGTCATGCACGCGACCGATGGGAAGGCCCCGAGCGGCCGGTTCGTCGACGAGAAATCCAAGGCCAAAGAGAATACCTGCACACGGCTTTGCTGCAAACGGGCCGCGATCGCGGGCGTCTGGCCGCGAAGAAGGGCTTTGTCTTGTCCCCGGTCCCCAGATCTCACAGAGTCATTCTCCCATGGCTGGCTTGGACCCTCTCATTCGACAGGACAGTCTGATCGGCGGCAAATATCGCCTTGGTCCGGTGATCGGGTCCGGCGGGGTTGCGGCCGTGTACCGAGCGACCCACCTCTGGACCGAGCGCAAGGTGGCGGTGAAGTTGCTCGACCCCACGCTTCCGCATTTCGAGCGCCTCCGCGAGGGGTTTTTGAGAGAGGCGCGCGCGACCGTTCAGCTCGACCATCCACATGTCGTCGACGTGCTCGACATGGGCGAGGACAATTCGGAAACGGCGTACCTGGTGATGGAGCTCCTCGAGGGACCCACGCTGCGCGATGAGCTGCTCGAGCGCGGGCGGCTTTCGGAGGAATACACTCTGGCGATTCTAATGCCTCTAGTGGATGCACTCGAGAAGGCGCATCAGCTCGGCATCGTGCATCGCGATCTCAAGCCTGAGAACATCATGCTCACCGTCGACGACTACGGAAAGATGATTCCGAAGTTGCTCGACTTCGGGGTGGCCGAAATTTTGGAAGACAAACGGTCCCACGAGCTGTCCGACTATGACAGCATCATCATCGGCACCCCGCAGTACATGTCCCCAGAGCAAGCCCGCGACGAGAGCCATCGGGTCGGTCCTCACAGCGATGTCTGGGCCGTCGGCGTCGTTTTGTACGAGTGCTTGACCGGGCGCGTGCCGTTCGTCGGCGAGACCGCGGTCGACGTCCTGACCGCGGTGTGCGAGGCACCCATCGACTTTGAAGGCGTCCCGGAGGCCTATGTTCCACTCCTACGGGATGCCCTGGGTCGGACGCCCGACGACCGAATCGCGACGCTTTCGGAATTCAAAGCCCGCATCGAGGAAATGGGGGTCGCGAGGCCCTCGCCGCCTCCTGAGCCAGTTGCGCTGAGCTCCACGCGACCGTCGTCCGTCCCGAGCAAGACGAACTTGACTTTGACTGGACTCGGCCCGGGTGAGCTGTCCTCCGCGGAACGCATATCGATCGCCGCGGACGCGGAGCTCGAGTCGGTGCCGGTTCGGTCGCATCGGAAGGCACTGCTTGGGGGTCTCGCGGTGGCGATCGTCGTGGCCGGCTCCGCCTGGTGGTCTGTGCGTGATTTCGGGCGAGAGCCCGCGCTCCTCCTTGGGCCATCGCTTGCAGAGCGAGAGGTCTTGCCGCGACTCGGCGCGTCAGACCGCGACATCGGAGCGGAGCCCGTCGAGGAAATTGGTAGGCAGGCCACCGAGCAAGTCCCGGCGGAGCCGGTCGAAGAAGTCACCGCGGAGCCGGTCGAAGAAGTCACCGCGGAGCCGGTCGAAGAAGTCACCGCGGAGCCCGTCGCAGAGGTTCCGGCGGAGCCTGTCGCAGAGGTCGCCGTTGCGCCGGTCGAGGAGGCCGCCGCGCAGCCTACCGTTGAGGTCGATTCGGAGCCCGCTGAGGCCGCCGCGGCCGAGCCCAGCGAGGGAGCTCCCTCGGACTCCGACGTGGACTCCGCCGAGGCAGTGACTGAAACGCCCAAGGCCACAGCAGCCAGGCCGCCGGCTAGCCCAGTGCGCCCGAAATCGAGATCAGTGCGCAGGAAGAAGCCCCCGAGCTCTGACCGCCCACGATCCGGAGAACCTCCAGAATTGGTGACCGAATGGTAAGACCGCTCCCCTTCGTCGCGGCCATCGCAGTCGCGGCCTCTGTTTCCGCTACTCAACTGCCGACCAGCGCTGTGGCACAAGAACAGCGGTCGCCTCAGTACCAGGCCCGTGATCTGTTCAACGACGGCATCAGCCTTGCCAAGAGAGAGCGTTGGCCGGAGGCGCTTTGGGCGTTTCGTCGTTCTGCGGAGCTGGTGCGGCGCGCGAGCACTTCCTACAATATCGCCAATGCTCTCTACCGATTGGATCGCCCCATCGACGGCCTCGAGGAGCTCGACCAGTACGAGTCGATGTCCGAAGTTCTGAGCAGCCAAGTAGCTAGGGAACGCGGAGAAACGCTGCGACGCTTGCTCGAAAGCGCGGTAGCGACGGTCATCTTGGCGGTCACACCGGGCGATGCCGCGGTCTTTGTCGACCGTAAGCCGATCGAAGGAACCGACCCGGTCCGAACCATCCGTATGAACCCTGGGCTTCATTCATTGCGCATCACGCACCCGGAGCACGAGACGGCGACCCGGCAGCTCGACCTAGAGCGCGGCAGCCGGCAGACCCTCCCGATCGCGTTGCAGCCGCACACGCCGGTTGCGGCGCGGGCTATCAAAGTGGCGCCATCGAGTGTCGCGGTCGACGGTACCGAATTGGTCGGCGCTCCCGTCGAGGCGCCTGTTGATGATCGGAAGCGTTTCGTCAAAAGACCAGGGTTCTGGCTCATGCTCGGCGCCATCGCGGTCGTCGGGGTCGGGACCGGCCTCGCGATTGGTTTGACGCAACGCAACGAGACGCCGCCGTGTGGAACGACAGGGACCTGTGCGACGACGCAGGGCTTGACGCTCACCTCGTTCTAAGCAACCTCCAGACGCAGCTCCATGATGGCTTCCTCAAACACGCCCAGGAGCTCCGAATGGGCCAGAAGAGGAACCGGTGCCGCAGACCCTGACGCCATACACACCATGACCCGACGACGCCTTCGCCCAGTCATCGCAGTTGCGGCCATTGGCATCGCCGCCGGCCTGCTCGCCTTCGGCGCCAGGAACGCATCGATTCGCAGCCAAGGCCTTGGTGCCTCGCTCGAGCCTTTGCCGGACTACTCCGTTCCGGAACCCGCCGCGCCTCCTGCACCGGGCACTGTGACGGTCGATCCAGAGCGCATCGACGAGGTGTTGGTGAACCCGGGAATGGGCTTCGCCAGCTTCCATTTCGGCTGGTGGTGCAACCTGCCGCCGATCACCTATCCGCCACAAAAGTGCGCCGAGCGTGTGCTTGCGAACTGGCCGAAGAACTACCCCGAATCCGGTACCGCGTACTTTCGCTGGCACTGGAGCGAAATCGAGCCCGAGAGGGGCAGAATCGATTTCGAGATGATCGACAACGCCATCCAGTCGGCGAATGCGCTCGGGATGACCCTGGGCTTTCGGGTGATGACGGTGGCAGAGGGCAAATCCGGTCTTCCGGACTGGCTCACGAGTGCTCCGTACGAGGTTGCCGGTCAGTGGCGCGCGGGTGGCGCTGGCAAGACGTTCTGGCCGGACTACCGTGATGGCACTTTGCAGCGCGAACACGCGCGACTGATCGGCGCGCTCGGAAATCGCTACAACGGCCATCCCGCGGTAGACCACGTCGACATTGGCACGGTCGGCTGCTGGGGCGAGTGGAACACCGCCTGCCTGTCCGACGTAGATAGCATCATCGATGTCTACGAGCCGGGGAGCCGAAAGGAACGCAAGGAGATCGCTGAGGCGCTCACGCAGCTCATCGATCACCATCTTCGCGCATTTTCTGAGACGCCGGTGATCATGTTGGCGCTCGATGAAAAAAATGTACCCCTCATGCTGCACGCCACGCGAGGCGGGGCGGGGTGGCGCGCCGACTGCTGGGG
>SHLP01000210.1 GCA_004283055.1 Deltaproteobacteria bacterium
GGGCCGGCCTCATGCTTGGAAGGCTGGGCCGGTCATCTTGGTTGCCGGCGGAGCCGCGGCGATCGTCGCAATCGGCGTCGCGGCCGGGGTCAAACGCGACGATCAGCAGCTCAACACCTCGGCGGCGGCCGCCTGGGCGGCGGTGGGAGCGGCCGCCATCGGCGGAGGCGTCGCCTGGTGGGTGATGGGTCAGAAACGGCGGCGCAAGAGCGCCAACGTCGAGGGTGCGCTCGCCGCTGAGCTCGGGTTGCACCCCACGAAGATTGACTTGACGCTCAGGTTTTGAAAAGGGAGAGAGAGATGATGCGCGTCGCTTTCTTTCTTTGGTCTCTCAGCTTTGCCGCCGGCTGCATCATCGAGGACAGGCCCATCGCCCCACCGGGCGACGGCGGCGTCGACGCCGGCCCCTGCGGCACCTGCCCGGTCGACCAGCCGGTCTGCACGAGCGCTCTGCAGTGTGTCCAGTGCACCGCCGACGACGATGACTACTGCACCGCGCAGGCCCTGGTCTGCAACCCCGAGTCCTCGACCTGTGTCGGATGCTCGGGCGACGCCGATTGCACCGAGCCAAACGCCGCTCGTTGCAGCGATGGGATGTGCACCGCGTGCGACGATAGAAGGCAGTGCGACGACGTGGACGGCCTCCCCGGGATCCTCAACGCCTGCAACGACGAGGGAGTTTGCGTCGACTGTACACCGGAATCCGAAGCTGAGACCTGCCCCGACTCCAGGGCCTGCAACCCCCGAACCGAGGAATGCACCGACGTCCAAATCGGCCGCTTGGAGGTTTGCGAACAATGCGTCTCCGACAGCCAGTGCGGCGATGATGGGGACGTGTCGGAGGCCCACCGCTGCGTGCCGATGTTCTACGAGACGATGGACAATCGTTTTCCGGATGGCGATACCGGGTTTTGTTTGAAGAGCACGGACGGGGGTTGCGTCCGGCCCTACTCGGTCACGCTTTTCGATCGCCCCAGCCTTTCCGACCCCGCCGGCCAAGGCGACTACTGCGGCGTCGACGAAGAGATCGTGACCTGCCCTGCAGTGCGCGACTTGCTGGCGGACACCGAGTGTCCGGACGGTAGCGACGACGAGTGCGCGACCGGCGGGATCTGCCGCGACGTGGGTAGCCTTCCAGACCGCTGCACATATTTGTGTGGTCTACCTGCTCAATGTCCCGGGGATCCACCGGCCGACACCTGCGGCTCTTCCGGCGGCGGCGGCGACGACTACTGCGGCGGCTGACGCATCGCCCCGAGACCGAGTGCATGTCTACGCGTCGGGTTTCTCTAGTTTGTCTAGGACAGCACTGACGATGCCTTCAGCATTCGACGTCGGCACGCGCTAGGTACCCGTCCGAAACGTCCGCGGCTGACCCCTTGCAACGACTCCTCGAGCGCAAAGCGACTCTTCGCACAAAAACGTTGCGTCGCTGTGCCGTTGTTCAGTCAGAAGACGCGCGTCTTTCTGTATACTAGCTCACCGACTTCTCTCACTCCCCCTTACCCCCGTGTTGCTTTCATGACATCTCCCAACCCCGTTAGCTGCCCGATCGCCATCATTGGCTTGGGCTGTCGATACCCGGATGCGCGAACGCCTCGCGAGCTTTGGGAAAACGTGCTCACCCGGCGCCAGAGCTTTCGGCGAATGCCCGATGAGCGCCTTCCGCTCTCCGAGTACGGCGACTCCGACAAGAGCGCGCCCGACAAGACGTACCTCGAGCGCGCTGCGGTCATCGACGGCTTCGAATTCGACTGGGCTAGCCGACGAATTCCCAAACACACCTTCGAACAAACCGACATCACGCATTGGCTCGCACTCGACGTCGCGCTGCAGGCGCTGAACGACGCGGGGTACCAGGCGAGCGAGCTTCCGCGCGACCGAACCGGCGTCGTGGTGGGGAACACGCTGACCGGAGAGCAGCAGCGCGCATACCTTCTCCGCGGACGCTGGCCCTTCGTTCAAAAAACCATCCGCGCGGCGGGGATCAACAAGGGGCTCGACGGAGCCACGCTCGAAGAGCTCGTCGCGGAAACCGAAACCATCTTCAAATCGTTCTTCCCTGCACCGAACGAAGACGCGCTCGCCGGCGCCCTCTCCAACACGATCGCCGGGCGCATTTGCAACTACATGGACCTCCGCGGTGGCGGCTACACGGTCGACGGCGCCTGCGCCTCGTCCCTCCTGTCGGTGGCCACGGCGGCCAACGCGTTGAGCGCGGGCGACCTGGACGTCGCGCTCGCCGGAGGCGTCGACGTGAGCCTGGACGCCTTCGAGATCGTCGGATTTGCGAAAGTCGGCGCGCTTTCCGATTCGGACATGAAAGTCTATGACCGCGCTGGCAAGGGATTTCTGCCGGGCGAGGGCTGCGGCTTCATCGTGATGAAGCGCCTGGAAGATGCGAAGCGTGACGGGGACTACGTCTACGCGGCGCTCAACGGCTGGGGTGTTTCGTCCGACGGCAAAGGCGGCATCACCGCGCCAACGGTCGACGGGCAAGCGCTCGCCTTGCGACGCGCGTACGACCGTGCCGGCTACTCCGCCCACCGGCTTGATTTCGTCGAGGGGCACGGGACGGGGACCGCCGTCGGAGATCCGGTCGAGCTCTCCGCCATCTCCACGACGATCGATTCGTTCGGCGAGGCGGAACCGCATCGATGCGGCGTCACTTCCTTTAAGTCGCTCGTCGGCCACACCAAGGCTGCGGCCGGCATCGGCGGACTGCTCAAGGCCATCTCGGGCGTGAATCGGCGCGTCATTCCGCCGACCGCGGGCTGCGACGAGCCACACGAAGTCTTCACCGGCAAGGCCCGGAATCTCTACCCGGTGCGAACCGGCAGCGTGCGTGAGCCGACCGACACGCTCACCGCCGGCGTCTCCGCGATGGGGTTCGGTGGGATCAACAGCCACGTGACCTTGAGCTCCGGTCACGGCCCTTCCCGGCATCTGATGCCGGCCCTCGACGAGCGCGCGATGCTGGCTTCCAAGCAAACCACCGAGCTCTTCGCCCTCCGGGAAGAAACCCTCGAAGCGCTCGAGCGGCGCGCACGCGAGCTCTCGGACGTCATCGCCGGCATGAGCGTCGGCGAGATGCCCGACCTCGCAGCAGAGCTCGCGAGCAAGCTCAACGGAACGGGAACCGCGCGCGCCGCAATCGTGGCCAGCAGTCCAAAGGATCTTCAGGACCGCGTGGCAAAGCTCATCGGCGCGATCGAGAAATCTGATGGCGGCAATGGCGCTTCTTTTGTCACGCCGGATCGGCGGATCGCGATGTCGATCGGAGCGGGCCGGCCCAAGGTCGGTTTTCTTTTCCCTGGCCAGGGCTCGCAGCGCGTGAACATGGCGCGCACGCTCGTCGAGCGCTTCGACTGGGCACGCGACCTCGTCGCCAAGGCGGATGGCTGGCTCGAAGAGGTTGGCGCCGGGCCGGTGAGCGGGCTCATCTACCACGATGCCGATCGAGACCTCGACGGCGAGCAGCAGAAGCGCTGGATGCGAGCATTGACGCAAACCGAAGTCGCGCAGCCCGCGATTTGTGTGGCGAGCTTGCTCTGGCTCGAGTTCCTTCGCCGCCTCGGCTTGGAACCCTCCGCCGTCGGCGGCCATAGTCTAGGCGAGCTGACCGCCTTCCATGCAGCGGGAGCCCTCGACCAGAAATCCGTGCTGCAGCTCGCGGCCCTACGAGGGAAGCTGATGGGCGACGTCTCGGTCGAGGGATCCATGGCGGGCTTGTCGTGTCCGCCGAACGAGGCTCGACACGTCCTCGAGTCCGTCAACGGCTACGTCGTGATCGCGAATGTCAACAGCCCGACGCAGACCGTCGTCTCTGGCGACGTCGAAGCCGTCGAGGCTGCGATCACGTTCGCCAAGGAACGCGGCATACGCGCCCGTGAGCTCCCCGTCTCCGCAGCGTTCCACTCCGCTCATTTCAGCGAAACCGTCGCGGAGCTACGTGACCTCCCGCAGCTCCGAGGCACGGCCTCGGCAAGCAAGGCGAAACTGTACAGCACGATGACCGGCGCTGTCTTGGAGGGGTCGCTCGACCTGAGCCAGCACTTCAGCGAGCAAGTCGTCCGTCCGGTCAATTTCCGATCGGTGGCGGCGCTGGCAGGCTCGGACTGCGACGTGCTGCTCGAGGTCGGCCCTGGCAGCGTTCTGTCCGGATTGACCAACGAGACCACGGGCGTCGGGGGGACGCTCTGCCTGCCGCTCGAAGGGAAGGCTCGCCGCGATCAGGACCTCAACATCGCGCTTGGCTACCTGCACATCCTGGGGGCCGAGGTCGACCTCGCCAAGCTCTCGGACCAGCGACACATCCGTCGATTCAGGTCCGCGGCCGAGCTCTCGTTCTTCGTGAACCCTTGTGAAAAGCCTTTGCTCAGCGCCGACGTGATGGCGACGATCGATGCCCAGGAGCCACATCAAGCGCGTACGGAACCCGCGAGCGAACTGGTGAGCTACGTTCGAGAGCTCTCGCCCGAGCCGGGAACGGAAATACGTGACAGCAGCGGACGAGGCGGCTCGAGTCTTCCCCCGTACGTCAACGCAAAGGCGGTCTTTCTGGACGTGCTCCACAAGCAGACCGGGTTCCCCGTCGAGAGTCTCACTGACGAGCTTCGAATGGTCGACGACCTGCACATGGACTCGATCAAGACGGTCCAAGTGGTCGTCGACGCGGCGGTCGCCTTGGGCTACGCGGGCGACTTCGATCCAGCGGAGGTCGCGAACTCGACGCTGGGGGAAATTGC
>SHLP01000002.1 GCA_004283055.1 Deltaproteobacteria bacterium
ACGGGCACGGGCTGTTTGGAAGCAAAGGGCAGATCGAGTCCGGCCACTTCCGCTCCTTCATGAACCAATACAACTTCGCTTTCTTCGGGACGGATATGCAGGGCATGTCCGACCCTGACGAGACCGCAGTCAGGGAGGCGTTGGCGAGCGGCAAGTTCTCGGCCGTCCAAACGATGTGGGATCGCTTGCACCAGGGCTTCCTCAACCACCTGGTGATGCTGCGGATGATGAAAACCAGCTTCGCCCAAGACGAAACCTTCGGTCCGTACATCAAAGCCGACGAGACCTACTACCATGGCATCAGCCAGGGCGGGATCATGGGTCCGGTCATCTTGGCCACCAGCCCCGACATCGAGCGCGGCGCGCTCGGCGTAATGGGTCAGCCCTACAGCTTTCTTCTGTTTCGAAGCGTGGACTTCGATTCCTTCTTGCTGATCATCCGAGTGTTCTACAGCGACTATCGGATGAATCAGCTACTGATCGGGATGTCGCAGATGGTCTGGGATCGCGTGGAGCCCAATGGCTACTCGCACCATGTCGTCGAAAACACCCTACCGGGCGTCAATCCGAAGGAGGTCTTGATGCGCACCGCGATCGGCGATCATCAGGTCACGACCTTCGCGGGCCACATCATGGCGAGAACGATGAACGCGCCCCATCTGACGACCGGGCTTCGCGACATTTGGGAGCTCGAGCCGGTTACATCGACGGCGAGCGGAAGTTTCTACACCGAGTACGACTTCGACTTGCCGGGTCAGCCCTACTGCAACGTGCCGATGTCGATGTGCGACGACCCGCACGAATATCCTCGCCGACGCGAAGCCGCCCGCAAGCAGCTCGATGCGTTCCTGCGGAATGGCACCGGCACGAATTTCTGTACCCCGGGTGACGCCGATGAGCACCAGGTCACCGCAATGGGCGTGTGCAGCTATCCCAGCCTCTCTGGCTGCTCGGTCGACGAAACGGACGCCCAAGACCTGTGCATCCCGGACGAGCTGCCTTAGAACCCTTAGGTGCACCCCAAGAAGAAAAACTGGCTTGCCATCAACGCCGTTGGCGGCGTGGCCGTCCTCGCTAGCTACGCTCACGGGATCATGACCCACCCCGAGTCACGCAACGCGCTCTGGGGCACGATTCCGGCGGAGCTTCAGGCCATCTACGGCGTCACCATGTGGCTGGCCGCGGCCGGCTACTTTTTCTTTTCGTACTACTTCGTGCTGAGAACCGACGCCGAGCAGGTTCGATTCGGCCGCTTCGGCTTCGGGCTGATCAACGCGCTCTACGCTTTGATCATGGTGACCTCGGCGCTCTGGATGCCGCTGACCTTCGCTTACCTCGAGAGCCCGACGCCCGGGCTGTGGCTCTTGGTTCGGGTCGACCTGCTCCTAGTGGCTGTCGGCACGATCGGCCTGACCATTGCGCTCTTTACGATGAGGCCACGCGCCGAAGGTGCCGCCGGCGTGCTCGCGCTGATCGGTCTTCTTCTGTTCGCGGTTCAGACCGCGTTCCTCGACCCGATCGTCTGGCCGCAGTTCTTCTAACTTGCCTTCTTCGGGAACCAGGGCACGAGCCCGCTGACCTGCTTCATGTGCTCGGCGTACTCCGGGCGCCGTTCGCAGCTTCGCCGATCCATCCAGGGAATCGACACTCCCAGGAACATGCCCGTCATCATGAGCGGCCCTACGACCGTCCAGACGAAGCTCCTGTCGGCCGCGAGCCCGAACACGTAGAGCCCCCACCAAAACGCGAGCTCGCCAAAATAGTTCGGGTGGCGCGAGTACTTCCAAAGCCCTGCCTTGATGATCTCACCCGGGCGCTTGACCTTCGCAAAGGCCACCAGCTGCTGATCGGCAACGGTCTCGATCGTGATCGCGCCGGCCGTCACCACGAGCGCCAGAAGGTCGATCCACGAAAGCGGAGCGCTGCCCTGGGTAAGGGCCACCCATGCGCCGCTCAGGGCGAAAAAGACCTCGACGGTGGGGAACAGATGAATGCCGAACAAGTCGGAGACAAACCAGAGCTTTGGGGCCTTCTCCTGCATGATGACGTAGCGCCAGTCGCTGTGATGGAGCCCGGGCCAGCTGCGCGCCCAGTTGTACGTGAGCCGAATCCCCCACCAGGTCACCAGGAACAAGACCGCGCCCGCCCGGACCGGGTTGACCGCCTCTTCGGCGTGAAAAACCCAATAAAACACGATGAGGACAGGCGCGACGGACCAGTAAGCGTCGTACATACTCGAGCACTTGAGGCCACGCGAAAACGCGAAGATGACGAAGGTCGCCACCAGGTCGGCGATCGCTACCGTCCAGAAGGAGCCCAGGCGCTCCGGGACGAACAGAAGCGTGACCGCGGCGGCGGCGGCGGCGGCCGAATAACCCGCGACCACCCAAGCGAACGAGGCTCGACGGCTCCAGCGTGGCGCAGTCATGTGCTTTGGCTCAGCTGCTCAGGTTCTGATTCGCGAAGTCCCAGTTGACCAGCGAATCGAGGAACACTTTGATGTAGTCCGGGCGCGCGTTCCGGTAGTCGATGTAGTAGGCGTGCTCCCAGACATCGATTGTGAGAAGCGGCTTCGCGCTCGTGGTGATCGGAGTCTCGGCGTTGAGCGTCTTGTGAATCGCGAGCTTGTCGCCTTCGGCCACGAGCCATGCCCAGCCTGACCCGAACTGCGTTGCCGCCGCGTTCGCAAACGCTTCGCTGAATTTTTCGTAGCTGCCAAAGCTGCCGTTGATGGCCTCTGCAACCGCGCCGCTCGGGGCACCGCCACCACCTGGCTTCATGCTGTTCCAGTAGAAGGTGTGGTTCCACACCTGCGCTGCATTATTGAATGTCGCCCCGCCCGCGCGGATGATGTCGACCAACGACTTACTTGCGAGGTCGGTTCCCTCGATTGCGGCGTTGAGCTTCTTGACGTAGCCCGCGTGATGCTTGCCGTAATGGTACTCGATCGTCTCGGCGCTGATATGGGGCGCGAGGGCATCTTTGGCCCACGGAAGGGCTGGCAGTTCGATCGCCATGTTCTCATCTCCCTATTTGGTGAAGGCCCGAAAAACAGCCCGAAGGCTCTTCGGCGGGCCGAAGAAGCGGTAGCCTAGGTTCCCGCGAAACCTCGATCAAGCCCTAGTGTCAGCCGAAGTGATGTCCAGGCTAGGAAGCCGCCGGCGGGGATTCACCGATAGGGGCCTCGGGGCTATCCATCTCGGTGACGTGCTTCTGCCCATCCAGCACCGCCCAACTGGCATCCAAGGTCTCGGCCCCCTCGTCGATGTCGATGCCGTCGAGTAGGTACCAATCCGCCTGGACCTTATCGGCCTGCACGTCGAGAACGAAGTAGCCGTTGCGCTCCCCCTCCTGGTAGCGGATCTGGGGGCCGACTCTGTCTGCAAGCCCCGCCAGTGCAGGCGAGTTCGGCGCCGTGATCCCCGGCGCTACGAACTCGCCGCAGATGGCGCCGTCGCGCGTCGCGGGATCGTAGCTATCATCGCCGAAGGTCACATCGATGGCCCAAGAAGAGTGAACGTCGCCTGTAACAAAGACCGTATTGGAGATGTCGTTGGTGCGGAAGAACGTCAAGAGTCGTTCACGCCCCTCGGGGTACCCGTGCCATAAATCCGTATTGATGATGGACTTCGTACCGTCGGGGTTGCTCAGCTGAAGGAGGCTCACGATCACCTGGTTGCCGATGACCTTCCACTTGGCTGTGCTGTTCGCCAGCTGAGCTTGGAGCCAAGCTTCCTGCTCCGCGCTGATGATGTTGTCCGGAAGCGCGGCGTCCGAAGGAGCCACGATGGCGGAGAACTGCTGTTCGCGTCCCTCGATGCGGGTGTCCAGCATGATGATGTCGGCCAGATCTCCGTACTTGAGCGTGCGGTAGAGGTGCTGGGCGCTGTTCTCGCGGATGGGAATCCATTCAAAGAACGCTTGGCGCCCAGCGGCGAGGCGATCCGGCCATGGGCCCTCGGTCTCCGGGTCGTGGTTGTCCGCGCCACCCATCCAGGAGTTGTTGGCGGTTTCGTGATCGTCCCACACGACGATGAACGGATGTTGCCGGTGGCATTCCTGGAGGTCCGGATCGCGTCGGTAGAGGCTCAACCGAATGCGGTAGTCCTCGAGCGTCACGGTCTCGTTCTCCGGCTGGACCGGCCGGAGCTGCTCTTCGAAGGTGGGGTACTGACCGTTCTGGTACTCGTAGGTGTAGTCGCCCAAGTGGACGATTGCGTCGAGCTCTGCACGGGCTGCCATGTGGCGATACGCGTGGAAGTAGCCGAAGCCATAGTTGGAGCATGAGCAGATGCCGAAGCGCAGCTGTGTAGCCTCGTTTTGCTTGGGGGCGAGTCTCGTGCGGCCGGTTGGGCTCCAGCGGCCCTGAACGGCGAAACGGTAGAAGTAGTTTCGTCCCCAGATCAAACCTGGGACGTCGACCTTCACGGTATAGTCGCGCGAGGCGTCGGTCATGAAGGTGCCCTGGGCCGTACGCTCCATGAAGTCCTCGTCGAGGGCCATTTCCCACCAGACTTCGACCGGCTCTGATGCTTCGGGCGTAACGCGTGTCCAGAGGATGACTCCCTCGGGCAGGGGATCCCCGCTCGCGACCCCGTGCTCGAAGAGACTCTCTGGGCCGATCGGCCCCTCCCACTCGTACTCGGGAAGCTCGGGCAGGTCAGGCAACATCGGAGCCGCCTCACCGCCGCTGCTGCTGCATGCGCTGATCAACAGCGGCGTGATGCCGGCTGCCCCCATTCCTTTGAGAACCTCTCTGCGACTGAAATGCATCTCGACCTCGTTTAGGTTCGTGGAAGCCCGAGTTTGGCGCGAACGGGCCCGCGATTTGTGTGACGCTCGCGCAACACGCCTAGCCCCACAGGGAGCGGCGAGACTATTCGCTTTGACCGAAAAGTGCTACCTAGGCCTCCGGGCCGAGGAGTATCCATGCCGATCCAGTGCGCCACGCAAAGTGTCGATTCAACACGCCGTCAATTTCTGCGCCAGGGCTTCGCCGGAGTCGGCTGGGTGATCGCCGGAGGCACGCTTAGTCGGTGCAGCAGCAGCGGGGGCGGGACGAGCACCCCGCTGATGAGCAACATCGGGAACGTCGGACCGTTGCTGGATCCCGATGAGAACGGCCTGCGTCTGCCCGCCGGTTTCAGCAGCCGCGTCATCGCACGGTCGAGCACGATGGTCGAAGCGTCCAGCTACATTTGGCACAACGCTCCGGACGGCGGCGGCGTGTTCGCCACCGGCGACGGCGGGTGGATCTACGTGTCCAACTCCGAGACGCTTGCAGCGGTCGGCGGAGGCGTTGGCGCGGTTCGATTTGACCGCAACGGCGACATCGTGGACGCCTACCGCATCCTCGAAGGCACCGATCAGAACTGTGCGGGCGGGAACACGCCCTGGGGCACTTGGTTGTCCTGCGAAGAGACGGATACAGGACGCGTCTGGGAATGCGACCCACTCGGCGAGAGCGCAGCGGTAGTGCGTCCGGCGATGGGTGTCTTCAAGCACGAGGCCGCCACGGTCGACGCCGCTAATCGGCACGCGTACCTCACCGAAGACGTGGGGGACGGACGGCTCTATCGTTTCGTGTACCAGAACGCCGAAGACCTGAGTACGGGCGAGCTCCAAGTGGCCGAAGTCCAGGGGGGTGGGCCGGAGGGCGTCGTCGAATGGCGGACGGTCCCCGACCCGAGCGCAGCCAGCGAGGAGACCCGATACCAGGTACCGACCAGCACGGCGTTTGCCGGCGGCGAGGGCATTTGGCTCCACGAAGGCGTGATCTACTTCGCCACCAAGGGCGACAATCGGGTCTGGACCTACGAGACCGCGACGTCGACGCTGACGATCCTCTACGACGCGGCGACGTCGAGCACACCCATTCTCACAGGCGTCGACAACCTCACCGTGACGCCTGCGGGCGACGTGGTGGTCGGGGAGGACGGCGGCGACATGCAGGTCGTCGCGATCAGCGCAGAAGGCCTGTTGGTCCCTCTGGTCCAAGTCACCGGCCAGGACGGCTCGGAAGTAACAGGGCCTGCATTCGGCCCATCGCTCGAGCGCCTCTATTTCAGCTCCCAGCGGGGCGCGGACGGCGCCGACCTTCTGGGCAGGAGCGGAATGACCTACGAGGTTACCGGGCCGTTCTTCATCTAATGTCGACCCCGCCCGCTAGCCGAAAACGCGGACGATCAGGGCAAAGGTGCCGACCAGGGCTCCAGCGAACGAAGTCGCATCGACGACTGCGCCACCGAGCTCGCGGCGCCGCAGCCACTGCAGCACCGGCCAGATGCATACGACGACGGCGAGCTGCCCGAGCTCCACGCCGACA
Organism: Deltaproteobacteria bacterium; assembly: GCA_004283055.1. Lineage (GTDB taxonomy): Bacteria > Myxococcota_A > Polyangia > Polyangiales > Houyiibacteriaceae > SG8-38. The sequence goes on from SHLP01000002.1 coordinate 6,326, forward strand.
TTGAAGCCGAACAGGGCCTGAACGAGCTGTGCGCGCGGAAGCTCCTGCTCGAGGAGCACGCCCGAGAAACCGAGCCCGTGGACGAAGCCAAAGAGGCAAGCAATGAGCCAGCGAAGACGGCCGGCGCCGCCCAAGGTTCGGAGCAGCGCGAAGTAGCAGGCGGAGAAAACGGCAATCCCCCAGAACGCCGGCAGGCCTCCGAACACCGCGCCTGCAGCAAACAGGAGCACCGCGCCGAGGATCAGCAGCGCGCCACCTCGCAGCTGCTCCAAGCCAACATTCTCGAGCGCAACCAGCAAAATCGACGCGGCGATGGTGGCTTCCACCGCGCGCGCGTGGGGAACGACGACCCCAAACGCAGCCGCCGCGAGCGTCACGCTGTGGCCGACCGTGAAACCGGTGACGAGCACCGCGACTTCCCGCAGCCGCCGCGCAACGACGATGAGCAGAACGAGAAAGGCGAGGTGATCCCAGCCGCTCAGGATGTGCTCGACCCCGAGGCGAAGGTAGCTGCCAAGCCCCCTTGCGCGCTCGCGTGCTGCTCCGGACGCGATCCGGGCCGTCGGGGCCGTTGGCGAAAGGACGACGTCAATCGGGGCGGGCCCCAGAACGGTCGAAAGGTGAACGTGATTGGTCAGACCCGCGAACAAGTCGCTGCGGAGCTTTTGAGGGGGATCATCACATCGAACCCGCCATTCGAGCCGAACCCAGCCGCGCTCGGCCGGAAGCCAGATCGCAGTCGAGGGTATGGCTTTGCAGGCGCCGTCTGCGGATTCGAGCAACAGATGGCTCTGCAGATACGAACGAACCGCCGCGCGATCGAAGGGACCCTCCGTCGGCTCGCTCGCGACGGGGAGCGACGTGAGCTCTAGCCAGCGCACCTTCACCTCTGCGATGGCTCCACCCTGCACCGGCGTCCACTTCGAATAGGACACGCTTTTTTGGTGGGCGAGCGCGGAGGCAGGAATCAGCAAGCCGGCGAACAGAGCATAGGCTGCGATTCGTATCAAGGCTCTGCCTCGATGCGGATGTCGGTCTGTCGACGTGCGACCTCCAGGTACTCGAGTACTGCAGCTTCACTTCGATGCCGAATGTAGGCCGCCTCGACCGCCTCGCGCGCTTCGTCGAACGGGGCGACCGCAGCGTCACGCCTCTCGAGCAGAAGGACCTCGTACTGCTCGTCTCCCTCACCTACGAGAAACGATTCCCCGACCTCGAGCTGGGCTACACGTCGCGCCGCACTCGGACCAAGGCGCTGCTCGATCTCCTTGGGCAGAAGAAATCCCTTCGGAAGCGGAACCGTCGGACCCTCGACGTCGACCAGGTACTGGGCGCTGCGCTGAAAACGAAAGCTCTGCTCGGCGTAAAAGGCGCGTAGGGCAGGCTCCTTTACCGTCCTCGCCTCGTCTTCGGTACGGCGTACCAGGAAATCGATCATCGCCGTCGCGAGCTGATTTCGGATTTGGGGGTCGCGTTCGTGCAGACCGAGCTCGACGGCGCGGTCGATCAGCAGCTCCTGATCGATCAGGCGCTGCATCACGCGCTCGCGATCGTCGGGCCGCAGTGTTCCTGTCTTGCGGTCACCGGCGACCGCTTGGAGTGCGGCCTCGTAAGAACCCCGGGAGATCGGGCGCTCGCCGACCCAGGCGACCGCGTCAGCGTTGGGCCGGACCGTTTGCGGCAGGCGCACGATGTACACCACGGCGAGGGCGGCGCCGGCAAACATCCCGGCGGCGAGCAACCACGGCCTGCTCATGGCGCCGAACCGGCCTGCAAAAAGATCGGCGAGGACCAGGCGCGCTCCTCGCCCTCGACCAGGCAATCGTCAGCAGCGGACGTGCGGTAGTTGCCGTAGCAGGGTTCGCACTGGCCGCCCGCGCATCGAAGGCCGCCGCCGTTCACGGTTGGCGTGGGCTCTTGGAGGGCGCGAACGTAATAAAGGACGTCCCGGCCGAGCTCGGAAAAGGAGGGATCCTCGAACTCGGCGACGCAGAGCTCGGGGCCCTCTGGGCAGGCAATCGTCTTCCAAGGGTCCTCGATCAGCGTGGAGACGGGCTCGTCTTCGCGCTGCTGGCGCTGAATGCGAATGACCTCGATGCGGCGGATGCGACGGCGCCGGTCGCCCGGGTTGTAGCACTCGCCGGCACAGATCCGTTCTATCCGCGCCTCGCCGAGCGCCTCGATCACGTCGGGCGCGCATCCGGGCTTTTGTTCGAACGACCCTGCTGCGCGCACCTCGAACTTGGGGACGCCCGCGAAAGGGAGCTCGCTTCCCATCGGCGCTGCGCCGCTCGGCCCGTTCTTCAGGTCGAACCAGAGCAAAATGCGGTCACCCGAGGTTCCGTAAACGTTGCGGGTCTGCATCGCCTCCCAAATCGCTTCGCGGTTTCTCTCGGTCGCGTGCACCGCCACCAGCCCGCCGGTGATGAAGAACGACGCCTGCCGCTCCATCCACATCAGCTCGAAGGGCGGCCGCTCCATCAAGCCGTCGATCGTGTAGGAGACCGACTCGCGCTCGGGCAGACCACGCGAGCCAAACATTTGGGCGCGCCAAGACTCGCTCGGGGCACCGCGCGCCTCGGTCATTCGACGCCGCGCGAACTCCTTGTAGCCGGTCCCCGGCCGCGCCGTGTGATTATCGCTCGACGCGATGAAGCCCATCGTCGCGTGCCGCGGCGATTCGGGCTCCTCGAAGTCGCCCTTCGCCAGCATGTACTGCACCGAGCCGCCGGGCCGGTACTGGTAGGCAGGGAGGTAGCAGTCCGGGCACTGGCCGCAGTTCTTCCAATCCGGGACATCCTCGCCGGGCAGCGTGACGTGACCCGCAAGCGCAACGCGAAGGAAGTCCGCCCTCGCCTTCTCCACTCTCTGCTGACAGACATCCGAGCCCGGATCTTCGCACCGCTCACGGATGATCTCGCCCGCACGCCAGCAGCAGGGTTCGTAGCCCTCGCTCGGCTCGGGGCATGCCAACCCGTCTTCGGTCGCGATCGCGGAGCGGAAGGGCCGGTGCTCTTCGGAATTGCCGTGTCCCGAGAAAACCTCGACGAGGCGCTGAAGGTTCGCGTCGTCGAGGTCCGCGCGAAGCTGCTTGTCCCAGGTGTAGCCGAGCGGCGTGTAAAAGCCCCAGGTCGTACCGTGCGGAATCACCAGAGTGTCGAGACCCCATTCATTGAGCTTCTCGAACAGCACAGCGGGGTTCGCTGCCCGCTCGCGGCATGTCGCCGGAAGCTCTTTGCTGTTCACCCCTTCGGGACAGAATGGATACTGAGCGTTTTCGCGAATGTGTCGCGCGAAGTCGAGATACCCCTGCTGGTTCGGAAACGAGCGCGCCGGAATGGCGAGGAGCGGCCAAAGCGCGCTGAGCTTCGAAAACGCGCGCGTCGTGAGGCCGGGCGCGGCAATCGGGCGCGCGGGGAGCTGCTCGTCGCTGTCGTACTTGAACAGGACGTTCTTGTGGCCGTAGTGCTCCTCGGGGGTGAGCGCGACCTGCGTCCATTCGAAGCCGGTGAACGCGATGGTGTCGGGCTGCTCAGTCTCAGCAGTCACCGAATTGCACTGGCGGACCGAATCTCGGGTCATTTCCCAGGTTCGAGGATTGAGAGCCTCGGCGTGGTCGGTCAGCGCATAGAAATCGAGCTGTGAGCAGAACCGAGCAAAGTCACAGGCGTCAGCAGGAGGGTGGACGCCCTCGCCACCCATCAGTGGAAGACCCCACATGAAGGCATCCACCGAGAGCGTCGTATGAACGTGGAGGTCTCCAAACAGGATTCGATTGGTCTCTCCGGGCGCGGCCCGCTTCTGTCCGGCCGCACGGGCGGCGACGTGCTCAGCGGCGAGCGGGACGCGCACGATTTCGCCGTCGACCTGCTCCTTCGCGCCTCCATAGACGAGCCAGAAAGCCAACACCAAGACCACGAGGCCGAGGACGACCGTAAGACAACCCTTTTTCCACCAAGCCACGCGGGCCGAAGCATAGGTCGGGATGATCGCCTGTCCAAACGATTCAGAGCCCGCGATCGAACCAGCCCTGGGCGGACAACATCTGCAGGACTTCAGACGCGACGGTCGGCCGTGCGGCGACGAGATTGTACCCGGTCGCGGGCAGCGCTTCGAAAGGCAGGCTCGAGAAGTAGGCGCTTTCAGACACCACGGGCTGCCCGCCGGCATCGACGCGGATGAACACGAAGCCCTCCTGCAGCAAGAGCTGCTCGACCTCCCGAGGCTCGTAGCCAAAGCGCCGGCAGTTCCCCGTCGAAAGCTCGCAGTACACGAGCTCGGTATCTTTCAAAATGGTCGCAGCGCCCTGCAGTACCGGGAGCTCGCACCCTTCGACATCGATCTTGAGCAGCCGCGTGGGCCGAATCGCGACCAGCTCGTCGAGAGTGCGCATCGGAACCTTGAGCGCGCCCTTCACGGTGACGAAATTCTGGTCGTCGGAGCGCCGGCTCGTCATCGCGACTTCACCCCGTTCGGCGCCGAGCGCGTAGTTCAACGTCCTGATGTTCTGGGCGCGGTTGAGCTCCACGTTGCCCTCCAGGTAGCGGTGAATTTCGGGGTGCGCTTCGATGGCAATCACCTCGCCCTCGTGGCCGACGCGCCTCGAGGCCGCGAGGGCGAGTTGGCCGATGTTGGCGCCCGCGTCGATGTAGCGGTCCCCTGGCCGCAGCACGGCCCAAACGAAATCTTCGTCCTCGGTCCGCGAGCTCGGATCGGACCAGAGGGCCGCCGAGATCGAAGTCGGGTAAAAGCGCACCCGAAAACCCCGGGGCATTTCGCGAACGAACAGGGGAGAGAGACCGCTGCGCCACAGGAGACGGCCCAGAATGAAACGGCCGGGCCGTGGATGCTCGCGAAGCTTTCTCAGCCGGTATGCCCAATTGCCCATCAACGTTCCGCTCGGGGTGGCGACGATAGCTCGGCCTCGAGGAGTCCCCGGAGTTTTGTAGCAGCTGCCTTGTGTGGTAACGAATCCCCGATGGGGGGCGAGCCGCTGGTTTCGATCATGATGCCCTGCTTCGACGCGGAGCGGACACTCCCGATGGCGCTCGCGTCACTCCGTGCTCAGACGTACGAAAACTGGGAAGCGCTGGTCGTCGACGACGGCTCAGAGGATCGAACTTGGGAGATTCTTGGGGACTTTGGCGACCCTCGGCTCCGACTCGAGCGCTTCGATCGCAATCGAGGCCGCGGGGCCGCGCGCCAGCGGTGCCTGGAGATGGCCGAGGGGGCGCTCCTCAGCTTCCTCGATGCCGACGATTGGCTCTTTCCCAACAAGCTCGCCCTGCAAGTGTCCCTGATGGAACAGCACCCCGAGGTCGTGGTCCTGAGCGCTGCGTGCGTCATTACGAACGCCCGCGGCGAACCCGTAGGCCTCACGCGCACGGGACTTCGAGTGGGAGAGGATTTCGCCACCGCTCGGTTCGCGCACCCAGGTCCGCCCCCACTGAGCTTTCCGCCTTCGATTGTGCGGATGGCCGAGGCGAAGGGCGCGGGCTTCGACCCGGAGTTTCGCCGCTCGCAGGACTCTGATTTCTTAATCCGCGTCATGCTGGGGAAACGCTACGCGGTTTCATCGATTCCGGTGTACGCGTATTCCCAAGCCGAAGCGGCGAACCTCGGGAAGACCTTGGAAGGATACCGCTACCGGCTTCGCTGCTACAGCCGGTACCGCAAGGAATTCCCGTTGCATTCGCGCAGCGCGATGGCCAAAACGCTCGCTCGCATGGGCGTCTACAAGGTCGCCGGATGGCTGCGCTCCGAGCAGCGCCTGATCGAACGACGTTGGGAGCCCATCACGCCGGAGGCGAAAGATGCGTATGCGAGCGCCTACGCAGGAGTCGCGGGAGTCGCCGATGGGAAGGCTGTCTCCTGAATGGCGCGCACGGCGAACAGCACATTGGCCTCCCTCACCTCTTGGATCGACCTGCGCGGCGGTTGGCCGGAAGTGGTTTGGGGCTTCGTGATCTTGTCGCTTTCCTTCAACCTGTACGGGCCAGGCCGCCCGCAGCCCGGCGACTTTCTGATGGTGGGCGTCCTCTGCCTCCCGATCTTCCTCGTGCACTTTCAGATGCCTACGGCGATCAAGCTCCCCGTGCTGTCCTTGGTTGCCTTTCTCATCTATGTCTTTGGCTGCAACTTCGTGTGGGCCGCAGCGACCGGCGAGTGGGATTTCTTCAAGTCCAGCACTTTCTACGCATTCAATTTCTGCGTCTTCCTCGGCTACTTGGTGATGCTCGGCGATCGCGGAGACGATTGGCTCCGCTGGACGCTTTACGGTTTCGCCGCGACGCTCGTGATGTTGGCGCTGCTGTCTGTCCCCTTCGGGGATCGCGCCGAAAGTGGGCGCTTGGAGCTTTTCTTCGTCAATCCGAATCAGCTCGCCTACCACGTCCTGCTGTGCGCCAGCATCGTGGTCATGCTCGCGCCGCGTTACAACGTGCCTCGATTCGTCCTGTACGGGCTTCTCGCCTGTGCGGTGTACATCGAGCTTCGCACCTATTCCCGTGCCGGTATTCTCGGAATCGCCTTGCTCGCAGCCATTCAGTTTGCGCACCGGCCCACCCTGGTCACGCTCGTCGCGCTACCGGTTTTGGTGCTCGCGCTCTACCTCGACCTTCGAGCGCTCGACACGGACCTCTGGGAACATCGCGTCGAAACGGTCCAGCAGGCCACCACCGAGGACTACGTGACCGATCGAGGCATCGACCGACTCTACGAACACCCCGAATATCTCTTCGCGGGCGCAGGCGAGGGCTATCACCTCCGTTTTCACCACAACAAGCTCGAGATCCACTCGAGCGCGGCCAACCTCATGTTCTCTTATGGGGTCGTGGGCACGATCCTGTTTCTTATCTTTCTCCGATTGCTGAGTGTCGCTGCAGGGGCACGGCTCACGCTGCTGATGATTCCCGCGCTTTCGTACAGCCTCTTCCATCAAGGAATGCGAGCGCGCCCGTTTTGGATCTTGCTGGCCGTCGCGCTGGGGCTCGGCGTGCTCACGGCCGTCGAGGCGCTGCGCGCGCGAAACACGCCACCTCTCACCCTCGCGGACCGCTAGTCGCATGTGTGGAATCGTTGGAGTTTGGCACCTCGATGGCAGGGCAGTGAACTCGGCCGCGATCGAGGCCATGCGTGATGCGCTGACCCATCGCGGGCCCGACGACGCAGGGCTGTGGCTCGAGGGCTCCGTAGGCCTCGGTCACCGAAGGCTCTCGATCCTCGACCTCTCGGAAGCCGGGCGAATGCCGATGGCGAGCCCCGACTCCGCGGTGCAGGCGGTCTTCAACGGAGAGATCTACAACTTTCGCGATCTGCGCGCGGAGCTCGAAGCCGAGGGTCATCGGTTTTTCAGCGAAACCGACAGCGAGGTGGTGCTTCGGGCCTATGAGCAGTGGGGCGTCGACTGCTTCGACCGGTTCAACGGGATGTTCGCAGTGGGTATCTGGGACGGCCGCGCGCAGCGAATGGTTCTGGCTCGGGACCCTGCCGGTCAAAAACCGCTCTACTACGCGTACCGCCCTGGCCGCTGGCTCCTTTTCGCCTCCACCTTGGCGCCGCTCGTCCGCTATGCGGGGAACGAGCTCGAAATCGACGAAGCAGTCGTCAAGGATTACGTCCGCTTTGGGTTTCCGCCGGACGGGCGTGCGATGCTCGCTGACGTGCGCAGCCTCCCGCCGGGAAGCTTCAGCCTCACCGAGCGGGGCCGCGAGCCTCGCAACCATCGATACTTCGACCTGACCGCATTCGCCGAAGTGACCCCGACGCGGCAAGGCAGTGAGAAAGATCATCTCGAGACGTTTCGCGAGACCATGCGAGAGGCCGTGAGCGCTCGGCTCGTCGCCGACGTGCCGCTTGGGGCATTCCTCTCCGGAGGGCTCGATTCGAGCTTGGTCGTTGCCTTGATGGCCGAAAAGGAAGCCGATGCCGTTCAGACCTACACCATCGGCTTCGAGCAGGCCGAGTTCGACGAAAGTCAGTATGCGGCCCGAATCGCATCACACCTCGGGGTGCAGAACACCGTCCGCGTGCTCCGCGGGCCCGATGTGCTCGCTCAGTTGCCCGACCTCGTGCGCTACTTCGACGAGCCCATGGCGGACTACTCGGTCCTCCCGACCCTCGCGGTGAGCAAGCTGGCGCGCGAGCACGTGACCGTCGCTCTGACCGGCGACGGCGCCGACGAGGAGCTAGGAGGCTACAAGTACTACCTCGCGCAACGCGCTATCGAGCCGTACATGCAGCTCGTTCCCGAACCCCTGCGCGCGGCTGTGGCCAAGGCCGCCCGGCTCGTTCCGAACGCAGGCGCCCGCCGAATCGTGGCGAGATCAGGGGCCAGCGACCCTGCGCTCTTTTTCGGGCTTGGCGGGTTCTATCGCGGCGCCACCGTCGACGCGGTGAATCGTCTGCTCTGCGAGCAAAATGAGGCGCCGAAGCGCGTCGCCGAGTTCCTGCGGGCACACCCTCTCGGGAACAGCGTCGAAGCAGGCATGCTGTACGACGCAACCCATACCCTTCCCCATGCCTGGCTCCACAAGGTCGATCGGGCAAGCATGGCAGTTGGTCTCGAGGCACGCTCGCCGTTTCTCGATCGACGTGTCATCGAGCTGGCATTCACGCTTCCACTCGAGATGCGGATTCGTGGTCGCCACAAGAAGTACCTCGTCCGTCGTTTGCTTCGCGAGTACCTGCCCGCGGAGCTGGTCGAACGTCCCAAGCAGGGCTTCACGGCGCCCGTCGCACATTGGCTTCGAAACGAGCTTCGCGAAGAGCTCGAAAACCGGCTGAGCACGGAGATGATCGTGAAGAGAGGTTTCTTCGACCCCAAGCGAGCACAAATGCTCGTCCAGGAGCACCTCCGGGGCACGCACGACCACGCCCAGCTTCTTTGGGCTCTTCTGGTGCTGGAATGGTGGATCGCGCAGCAGCTCGAAGGCGACGCTGGGCTGATTGATTACTCGCGCGGCCGCTCCGCGCTACGCTAGAGTCCGCGTACACATGCGAATCGCACAGCTCTGTTTTCAGCGCTATCCCTCCCCCAGGCACGGGGGCGGCGGCGACGTGCGTCTGTGGCAGAGCCTTTGCTCGCTGAGGGCGCTCGGCCACGAAGTGGACGTCATCGTTTGCGATCCGCTCAACGAGCGGACCGCGGAGCTCGACCGGGTCGCAAGCTCGGTCACCGTGCTGCGCTCGAAGGACGTGCGACTGGGCACCCTTCCTTGGCTGGCTAGCCGGGTGTTCAACCCGTCGTCCCTGGCGATAGCCTGCCCGGATCTTCGCGGACTGCGCGATTCAGTTTCACTGTGCTTGTCCGAAACGGGAACCGTTCCGGACCTCGTTTGGGCCGAAGAGGTGTTCTCCGTCCTGCTTGCCGACGAGGACATCGCGGCCCCGATCGTGCACAGCCATCACGACTTCCACTTCAAGCTGAATTTCGTGCGCAGTCGGAGTCAGCCGAGCAAGCGCCTCCGAAGGCCGCAAGCGCTCTCGAGCAAGCGCCTTCGAGACGTCGAGCTCGAAGTCTGCCGCCGCGCTGCGCACACGGTCTGCGCGTCGAGCTCCGAAGCCGAATTCATTCGCGGGCTGGGCTTCTCGGCGAGTTACCTGCCCGTCACCGGACCGACAATCCCGGAGCCCGACTACGCGAGACTCTCGGAGGGCCGCTTCTTTCTTTTCGGTAACCCGAACACGGCGATGCAGACCGCCCGGCGAGAGCTGGAAACCCGCATTTGGCCCGAGCTCGAACGCCTCGAGCTCGATCTGGATTGGCATCAGCTCGGCAAGATGCCCTCGAACACCGCCGACCCATCTTGGAGATGGATGGCGGAGCGTTTCGTCATGCACGGATTCGTCGAAGATCTCGGCGAGCTCTTCTTGCCTGGCGACGCGTCGGTGATGCCCTACCCTTTCGACACCGGCGGCCGAGTGAAATTCGCCGTGGGCGCAGGGTACGGAGTCGTGAACATCGCATACGAAAAATCGTTCGAGTGCTCCGAGGAGTTCACGACTGGGGTGGATTGCCTCGCTGCGAAGGATCCGGCTCATTTCGCGGAGCTTTTGCAGGCGTTCGACTCTGATGAAGCGCTACGTCTGAGGCTCGCCCGAGGGTCACGCGCAGTTTATGAGCGCCACTTCACCATGGAAGCCCTTTACTCGAAGTACGAGCAGGTGCTCCGATTTGCAACAAACCCCAGCGCGGAGCCGGTGTCATGCGCGTCCTAGGCCTGATCCCCGCACGCGGTGGCTCCAAAGGTGTCCCCCGCAAGAACATTCGTCCTCTCGGAGGCAAGCCACTCATCGGATATACGATCGATGCCGCGCGCCTGGCGAGGCAAATTGATCGCGTCCTGGTGAGCACCGACGACGCGGAGATCGCATCCGTCTCGAGTTCCTTGGGCGCGGAGGTTCCGTTTCTGCGGCCCGCTTCACTCGCCCACGACGACACCCCGATGTTGCCGGTCGTCGAACACGCGCTCGAAGCGGTCGTGGCGGAAGGATGGACGCCCGACGCACTGTGTCTTCTCCAACCTACGTTTCCGTTTCGCCGCCCCGAGGAAATCGATGCCTGCATCGAGTCGCTCGAATCGCAAGCAGCCGACTGCGTGATTTCGGTTCATCGCGTGCCTGCGCATTTCAATCCGCACTGGGTCTACTTCGAGCGTCCCGACGGTTCCTTGGGGCTATCGACCGGCGAGTCCGAGCCAATCCCGCGTCGTCAGGCGCTGCCACCGGCGTTCCACCGGTCCGGAGCCGTCTATGTGTCCCGCGTTGCGACGATTACCGAGCACGGATCGCTCTACGGTAGCCGGGTGGTCGGCCATGAAACACCTTCGGACAGCAGCTGCAACATCGACACCATCGAGGATTGGGATCGAGCCGAGGCGCTCGTCGCACAGCGGGAACGCCATGTCATCGACTAGCCGCGTCTATACGTTCTTCTCGGTGCACGAGCGCCTTTTTCTTCCGGTTCACCGCCTCCTCCGCGACCGATACGGGATCGATTCTTTTGCCGGGACGGTTTGGGGGCACGATCAAGCGTCGTTCCTGGGCGAAAATGACATCGACTACGACCCGCTGGTCGTCTTCACGAGGGACATCTTGGAGCCGAGCCGCGGCGCAGTCCCCAACCTCGACTTTCTTCGCGAACGCGAAGAGCGCTACGGCGTCAGCATTCATCGGATGATCTGGTCGGAGCGTCATCTCCTCGAAGGTCGTAGCTACGATCAGGTCCTTTCGATCACCGAGCGGGCTTTTCGCGTGGTCGAAGACGCGTTCGAGCGCTTCGAGCCGGGCTTCCTGTTCAGCGAAGATGTCGGCTGCCTCATGAGCTACATTCACTACACGGTTGCCAAAGGCAAAGGCGTCCCGTTTTGGCGCATCGGAAGCGCACGGATGAAGGGGCTGCTCTCGGTCTACAGCGCTGGGCCGCAGGAATGGAACTTCACCAAAGACAAGCTCGCGGCGATTCGCGAGCGCGGCCTGAGCGAAGAGGAGCGAGACACAGCGGCGTCGTTCATCAGGACTTTCCGGGAACGCCCCGAACGCCCGACCGGTATGCGGACTCGGGACCGTCTCCCGGTCGCCGACAGGGGCGATATCGAGCGCCTGGCGCAGTTCAGCGAACGCTATCGGACCGACCGAAAGAATCCCACGCTCACCTCGCCGACGAGCGCCCTCCGCCAACGTGCGCTGCGTCTCGCGCGTAACCGGGCATCGAAAGCGCTCGACTACTTCGAGCGTCCGGTCCCGGGCGAAAAGTACGTGCTCTACCCGATCCACCTCCAGCCCGAAGCGTCCACTCTCGTGCAGGCCCCGTACTATCTCGATCAAGCTGCCCTGGTCGAAGACATCAGCAAGAGCCTCCCGGTCGGCTGCCGGCTCTACGTCAAAGAGCACGTCAGCAACCGCGGTCGAAGGCCACTTGCCTTCTACAAGAGGCTCCGCGAAACCTTCGGCGTCCGGCTCCTCGGTCCCGACGAAGACACCTGGACACTGATCAAGGACGCAGCGACCGTTGCGGTCATCACCGGCACCGTGGGCTGGGAGGGCTTGCTATTTGGCAAGCCGGTCGTGACCTTCGGGAACGTCTTCTACAACGAATGCTCGCTGACCCACAAGGCCGGTCGGGTGCCGAAGGATGATTGGCATCAAGTGTTTCGACACGCGATCTTCGAGCACGAGCACGACGAGGAACGCCTGCTCGAGTTCGTCGCGGCAATCCAAGCGACCTCGCGCCCGGGCTTTCTCAAGAACCCAAATACGTTTCCAGCCGTGATGGAGCCGGAAAACGTCGAACGCATCACAGACGCGCTGGCCTGGGGCGCCGGCCTTCGACGAATCGATCAATAGCTGAGGCGCTTTTCGACGCGCGGGGCGATGCGGGCCAGCGCCTCTGCAATCCGCGGGCCGGCCTTACCGTCGCCGTAAAGCAAATCACTCGAAAGGCGACCCTTGGCAGCTTGGCGGCGAATCGCGCCGGCAATGCTCGTCCGGTCGTGGTCGACGTCTACCACGTTGGTGCCGCGGTCGCGTCCTGCCTGCCTGCTTCCGATGTTGACCACGGGCACGCCGAGAAACGAACACTCGCGGATGCCCGCGCTGGAGTTCCCGACGAGACAGCGCGAGTGATACACGACCCGGAGGAAGTCCGTCGGCGACATGTTCTTGAAAAAGTGAAGGTTGCCCCCGCGATGGGCCTCGCGAAATGCTCGAATGCCGCGCGAAGTGCCGTCCGACCCGGCGTCTGGGTTCGGCCAGAACCAGAGCGTAGGCATCTCGGATTCGGCGACGGCGTGCAGGGTTTCTTGAACTTGTCTGCGTGCCAATTCGTGCTCGGTCGTCACCGAATGTTGAAGCACGACGAGATAGCCGCTGGACAGGTCCAGCTCCGCACCGACGCCACCGTATTTTTGCATGGGATCGAAATCGAGCGCCGGCTGCGCGAGCACACCCGCTGCGATGTCGATTGAGGGACAGCCGGTGACGATGACCGTACCGGGCTCTTCTCCCATCCTGAGGACCCGCTCGGCCGCCTGTTCGGTCGACACGAGGTGATAGTCCGCGAGCTTGGTAATGGCGTGACGGACCTTTTCGTCGATCGAGCCCGTGATTTCTCCGCCCTGAATGTGCACGAGCGGGATGTTCATATACGCAGACGCAACCGCGGTGGCGAGCGTCTCGTGCCGGTCCGCAATCGTGACGACGAAGTCCGGCTGCAGGTTGTCCAAAGCGGTGGCCAGCTCGATCATGCCGAGGCCCGTGGTCTTGGCCATGGTCAAGGGCTGCTCGCCTTCGAGCACCATATACACCTTGCGCGTGACGTCGAAACCATCGCGCTCGATCTCGTCGACCACCGAGCCATAGCGGTCGAGCAAAGCCGATGCCGCCGCGAGAATTTGAAGCTCGATGTCGTTGCGTTTTCGCAGCGCTTCGAGAGCTGTGCGAATTCGGCTGTAACTAGGTCGAGCGGTGATGACGACGCAGACTTTTCTCACGTGCTAGTCCTCGATGTCTTCTTCTTGGAGATAGTCACCTGCACCAACTGCGCGGCTCAATTTGCGACCGACGACTTCGTCCATGCGCTGCGCCGAGACTCCACGAGCAGGCTTCTTGGTCGTGAGATCCTCGACGCGAAGAACTGTGCCGGCCGCGAGGTCTGTACGGGGCACGATGCTCTTCATGAAGAGGCTGCGCATCTCGGCCATGTCCCGTGCGACCGCATCCTTATCGACGGGATTGGCAAGCATGGTCTCCGTCGCGCGCACACCCTCGACGAGCATCTTCAGCTCTTCGAAGGTGACCGAGGCCGGAACATCCGGCCCAAACGATCGTCGACTGAAGGTAACGTGCACCTCGAGGAGCTGCGCTCCAAGGGCCGCCGCAGCAAGCGAGGGGTAGATCGTCCCGCTGTGGTCCGAAAGACCAACGGGAACACCCAGTCGTTCTTGGAGCTCGCGCATGACGTTCAAGCCGACAGCGTCCAGGCTGCTCGGATAGGCGGAGGTGCACTGCATGACCGCGACGCTGAGCCCTTTTGCTTTGGCCCAGCCGACGGCCGCGTCGATCTCCGGCAAGGGGCTCATGCCCGTCGAGAACAGCACCGGCCAGCCCGTCTTGGCGAGGCGCTCGAGCATCCACAGATCGGTGATCTGCCCAGACGCGATCTTCCACGCGGCGACTCCAACATCGGTCAGCAGGTCGACAGCCTCTTCGGAAAACGGCGAGCTCAAGAAGAAAAGGCCCCGTTCGTCGGCGTGCGCCTTGAGGCCCCGCCACTGCTCGGCGGTAAACTCCATTCGCTTCCAGTACTCGAAACGCGAGGCGTCTTGCGGGCTGAATTTGACCCGCCATGGTTCGTCCGGCCGGCTTTCGGCGTCGGCGATGTGCGTTTGGAACTTCACGGCGTCCGCCCCGGCGTCCGCGATGGCATCCAAGAACGCATGCGCGGTGCCCAAGCTGCCATCGTGCGACTGCCCCACTTCGGCAATCACGCGGCAACGACCTGAGACTAAAAAGGGCTTCGTCACGCGCTCATCTTTCCCAACCCCATGCTTGCACATGGGTGTTAGCAGCTGGACCATATCCTAGACAACCGTTGACGATTTTCCCGATAAATGGCAATCCGCGTCGAGTGGGGTCGGGGTCGGAACGCGCGAGATGGACGCCTGAACGCAGAGGCACGGGTCGTAGTGGGGCTGGGCCGAGCAATCCGGGGTCCGCGATTCAATTCGCGCTCGCAGCGATGATGGTGGCTCTGATCATCCCACCGCAGCTGCTCGGCGGTGTGTTTCCGTGGGCGGTGGCGATCATCTGCATCTTGGCTGGGTCGGCGGGTGTTCTCGCAAGCCGTCATATCGAGATCAGCAGCGCTCGCCGTCGCTCTGCCACCTTGCTCGACTCGATGATGGTGTTCGTGCTGGCTTGGACGGGCCTGCAGCTCATTCCCATGCCGAGCGCGCTGGTCGGCCTTCTGGTACCGGAGTCGGTCGACGCATGGCGTGCCAACGCGGCGCTCTTCGGCACACCCTCCCGCGCCTTCATCCCGATGTCGCTCGACCCCGGGTCGACGCGGCTCGAGCTCGCGAAGGGGGCGTCCATCGTAGCCACTTTTCTGGCCGCACGCGTGTTTACAGCTTCTCACCAGCGTCGGCGCGTGCTCGGGGGGGTCGCCCTGAGCGGCATTGCAATGGCTTCGGTGGCTTTCGCGCACAAGCTCGCAGGCGCGACCGAGGTGTTCGGGGTCTACACCCCGGTCTACGCGAGCAGCCGCCTACTCGCCCCGCTCATGAACGAAAACCATCTGGGCGGCATGATGGCCATGGCCTCGCCGATCGGTATCGGGCTGGCCATGGACGCCAAAACGACGAAGGAACGCGTCGGCTGGACGGCTGGCGGCGGCCTATGCGCGCTTGCCTGCATCTTTTCGTTTTCGCGCGGGGGCATGCTCGCGCTCGCGATCGGCATGTCCGTGTTCATTGCCGTGTACGCCGCGCGCCTGAGCCGACACCAGCGATCGATTCTTCGAAGCCGCACCGTGCCGATCCTCGCCATTGGCGCACTGTCGATCACCCTCTTCGCCATCGGCCTTCAAGGTAGCGACCTCGGACGTGAGTTGAGCCACCGGCACAACATTGGGCCGAAGTTCGCGGGCGCCGTGGCTGCGCTGCCCGTCATCGCGAGCCATCCAATCGCGGGAGTCGGGCGTGGCGCATTCTCGGCGGCGTTCGTCGATGAGCACGGCACCGACAAGCGGTTTTTCTACCCCGAGAACCTACCGGTGCAGTGGGCGTCGGAGTGGGGGCTTCCCATTGCGCTCACGCTGCTGATGATCGTCGTCTGGTCCGTTGCCCGCGGCTTTCGACTGAGACGAAGCCACGCGCACCTCGGCGGCCTCGCCGGGCTGGTCGCGATCGGCGTCCATCAGCTCGCCGACTTCTCCCTGGAGCTCGCCGGCGTGGCGGTCGTGGCTGCGGCCACGCTGGGCGCAGTCGCGGATTCGGTTTCCATTCGGCGCACCCTGTCGCTTCCCAAGCTTTGTGCAGCCGTTTCGATCGTTAGCCTCGGAGCCGCTGGTTTGGCGCTGTCGCTCATCGGTGGCGACGTCTTCACGCTGGAGGTGCAGAGTCGGGCTGCGCTCGACCAGGGAGACGTCGCGAAGGCGCGCGAGCTGGCAGCGAGAGGGCTCTCGCTACACCCCTCGGAGCCGATCTTCGCGCTAACCGGTGCCGAGCTGGCCGTGCGCGAACGCGACGCCTCCGCGGGCCGATGGATCAACCGCGCCCAGGAGCTGGCCCCCCTCTGGAGCGCACCGCATTTGTTGGCGGCGCGATGGCTGTTTTCTTTGGGAGAGCTGGATCAGGCGCTCGTCGAGATCCGCGAAGCCGAAGCGCTTCGCCCGGGCAGCGCGCGCACGACCATTTGTTCACTGCTTCGCGCGGACCAAAATCCCGCCACCGCGCTGCGCGCGGCGCCTGATGGGCCCGAAGGAGCCAAGTTCCTGGATCGGGCGGCACTCTGCCTCCCGCTCCGATCCCCTGCATCGCAGCGAATCGACGAGGCCGCGCGCAAGCTGGACCCGAACCTCCCGGGCCCGAGGAGCCGTCAAGCCGAGCGGCTGCTTGCCGAGCAGCGGCCGCTCGAAGCGGTGGATCTTCTGCAGAGCTCGAAAGATTTGGATCCAAAAGGGCGGCGAATTCTCGCCGAGGCCTACTTGCAGGCGAACGATTTCGAGAGAGCCGCGCAGGCGGTCGCCCCACTCCTGAGCGCGCGAGAGGTTCGATCCGGCGCGCTACGCACCGCCGCGTCGATCTACATGCGAAGCGGCGACGAGGCCGAGCTTCAGCGCGTTCTCTCACGACTGCGCGGCCAAACCGGCGGAAAGGCGAAGCCCCTCGCCGACGTCGAGCTGTTCGTCGGCAAGCTCTACGAATCTCAGCGCAGGTACGCGCTTGCGCTCAGGGCGTACGAGGACTCGAATCAAGCCCAGGAATCTCGCGAGGCTCTGCTCGCGGTGGCGCGGGTCGCCGATTCGATGGGCAACCGAGAACGTGCGCTCCTCACCTACAGGCGGCTCTGCCGCTCCGACGGCGGAAAAGGCCCCGCCTGCGCGTCTGCTCAGCGGGCCGCAGGGACTCGAAATCCTGCCTCAGGACCCGCCGCGCTTGACGCCGGCAAGCCGATGGGAAACGCTGATGAAGCGGGGCCGTGAGACATCTAACAAACCAGATTGAGCCAGGGGGCGCTCCAGCCCCCCGCCCATCCCTTTTTCCCAAGGGGTTGCCCGAGGCAGTCCTGCGATATCGTTGGTGGATCATCTGCACGTCGCTGGCCGTGACGACTTTGGTGACCCTGTGGACGTTTCGGCTTCCCAAGGTTTATCAGGCCACAGTCACCCTGGAGTACGACCCGAATCCCATCTCACCGCTCGGCACCTCGGTGGAAGACGTGAGTGGGCAGGTCTCGCACTTCCTGATGTCGCGCGAGTTCTTCGAGACCCAGAACCGGATCATCCAGAGCCGGGCCGTTGCGGAGCGCGTAGTCGAGCACCTGGGCCTGGCCGACGATCCGACGTTCTTCGGCCAGGAGCCCGGCGCAGACTGGACACCGGTGAGCAAAGAGGTCGCCGCACAGCGCCTACAAAGTAAGCTCTCGCTCGACCCGATCAAAGACACGCGGCTGGTGCTGCTCAAGGTCCGGGACAACGACCCCGAGCGCGCAGCGACGCTCGCCAACATGGTGGCCAGCTCCTACATCGAGAAGACGATGGAGGATCGGCTCGGGTCTACAGCGGCGGCCGCCGAGTGGCTTGCGAAGCAGCTCGATTCGACCAGGACCCAGCTCAACGATTCCGAACACGCGCTTCACGAGTTCAAGAAGCAGCACAACGTGCTTTCGGTTTCGGTCGAGAATCGCCAAAATCTGCTCGCAGAGGAAATCCGCGAGTACAACGAGCGACTCACCGACATCAGAGCGCGTCGCATCGAGCTCGAGGCGAGGCTTGGGCGTTTGAAGGCCGCGAGGTCTCAGCCCGAGGCGGTTCAAGACACCGACGGAGGCGAGGACAGCGAGCTCGACGCCTTGCGGACCGAGCTCCGAGTGAAGATGACAGAGCGCGCGTCGCTAGCGGTTCGATACGGTGATTCGCACCCGAAGATCCTCGAGCTCAAAGGAGAGATCGCTGCGATCCGTACATCGATCGACGACGAAATCAAGACGCTGATCAAAATCGCAGCCGACGATCTCAAAGAAGCGCAGGCCGTCGAGAACGGGCTCAGCAAGGTTCAAAACAAGGCGCAGAAGGCCGGCATGGACCTCAATCTTCGCGAAATCGAGTACTCGCGCCTGAATCGCCAGCGCGAGAGCAACGCGAAGCTTTACGACTTACTCCTGAAGCGCACCGCAGAAACCGACCTCACGCGCTTGCTCCGCACGACGCACGTCCGCGTGGTCGACGCAGCCCTGGTGCCCAAGGGAGCGATCTCACCGATGGTGAGCCTGAACGTGATCGGGGGCGCGTTTGGCGGCCTTCTGCTCGGGTTCGGGCTTGCGTTTCTGCTCCATCAAATGGACAGGCGCATTCAAGACGTGCCCGACGTCGAGAGGCTGGGGCTCACAATCCTCGGCGTGTTCCCGCGCGTTTCTGCGTCCGGTGCCGATTCGTCGGGCGGCTACTCCTCGCGCCGCAAGCGCGAGCGGGTCGTCGAAGTGGAGAACCCCGATCAAGTCGTCCATACCCATCCGATGTCGATGGCCGCGGAATCCTGCCGGACCGTACGCACCAACCTGATGTTCATGGCGGCCGAGTCGCCCAACAAGACGATGGTCGTGACCAGCGCAAACCCGAAGGACGGAAAGACGACGGTCGCCACCAACATCTCGATCGCGTTGGCGCAGAGCGGCCAGCGCGTTCTGCTCATCGACGCGGATCTTCGACGTCCTCGCATCCACAAGGCGTTCGGGCTCGAGAATCATGCCGGGCTCACAAACACCTTGGTCGGCGAACGGACGCTCACTCAGGTGACGCGGGACGTCGGAATTGACAAGCTGTCGGTGGTGACCTGCGGACCCTTACCGCCCAATCCAGCCGAGCTGCTCCATACCCAGCAGTTCTCTCGGCTCCTCGAAGAAGCCGCCTCCCAGTACGATCGCGTGATTTTCGATAGCCCGCCGCTACGGGCCGTCACCGATGCCGCCATTCTCGCGCCCCAGTGCGGAGGAGTCCTGCTCGTGGTGAGGGCTCGAGCCACGACCCGTGACGCCGTTCTCGCAGCGATTCGGAGCCTCACCGACGTTCGCGCCCACATCCTGGGCGGCGTGCTCAATGACGTGGAGGTCAGCCGAGGGGGTCAGGCGGGCGTCGGCGGCGCGTACTATCACTACTATCGCGGCGAAGAGTACCGGACCGAGAGCACTCCGCCCGGCCCTAGCCAGTCGGCGGCCTGAGGCCGTTCGCTCTCGCGTTGACGAGCGCCGAAAAGACCGGGATAACTTTCATTCTCGGCCGGCGCCACGTGCGCCCCACCGAGTCTGAAGCAAGCATCACATCGGAGGAAATGGAAGCCATGTCAGAGCTCAAAGGCAGCAAGACCCACGAAAACCTCGCAGCCGCATTCGCCGGTGAGTCCCAGGCCAATCGGCGCTACCTCTACTTCGCAAAGGTCGCCGACGTCGAAGGGTACCCCGAGGTAGCGGGCAACTTCCGCGAGACCGCCGAAGGCGAGACCGGCCACGCGCACGGTCACCTGGACTATCTCAAAAAGGTCGGCGACCCGGCCACCGGCCTGCCGATCGGCGACACCGCGCTCAACCTCGCAGCCGCAGTCGCAGGCGAGACGCACGAGTACACCGACATGTACCCGGGCTTCGCCAAGACAGCGCGCGAAGAGGGATTCGGCGAGATCGCCGACTGGTTCGAAACCTTGGCCAAGGCCGAGAAGTCGCACGCCGGTCGGTTCCAGTCGCTTCTGGACGAGATCTCCTGAGCAAGGCAACCGACGCGCGTGAGCGATGATGTCAAAAGGCAGATCTCGTACCAGCCCAGCGATGGGTTGAGCTACGACCCGAGCGAGGCGAAGTACTGGGACGAAGACGCGCTCGGCAAAGAAATCGAGCGCGTCTTCGAGGTCTGCCATGGCTGCCGCATGTGCTTCAAGTACTGCGACTCGTTTCCGACTTTGTTCTCGGCGATTGACGAGCAGCACGACGGCGATGTTCGAAAGCTCACGCCACTCGACACCCAGCGCGTCATGGACGCGTGCTTTCAATGCAAGCTCTGTGAGGTGCAGTGTCCGTATACGCCCCGTGACGGGCACGAGTTCCAACTAGACTTCCCGAAGCTGGTGCATCGCTACGATGCAATCCGACACCGAAAACACCAGCAACCCCACAAGCTGAGGCTCAAGTTGCTGCAGGACCCCGATCGCGCCAGCGCGATGGCGCGCGCGAGCCTGGGCGTTGCCAACGTCATGAATCGGGTCGGCATCCACCGCTGGTTCATGGAGAAGCTGGTCGGCATCGATCGACGCAAGCTCCTTCCCGACTTCGCACAGACGACGTTCGAGTCGTGGGCGAAAGGCGCGGGCCTGATGGACAAAGGCGTCGGGGGCGAGGCGGTGCTCTTTCAGACCTGTTACGTCCAGGGCAACGAGCCACAGATCGGGATGGACACCGTCGAGGTGCTCGAAAAGAACAGCGTCGACGTTCGCTGTGCAAAGGGCCTCGAATGCTGCGGGATGCCTGCTTGGGAAGGCGGCAACCTCGACCTCTTGCGAAAGAAGGCGCACCGCAATCTGAACGTGCTGATGCCCTACGTGGAGGCGGGCGCAAAGGTGATCGCGCTCAACCCGACCTGCTCGATGATGCTTCGGCGGGAGTACCCGGAGCTCCTCGAAGGCGACGACCGCGAACGCGCCGCCAAGCTAGCCGAGGCGGTGGCGGACCCAAGCGAGTACCTGTGGTCCTTGCGCAAGGAAGAACGGTTCAATACGGACTTCAAGAGCTCGCCAGGGCAGCGCGTCGCGTACCACGCGCCCTGCCACCTGCGCACGCAAGGGGTCGGTTTCAAAGGCCGCGACCTGCTTCGCAAGATTCCAGGCGTCACGCCGGCTACGGTCATGGAATGCTGCGGGCACGACGGGACGCACGCGATGACCGTCGAAGGCTTCGAGTATTCGATTCGGGTCGGGCAAAAGGCGTTCGACGAAATGAAGGAAGCCGACGCCGAAATCTGGGCAACCGACTGTCCGTTGGCGGCGATTCAGTTCCGACAGCATGCCGGGGTCAAGCCGCTGCACCCCATGTCGGTGTTGGCGCGCGCCTATCGCGACGATGGCTTCGAAACCCCGAAGGCGTTACCCTCCGGAGAAGAGCCGGAAGGAGCATCGCAGTGAACCCAATCGAGCGATCGGAGCTACTCGACTACGTCACCTATGGCGAGAATCGCGATGAGATCCGCGCCTCGGCGCTGCACGCCAAATCGGTGCGTCGAATCCTCGTCGGCGAGCATTTCACGTTTCTCTTCGAGAACCGCGAAACCGTGCGCTACCAGATTCAAGAAATGATGCGCATCGAGCGCATCGTGAAGGAAGACGACATCCAGCACGAGCTCGACACGTACAACGAGCTGATTCACCCGAGGGGAACCGTCGGCTGCACGCTCCTGGTAGGCATCGACGACGAGGCTGAGCGGTCCGCGAAGCTCCGGGCCTGGCTGGGCCTCAACGAGCACATTTACGCCAAGGTTCCCGATGGGTCCCTGCGGAAGCCGACCTGGGACCCGCGCCAGGTGGGCGACGATCGCCTTTCCTCGGTCCAGTACCTCTCGTTCGGCATCGGCGGCGAAGCGCCCTCGGCAATCGGTATCGCGATGCCGGGAATCGAGGCAGAAACCGAGCTCTCCGGACCCCAGCGGGAGGCGCTTCGCGAAGATCTCAACGCGGAATAGCCAAATCGAACGGAATAAGAAAACCGCCCCGGCGGTAGTTGTGGGACCGGCCAAGAAGTCTTAAGTACTGGCCTTAGGAGTACGTGCATGCTGAGAATCCTCTTGTTTCTAGGGACAAACCTCGCCGTTCTAGTCATGGCGGGCATCGCGATGTCGGTGCTCACCGCCCTTGGGGTCATCCCGCCGGATGCGCCCTACGTCGCGATGTTGATTTGGTGCGCCCTCTTTGGTTTCGGCGGCTCGATCTTCTCCCTGGCGATTTCCAAATGGGTGGCCAAGAAGTCCACGGGCGCCCACGTCATCGAAAAACCTTCGAATGACATCGAGCAATGGCTCTTCAGCACGGTCCAGCGCCAGGCGGAGCAGGCGGGGATCGGAATGCCGGAGGTCGCGATCTTCGATTCGCCTGATCCAAACGCCTTTGCAACGGGCATGTTTCGAAACAACGCCCTCGTCGCGGTGAGCACAGGGCTCTTGCGCCTGATGAACAAGCAGGAGGTCGAAGCAGTTCTAGGCCACGAGATCTCCCACGTCGCCAACGGCGACATGGTCACGCTGACGCTGATCCAAGGTGTGCTCAACACCTTTGTCCTCTTCGTTGCGCGGATCATCGCGAGCCAGTTCGACCGCGGCCGGTTCCTGATTTACATGGGGCTTCAGATGGCGTTCGGGGTCCTGGCCAGCATCATCGTCGCCTGGTTTTCTCGCCGTCGCGAATTCCGCGCAGATGCCGGAGGGGCGAATCTCGAAAGCTCAGCCGCAATGGCCTCGGCGCTCAACCGGCTCAAAGCCATGCGTGACGCGCCATCCCAGCTTCCCGATAGTCTGACGGCGTTCGGCATTCGCGGTGAAGGCATGCTCAAGCTCATGGCAACGCATCCCCCTCTGGAAGAGCGAATCGCGCGGCTCCAGGCCCGCTGATTGGGAAGTACCTAGGCACCGTTCTTGCCAGGAGGCGCGACCTTCGGTAGGACCGGTCTCATGGGGGAGCTTAAGGTACTCTTGTGGGCTGCGTTGGCCTGCACCTTGCTCGCAGGCTGCGAAGAAACGAAACCCAGCCTCGAGCGCATCGAGATCGCCTCAGCGCATCGAGCGTGCGAAGAAGACGAGGCTTGCGGGGTGGTGGAAACCAGCTGTACTTCTCAGGGCTGCCGATGCGGCGTGGCGGTCAACGAGAAGTACCTGCTGGACTACCAGAAGCAACTCGCTGAATGCCGCGGCCAAGAGGACCTCGCGACCTGCGACTTCGTCTGCGAGACACCCTTTGGCAAATGCTTCAAAGGCGCATGCGTCTTGACGAACGAGCCGCCGGAGCTGTTTCGCGACGGTCGCAGCGTTCAGGTGCTCTGCGAAGGCTCGCGTGGAACGTACGTCGGCTGCCCGCAGTGTCCTCCCAACGAACGCTGCAGATCTTGCAAGCCCTGCGAATGCCCTTCGAGTCATCGCTGGACGAAGAAGGGATGCCGGGCTGTGGTAAAGACCGAAGCGCGGGACATCCTGGTCGAGACCCGGCCCTCGGTCGTGAATCGCTCCGACGACGTAAAGGCTCGCGTCCACAACAACTCCAGGCGTACGATCTGGCTGAAAACCGTTTGCGGCACTCCGTTTCATCGTCTTCGCAAGAAGGAAGACGCCTGGGAGAAGGGCTACGAGCCGTTCCACGACGTCAAGTGTCGCCTAGGCTCCGTGGAAATTGCCCCTGGCAAGAATCGGCCCTTCGTCGTCGGCAATCTTGCAAAGTTCAAGGAGCCCTCTGGCGAATCCGCGACGCCGGGAACGTTCAGATTCGAGCTGACCTACACCGACGGCAACGATAGCTTTAAATACAGCGCAGTCGTGTAT
Organism: Deltaproteobacteria bacterium; assembly: GCA_004283055.1. Lineage (GTDB taxonomy): Bacteria > Myxococcota_A > Polyangia > Polyangiales > Houyiibacteriaceae > SG8-38. The sequence goes on from SHLP01000002.1 coordinate 30,105, forward strand.
TCCGCCCAGTTCGACCTCGCCGAGAAGCTGTCGCGTCGCTAGACGCTAGTCGACTTCGAGCAGACACACGCTGAACCAGTCGCGTTCGTCGCTCCATTGCTTCGTCAAGCGAAAGCCGGCCGCACGTGCCATCTCCTCGAATTGGCCGAGGTCATACTTGTGCGAATGCTCGGTGACGATGTGCTCGCCTTCTGATAGAGCAATTTCGGCATCGCCGATACAAACCCTCTGTTCGCGTTCGCTGATGAGTCGCATTTCGATTCTGCCCTCGCGCTCGAGGTATGGAGCATGGTGACGAAAATGCGTCAGGTCGAAGTTGGCGCCGATCTGGTTGAGCCTGCTCAGGATGTTCAGGTTGAAAGCGGCGGTGACTCCGAGCGAGTCGTTGTACGCGTCCTCGATGACCTTCGTGTCCTTTTTTCGATCGATGCCGACCAGCAGGCCTCCGCCCTGCCCGACGAGCTCGGCGACACGTCCGAGGAATCGGACCGCCTCTTCATCGGTGAAATTGCCGATCGTGCTGCCTGGAAAGAAGGCGACGGTTCGTGCGCTGGGGCGGCGGGGACGTGGAAGGCGCAAGGCCTGGGTGTAGTCGGCGCAGACGCCGATCACCTCCAAGTCGGTGTAGCGGTCGGCCAGCTGCCGGGCCGATGCCTCGAGGGCGGCCCGGCTAATTTCGATGAGCACACAGCCGCTCGGCTCGATCAAGGCATCGAGCAGCTTCTGGGTCTTGAGGCCGACACCTGAGCCGAATTCGACCAGAGTGGCGTGGGCGCCGATGGCATCTGCCATCTCGTGAACAGCCTGGCTCATGATCCCCAGCTCGGTTCGCGTCGGGTAGTACTCCGGCAGCTCGGTGATGGCCTCGAAGAGCCGCGCCCCCAATGCGTCGTAGAAGTACTTGCAAGGAAGCGCCTTCTGCGAGCTCCGCAGCCCCGCAATCGCCTCTTGCTGCAGGTCACCGAGCTTCGGGTGGAGGTCCACGAGGCGAACACGCTCATCGGTGCTCAAAGGATCAAATGCAATCATCGAATTAGCCCTGGTCCCGTGCCAAGCGGATGCCGCTGAACTGCCAGCGAGCCTCCGGTGGAAAGAAATTACGATAGCTTCGGCGCGCATGACCCGTGGGCGTTGCGCAGCTGCTACCTCGGAGCACGTACTGGTTGCACATGAACTTGCCGTTGTATTCGCCGAGCGCTCCTTCGGCTGGGCGATAGCCGGGATACGCAGAATAGCTCGAGCGCGTCCACTGCCATGCGGCTCCGTATGGGCTGGGGCTGCTTGGATGGACCGCGGCCGCGCGACCTCCGAGGGGCGCGGGCTCGGGCTCGCTCGTTGCGACCTCCCACTCCTGCTCAGTGGGCAGGCGGGCGCCGGACCAGCGTGCATACGCGTCCGCTTCATAGAAGCTCACATGGACGACCGGCTCCGCATCGCGGACGCGCCGCCGCCCATGCAGCGTGAGCTGGCTCCAGCCGTCGTGCTCCTTGCGCCAATACTGGGGCGCTCCCCAGGCTCGACTCTTCACCGTGTCATAGCCAACGCTGAGCCAGAGCTCGGGGCGCTCGTAGCCTCCGTCTTCGATGAACTCGAGATACTCCCCGTTGGTCACCAGGCGCTGGGCGATCTCGAACGGCTGAAGCAAAACCTCGTGCACCGGACCCTCGTTGTCGAAGTGGAAGGATGGCAGCCCACAGCCGATGCGAGCAATTCCCCCTTCGTGGCCGGACCAGCGCATCGCGGGGACCGAAGCGTCATCCCCTTTCAGCGATGCGTCCCGCGAGTAGACGGGGTCGAGCGGATTGCACGAAAGGAGATGCTTGATGTCGGTGAGCAACAGCTCCTGATGCTGCTGCTCGTGATGGAGGCCAACCTCGATACGGCCGGCAAGCCGATCGTCGACCTCGGCCCGAAGAAGCTCGAGGACCGATTCATCTACTCTCTGCCGGTAGGCCGTCACTTCGTCGTGGCTCGGCCTGGTGAGAAGGCCACGCGAAGGGCGGTCATACTGCTCGCCAACGGCATTGTAGTAGCTGTTGAACAAGATGGCGTACGGCTCTGGGGACAGGCCTTCCACACCCGCGGGCCGCAGCACGAAGGTCTCGAAGAACCAAGTCGTGTGTGCACGATGCCATTTGCTCGGACTCGCATCGGGCATGCTTTGAACGCATTGGTCCTCGGCGGAGAGCGGAGCCACGAGCGCTTCGGTTTGCGCACGCACCCGTTCAAAATCGTTCGCAAGCCGTTCCCGCAACACTTGGCCATTCATAGCTACCACCCTCAACGGGTCAAGAGCGCCGTTGTTACCAAGAATTCTCGTTCTTGTCAGCGTCGGCTATGCCCGAAACACAGGCTCCACGCGCTGGGTCCCCGAACCGCTTCGTTTCCAAACGCTGCGAATCGCCGGAAGGCTGACGGACAAGCCGATCATCGTCCAGGGTACCGTGGCCATGAAATGCCCCGCAATCGCTACGGAGGCCGCCGTGCTCGGATCGATCCCGAGGAGCTCTAGGGCATAGGCGACGGCGACGTGAAAGGTGCCAATGAAACCGGGTGAGGAGGGAACCATCGTGCCTACGGAAAGGAAGACCATCACGATGAGTGGGGCGTAGATCGGCAAGTCGAGGCCGAAAGCCCAGAGCCAACACTGAATGGTCAGCATCCCGACGAAACGTATGGCGAACGTGAGGGCCAGCGCTTCGGCGACCGCTCTGCTCGACCGCAGCGCGCTCAATCCATCGACGAACCGCTGCGCCTTCTGGACGAGCCAGGCTTGAATCCTGGGGCTGAACGGACGCGAGACGAAGACGACGACCCCGGGAAACCTGTGCGGATTGGCTGCGAACCACGCGACCGCGAGGAGCGCGGCGAGGATGAGACCAATCAGCCATGCAAGACGACGGTCGCCCGAGAGATCGACGGCCAGAAGCGGCACGACCAGAGCAAACAAGACCAGGAACGAGATGAGGTCGAGCAAACGTTCGAGGCCGACGACCGCGACGGTGGACCCTCTAGAGATTTTGCCGGCCCGCGCAAGAAGGTCGATTCGAACGAGCTCTCCGAGCCGAAACGGGAAGACATTGTTGGTGACGTACCCGCCCAAAATCGCAGTGAAGCACTCGATGAATCGATAGCGTCGGAGCGGCCGTAGAAATACCTTGCTCCGCAGCGCGCCCAGCGAGAGGACAGCACCTTTGGTCAGCAAGCAAGCCGACAGGATCCAGAGGTTGACGGAAGCTAGGGTCGGACCGATCTCACTGAGATCGACGCGGCGTAAGAAGTAAACGGCGAGAATCGCGGATAGAACGAAGCCCGCGGTCATCAGGACGCGTTCCTTGGTCAGGCTTGGCCGCATCGCTACTCTCCGGCGAGCTCCAGACGCTGCTCGAAGAACTCGTAGAGGTCGGGGAGCGGCGCGCCCTCGTTGCCGAGTATTCCTGCGGAGATCGAGGCCAAGGAGCTTCCCAAGTACATTCCTACGGGAAGGGGCTCGCCCGCGATCTGGGCGAGGCTGGCGCCGGTCAAAAAGACGTCTCCAGAGCCCACGGCGTCGACCTCGTGGATCTCGAGCGCCGGAAGATAGTCGGTCCTCAAACGGTCACCGTCGCCCCGAGGAGGCCGGAAACAAAGCGACCCTCGCCGACCCATGGTCACGATGAGACCCTTGGCGCCGCTGGCAGCGTAATACCGGCTCGCCAGGTTGGAGATGCCGCTCTCCGCATCCGCCAGGGCAAACCTCAGCTCCTCCTCGGTCGGCGTCGCGAGCTGCGGCTTTTGGAACTTGAGGATGTTGGCCTGCCCATTCGTGCTCACGTCGGCGAAGTACGGTTTGCCACATCGTTCCGCGAGCACCGGAATCGCGTTGGCAAGCGTCGGGCCGAACAACCCGTACCCGAAATCGGTCACGATCAGCCCGTCGTGATCGTCGAGCTGCGCCTCGAGCAGAGAGGTGAGCTCAGCGCTGGTTTCGATGGGGATCGGCGCTGGGTTCCCTCGGTCTACTTTGAAGACCTTCTTGTCCCCGACCAGGTAGCGGGTCTTGGTGTACGCTCTGCGCCCCGGCGCCGGCAGGTTGCGCACTTCGACCCCCGAGCGCTCGAGGCTGCCTCGGATTCGACGGAACGACTCGTCCTCTTCACAGCAGGTGATGAAGGTGGGCTTTGCGCCGAGGACGGCCGCTTGCCGCGCGATCAGCCCTGCACCGCCGATGAACCACTCTTCGCTGATGGGTTTTACCGAGACGATCGGGCTCTCGGACGCGACGCGCGCGCCCTCGCAGTGCGAATACTGATCGAGGATGGCATCCCCGAGCACCAAGACCCGGAGATCGGAAAAGGCAGCGATCGTGTTCTTCAACCGGGCGGAACTGATGGCATTGACCTGGCAGAAACGCTGGATCTTCTGCTGTTCCATGTCGAGGCTGTTGCCCTTGCGTCGGCCGATCTCGGTCGACGAAAAGATGACGTCTCCGGAACCGAGGACCACGCGTCCGCCGAAGGCCTCGACGATTTTCTTCTCTTTGGCAAAGCGTGGATCGTTTTTGGACTCGTACTCCCGACCTTTGACGTAGATGTCGGGTTGGATCGCCTCGAGGACAGGGCCTGCCCATTCATCTTCGCTGAGCGCCACGTAGTCTACGCAAGCAAGCTCGGCCAGGTTGTCGAGTCGGAGGTCTTCCGGGATGTAGGGTCGCTCGTACCCCTTCATCACGACGTCGTCTGCGCTCACGGTCACGACCAAGACGTCGCCGAGGCTACGTGCCATGCGCAGATAGCGAATGTGGCCCGGATGAACGATGTCAAAGCAGCCATGACACTGAACCACCGTTTTACCCGCCTTGCGAAGCTGCGCCCTCTCGGCCTGCAGACTCTCGACGGAATGGATCTTCTTGTCAGCTTCCGCGCTACGCATGGCTGCGACTCCATTGAATCAAGGCGTCGATCAGCGCATCCCGGTCGGAGGCTTCCAACTCGGGTGTCACCGGCAGGCTTACGATACGCCTAACCAGCGCCTCGGTATGTGGCAGTGCTGGAGCAGTCATCCCTGCGAACGCACGCTGCTGGTGAATCGCAATCGGATAGTGCACTTTGGCATCGAAACCCTTCGAGGCCAGATGTGCGATCAATGCATCGCGTTTGTCGTGACGAATGACGAAGGCGCTGTAGGCAGGCTCTGAGCCTTCAGTGATGCGCGTCAGCTCGAAAAACGGTCGCAGTGCCGCTTGATATGCCGCCGCATGATCGCGGCGCCTCGCGATCCATTCGTCGAGATGTGGAAGCTTCACGAGAAGAATCGCCGCTTGGAGCGTGTCGAGCCGCGCGTTCTCACTCGGTACGTCAACGCGATCACGATCGCGGTGGCCGAGGGACCTGAGCCGCCTGAGAAGAGCAGCCTGCTCTCGGTCGCCGGTCGTGATGAATCCCGCATCGCCGCACGCCGCCAAGGCCTTCAGCGGGTGGAGCGAAAAGCAGCCCAAGCCAAACGACCCGACGCTACGCCCATGCAGCGTCGAACCGATCGCCTGTGCGCAATCCTCGATGAGATGAAGCCCGTGTGCCCTGCAGAGCGCCTCAATGGGGGCCATGTTGCAGGGAACGCCGCCGAGGTGAACGGGAATCACGGCCTTGGTTCGTGGCGAAATTGCCGCGGCGAGCAGCTCCGGGTCCATCAGACCCGTCGCCGGATCGACGTCGATGAAAACCGGCGTCGCCCCAAGCAAGCAAACCGAGCTTGCGGTAGCCACGTACGAATGAGAGACGGTGATGACTTCGTCCCCCGGGCCGATCTCGAGCGCCCGCATGACCAACGTGAGCGCAGACGTGCCAGAGCCGACGCCGACCACTTCCTGTACGGCGAGGCGTTGCGCCAATCTCTCCTCGAGCTCGTGCACTTCCGGGCCGTTGATGAACTGGCCGTGCCCCAGCACACGATCGACGGCCTCGAGAATGTGAGGCCGCAGGGCCTGGTTCTGTTTGACCAGGTTCACGTAGGGGACGGAAGTCATGAAACGAGCTTCGCAGCCGACCTCCAAAGCTTCGGCCGGGCCTTCATCCATGCAACGTTGCGATAGACGTCCGAGCCGCTGTCGGAGACTCGACCCGAACCATAGGCTTCGCGCAGCTCACGGACGGCCGTGACCAAATCGTGCCGAGTCTCGAAGCCGAGGTCTCTGCGCGCCCGGTCGGCTGAGAGGTGATACGAACGCGGATCATTGGTTGGGACTGTGTCGATCGGTAGCGACGCGTCGAGCTCATCTCGGATCATTTCCGCCAAGGACATGACCGACGCGTTCTCCCGGCTCACGTTGAAGGCCCGGGCGCTGATCTTTTCGGCAGGCGCCGTGAGCAGCATGCGGTAGAACGCCGTCAGGTCCAGGATGTGAACGTTGGGGCGCATTTGGGAGCCCCCAAAAACCCGAATCCGCCGGTCCGTCAGGGCCTGGTCCGTCAGCAAGTTGATGGTCAGGTCGAGCCGCAGGCGGGGTGAGAAGCCACACACGGTGGCAGACCGCACCGAGACCCCGACAAACGAGTCGTCGACCAGGCTCTCGAGGATACGCTCTCCCTCCGCCTTGCACTTGGCGTAGATGGTGATTGGGTCGAGGGAAAGCTCCTCGGTTACGTTTTCGTCGTCTTTGATTCCGTACACGCTTGCGGAAGAGGCGTAGAGGAAGCGTTTTACGCCGTGCCTCTTCGACGCTCGCATCAGATGTTCGACCGCGTGAAGATTGACCGATTCAGTGACGCCGTGATCGAGCTCCGAGCTCGGGTCGTTCGAAATGGCAGCAAGGTGAATCACGGCATCGAAGCCGCCCTCGGCGAGCGCGGCATCGACCGCATCGAAATCCCGGATGTCGCCTTGAATCTTTGCGCAGCGCTCGTGGACGATGGGGTCCGAGCTAGGGTTCGTTCCATAGAAAAAGGCGTCAAAAACGGTGACCTGGTGTCCCTCATCCAAGAGCTCCGGGACGAGGACCGCGCCGATGTACCCGGCTCCCCCGGTCACGAGTAATTTCTGGTTCGTCATTTCCGCCTCTCGTCGTCGATACGATATCCTAATCCCCGGATGAATGAAAAATGACGACATCCGCTGTGCTCTTCGACATGGACGGTGTGCTGGTGGACTCGGCGTCCCTACATGTGCGCGCTTACGAACGCATATTCCACGACGCAGGAATCGAATTTCCCGCGGCGGCCCGGGACGCGGTTCGCGAGGGAAAGCGCCGAGCCGAGGTGATCGAAATCGCCGCACCCGACGCGAGCTCAGCCGTCGGGCAAGCGCTCTTCGACGCGAAACCAGCCGCGGTCGCCCAACTGCTTCGCGACGATGCCAATGTGAGCATGCCGGGCGCGACTCGGCTCGTGCGTGCTCTTGCGGATCGGGGAATCCCGATGGGGGTCGTCACAAACAGCGTCGATCCCGATCTCTGGTTGGCCGCTGCGGAAATCTTGGATGTGATGGACGTCGTGATCACGGGCAACGAGGTTTCGTCGACGAAGCCGGCCCCGGAGGGCTACCTACTGGCTGCGGAACGATTGAGAGTCCATCCAACGGCTTGCATCGTTTTCGAGGACTCGCGCGACGGTTGGTTGGCTGCAAGCCGCGCTGGCATGCGCGTGCTGGTCCTCGCATCGGCGCGTCCTGCTTGGGCCGATGAGAGCGTCGAGCTCGTGCCCGGCATGGATAGCTCGGGGGTGCTAGCCCTCTGTCTCCCGGGCACGACAGGGGAGGCCTCGTGAGAGTCCATCGTTTTTTCGAGGCGGTGTATCGAGACAACCAGCTGCGCCGCGCGCCGAATCGACGCCGCCTTGCTCGTGACTTCGCCCTCTACGTGAGGAACCGCGCCCTCGAACCGATCGATGCGATGCTTCGAGCGAAGCACGGTCGAACAGACCTGCCTGTCGTCTTCATCGTCGGCGCCCCTCGATCCGGAACGACGGTGCTGTACCAGCTCATTGCGGAGTACGTGGATGTGGGGTTCGTCAACAATCGAATGGCTCGCTACTTCGCTGCGCCGGTCCTGGGCGCCATGCTTCACGGTCGCACTGGAGGTGGACACCAGCTTGCTCTCTCCTCGGAGCACGGCCGAACGGCGGGAGACCACTCGCCCCATGAGTTCTCGTGGTTCTGGCACTACCACGGCGACTTCCGCCTCTACGACGACCTGAGCGACGAGGAGCTTGCGAGCATGGATGGGCAGCCAATCAAACGAGCGCTGGAGGGCTTGGCCGGCTACTTCGAGCGCCCGCTGGTGGTCAAGAACATCAACTTCGTCTCGTATCAAATAACTTGGCTCAAACGATTGATCCCCAGGGCGAAGTTCATTTGGATTCAGCGTGACGATCGGTACACCGCGCAGTCGATCATGCGCGTTCGTGAAGAGGAATACGGCGACAGGAAGGTTTGGTGGTCGATACGGCCGAGAGACGCGGCCTCGTGGCACGACCGGTCGCCCGTCGAGCAGGTCAGCCATCAAATTCGTGATCTGAGTCGCGCGATCGAGACCGCGTTTGAGGCGCTTCCCGGAGAGGATCGTTTGACGCTCGAATACGAGAGCTTGATGAGAGAGCCCTCGAGGACCCTGCGGCGGGTTGCCCGATTCATGGGCGCTGATCTTGCCGACGAGGCAGGGCTCGAGGCCCTCACGCTAGAGACTCGGAACCATAGAACGGTTGACGACGAGACTTGGACCCAGATCCAGACGGCGCTTGCACCCTAAATGACCTCTTTCGAAACCACAGAAGACGCGAAAACCTGGTCGGCCTGGCTAGCAGAGGCAGGCATCGACGACGTCTACTACTCCTTTCAGTACCTAGAGACCTGGGCGCACGAGGAGCTCGGCCGCTCGATTGGGATCCGATACGAATCGCCGAGAGGACGAATTCTTTATCCACTCGTCTTGGTTCCGCTCGATTCCCTGCCCGGAGGGTCGGGCCTCGTTGAAGCGCGCACTCCCTATGATTTCGGCGGACCCTGGGCTGATGGCCCCGATCTCCGAGCGCTGCACGGCGAGCTCCGGGATGTTCTGGTTGATTGGCTGCAAGGCCGCGGCGTGGTCTCGGAGTTTGCGCGGATCCACCCGCTGCGCGAGGGCGGGCAGCCCGCCGACGCAGCAGTCCACGCGGAAAACCTCATCGTTGACGTGACCGGTCCGTACGACGAGCTGTTCTCCTCTCAGCATCGAAGACACCGCCGCGCGGTGCGCGCCTTCCATCGGCACAATCACGAATTGCATTGGATCAGCGACATCTCGGACCGCGACGCTACTGCGTTCACAGAGCTCTACGCCAGGACGATGGCCCGAGTCGCGGCAGGCACGGACTATCGATTTTCGGACACGACGCTGTCCGCTCTGATGGCGCTCGACGAAATGAGCCTGGTGCAAGCGACGAGCGAGACCAAACCCTTGGGCGCGGCGCTCTTTCTGCGTTCTGGCGACGACCTCTTTTATTACCTGGGCGCGTCGGCGGACGATCGCCCCGCAGGTACAAACAACGCAATTTTCGACGCCGCGATCCGTAACGCGCAGTCGCGGGGCATGCGAACGCTTCATCTCGGCGGCGGCAGCGAGTCCCTCCGGGCCTTCAAGTCTCAGATTGCAACTGGGACGGTTCCATACAGCGTACTGCGCCGAATCATCGACGAACCCCGGTATACGGCGCTTTGCCGGGCGTGCGGAGCCTCTGGCTCGACCTATTTCCCGGCGTTCCGCCCGGAGCTCATCGAGAGACGCCAGAGGTGACCGTATCCGTGCTTCGCATCGTGCCGCTGGTCTTAGCGGCCGTCGTCGGGCTCCTCGTCGTCGACGCAGGCTTCGTCTACGATGACCCCTCCGCACTGGTCGAGAATCCCGTCGTCAACGGCTCGACTCCAATCTGGGAAGCGTTCGTACGTGATTTCTGGGGACGCCCTGCGACGCACGGCTTCACTTCGTGGCGCCCGCTGATGCCGATCGTCTGGGCTCTGATCTGGCGGATCTGGCCCTCCGATCCCCTGCCGTTTCACCTCCTGAGCGCATCCCTCCACGTCTTCGCCGTGTGGATGAGCATGCGCTTCGTCTATCGGCTCCGCCCTTCGTACGCCTATTCGTCTGCGGTCGGCGCGTTATTTGCGCTGCATCCGCTCAACACCGAAGCCGTCAGCGCGATCGTTTCCCAGGCCGATTTGCTGTCGTTCGCGCTAGCGATCGGCGCCTGCACGGTCGCCCTCGGGCCAGCAAGCCTCCGCGGCGGGTCTTATTGTGCCCTGCTGCTCGTACTGGCCACACTTGTGAAGGAATCCGCGATCGTTTTCGCGCCACTGGCGGCGCTTCTGTTTTTGCTCGAGAGCGGTGACAAGAAGCTTCCGTTACTCGCCACAGTTCCCGTGCTCGTCGTGACCGTTGTAGTGATCGGTGTTCAGCTGAGCCTGCCGAGGGCCCCCGGGGTCACCATGATCACAAGCAACTTGGCACACCATGCGGACGGCGGACTGCGTCTACTACTCGGACTTCACAACATCGGGCGGTCCCTGTGGATGTCCGTCTGGCCATGGCCGATCGCACCCAATCATGGGTACGCCGTCACTGAGCTACAGTTGGGCGTCCTCGGTCCCCATGCGGCGCTCGGGGCTGTCCTGCTGGTCGTCGGAACCATCGGCGGAGTTTGGGCCGTAAGTCACCGTCGCAGAGCATGGGTTGCCGCCCTCTCGCTTCTCTACGCGCCAGCTCTTCTGCAGTCCCATTGGTTCGTTCCGCTGATTACCGACCTTGCCGAACGACTGCTCTATCCGGCGACGCTCGGAATCGCCATGATCGCAGGCATCTGTATCTTCGATCGGCTGCAGCGGCCCGTGGCGCGTACCCTGCTGGTCTCTTCGCTCGGACTCGCGGCTCTGATCGGCAGCTTGTCGGCAAGACGCGCATGGGTCGATGAGGACTCGCTCTGGTTATACTCCGTCCGCGTAGAGCCGAAAGCCACGCTCCATCAACACAACGCGTCCAACACGTTCTTTCGTGCTGACGACCTGGATCGCGGCGCTTACCACCGCTTGATCGATGTTTACTTGCTGAATCGATTTCCCGCCCCGGTGCAATGGGAACAGATCGAGTCGACACGCTCGCTTTCCCCGCTCGAGCGCTTCGTCGAGCTCCCCGCGATTCTGGAGCCAGACGACCCCTGCGCGCTCGTTCGGCTCTTCACGAAGGAGGCGAGGCAGTATAAGCCGCTCTACGAATACGTCGTGGAGCATTGGGGCCGGCGATACCCTGCCTGCGGACGCTGGGCGCCCTGATTCTTCGAGCGTCAGTCTCGGGTTGGAGGCGGGAAAAAGCTTTCGGGCTGTTCGCCGCGTTCCTGCTCTTCGTGGTACCGCCGCACCATCTTTTCTCTGTACTGGCCGACATCTTTGGCGCCCTTGTACGTTTCGCGAACCGCGCGAAGCACGGCCATCGGCTTGATTGCGTGGGAGTCGCCAATCGCTCGGCCGCGTGAGATGTAGGGCGCTTCGGCAATTCGGAGGTCGGGCCGACGCAGCTGCGCCTTCGCCAGGAGCTCCGCTACGTAGGCGTGCCCACCAGATTCGACGTGAATGCCCTTGAATGCACTTGCTCGATAGAGCTTCATCCCATTGAGCGAGCGCCAGCGAAAACCGTAAAGCGTTTTGGTCAACTTCAGGAAACCCGTGGACGCGATTCGGCGGGACAGCTTTCTCACGACAGGATTGTACAAGTACCCCAAGACGACGTCGTGACCGCGGCGAGCCGCCAAGAGATTGTCAATCGACTCTGCGAACACGAATTCGCTGTCACCTGGGAATACCGTAACCCAGGTGTCCTCCTCGATGGTCTCGTACGCCTCGGTCACGCAGCGGCCGAGGCCGCGATTGACGTCGTGCGCGAGGAGCCTGCAGCGACTGTCTTCGGTGCAGAGCTCTTGCATCACCGCCCGCGTGCCATCGGTCGAGCCGTCGTCGATCATCACGACTTCGACTCCGACCGCGATCCTGTCGGCGTGTTGGAGCACCTCCTTGACGGTGCGCCGCACCAGGTCTTCTTCGTTCAAGCATGGAACGAGAACGCAGAGCTTTTCTCCTCGCTCGCTCGTTTTTGCGGTGCGGGTTTCGGACATCGCTCCTCTCAAGTTGCCCTGTTGGATCCAAAACGTCAATCTGTTGACCAGCCGTCTCAGCGCGTAGGAAAATGAGAAATGCGTTCACGTAAACGCGTACGGCGTCTTCAGATCACGGGCCTACTCTTGGCGGGCATCGTCTCTCTTTGGATGTTTCGCGAGGTCGGGAATCACCATTTGTCGTCCTTTAATCTCGGGCTTGGGACGACGGTGTTCATCAGTCGGGGGTATGCGTTTTTTCTCCTCTTCTGGACCGTCTTTGGATCGCTTGCGGCGATCTTCTTCGGCGGCGCGTTCGCCTTAGCCAGCGATTCAGACTGGGCCTCGCGTCTCGTCGACCGGCTGCGAGGGACATCAGACCGCAGCGTCATCATTGCGATGAGCCTTCTTGGCCTCTGCATTCCACTGCTCATCCACTGGCGCCTCCTTTTGGATGCGGACATTGCCGACGACGAGTCGGCATATCGGTTCATGGCGCAGCTGCTGGCGAGCGGGCGACTCTACGCCGACTCACCGCCAATGAAGCTCTTCTTCGACCGTGCGTTCATGATCAACGACGGCAAGTTCTACGCGCAGTATTTCGTGGGATGGCCGGCCCTCCTCGCACCCGGCGTTGCGCTCGGGGTACCCTGGTTGATGAACCCGATCTACTCGGCGCTCACAGTCCCACCCATCTTTCTCACGCTTCGGCAACTAGGTGGACGACGCTGTGCGGCCACGGGCGCCATGATCTTCCTATCGGCGCCTCTCGTGCAGTTCGGCGCCGCGACGCAGCTCTCGCACACGTCCTGCATCTTTGCGCTTGCCTGGGCGACGTTCTTCGCGGTCCGCATCTACACCGGGGACGAGAGGCTTTGGTTGCACGCTGCACTTGCAACATGCTTCTCGATGGCCTTTTTCATCCGCCCGAGCTCGGCCCTGGGGATCGGGCTCCCGCTCCTGGCGATCTGGTTGATCTCAGCTGCGTCGATGGAAGGAAAGGCACGGTGGAAGGCGATGGCTGTGTTTGCTGCTCCAGCGCTGGCGTTCGCCGTAGCGTTCCTTCTGGTCAACCTGGCGCAGAACGGAAGCTTCACCGCCGTGTCCTATCAACGGGCGATCAGCTACGCCAGGGAGAACGGCTTCCGCTTCGCGGCGTGGAACTGGTTTCCGAAAGACAGGACGTTCGCGATGGAGCTAGGGCCGATCGGCCTAGCCGCCGCGCAGACGGGTGTCTCGCTGACGCGTTTAAACTACGCCCTCTTCGGCTGGCCTCTGGCCTTCGTCTTCCTGCCATTCGCCGGTTGGCGCAGCTACCGAAGTTGGGTCCCATGGACGATGTTGATCTGCTTCGGGGTGACCCACTTCCACATGCGCAACGGCGGTATCGATACATTTGGGCCTGTACACTACCTCGAAACCGCTCTCCCCTTGGTTCTCCTGACCGCTCTTGGGGTCACGCGGCTCACGTCATCGTTGAGCTCGGTTCCCTCGAAGGGCCTGGTCGGAGGGCTGTCGTCGAGAGCACCTCTCGCGCTCTGTCTCGGCCTGATCACCGCTTCAGCTCTCGGCTACGTACCGGTGCGCGCCATGGCTCTGCACGAAGTCGGCTCGATCACGGGCCTGGCGGCGCGCACGGCCGAGGCGGAGCTCCAGGGGCCGTCGGTCATCTTCGTGCAGCGGCCCCTCGTTCCTAGGCACTGCAATGGCACCCACCACTTCAACTTCTGGCGGCCCAACAACGACCCGGATCTGCAGAATCGGATTCTTTGGGTGAATCACATCACGCTCGATCACGATAGCAAGCTGATGGAGCTCTACCCCGATCGGGAAGCGTTCGTCATGGTCTGGTCGCAGCAGTGCACGCCGCGTTTCCTTCCGCTCTCTGGGCTCGACGAGGCAAGAGTCCCCCCGGGAGCCATCGGCGGCTCTGGCGAGCTCCCTTCGGTGGAGGAGATGCGGTGAGTCCCGGGGCTGAACTATGCTTGTTGGAATGGGAACGGGCGAGATGAGCACCAGCGGATTGCTGATCGAGCGACCGATCGTACTCCTGGCTTCGGAGCGAAGTGGAGGGAACCTACTCCGTGCCATCGTCGGAAGCCATTCCCAGATCGTTGCGCCAAGTCCGGTGCACTTCTTGATCAACGTCGATCCACTTCTTCCGCTCTATGGAGACCTCTCGGACGATGCTAACTTCCGCCAGGCCTGCGAAGACGTGTCCCGCCTGCTTCGGTACCAAATTGCTGGTCACGGCGAACCGCCGAAACCCGACGCGCTCTTCGAAAACGCTCGGGAGCGAAGCCTGGTTGGATTGATGGACGTCGCGTTTCACCTGCTCATGGAAAAAAGCGGCGCCACGCGCCTGCTCTTGAAAGAGAACGAGGCGTTCCGATACGCCCATCGCCTGGCCAACGCGTATCCGAAGATGCGTTTTCTGTACTTGGTGCGCGACGGACGCGACGCGGCCTTGTCGTGGCTCAAGTCTCCGAACCACTTTGGCGGCGTTTCGCACATTGCACGAACCTGGCGCGACGAGCAGAGAGCGTGTCTCTCCCTTTTGTGTGACCCCAGCCTCTCCGATCGAATCCTAGTGGTTCACTACGAAGACCTCGTCTCGACGCCTGACGAAATCGTCGAATCGCTGTGCCAATTCATTGATGTGGACTTCGAAGATTCCATGCTCGAGTTTCACGGCCGCGCCGAAATTCGTGAGCAGTCTGCAGGGGTTCGAAACTGGGAAAACCTGTCGAGACCGATCATGGAGCAGAACTTCAACAAGCACCAAGCGGAGCTCGGTTGGTGGCGTACCCAGACGTTCAATCAGATTGCGCGGCGAGAGCTCACGTCGCTCGGCTATGACGTCCCGGACACAAGCGGAATCCATCGCCTCGGAGGCCAGGTGATGAGTGCCTCCAAAGAGGGCCTCGCCTTGGCCTCGAAAGCTGCCCGCGGGCGTCTTCCAAAACCGGTCGAGGTCCTAGCGCGCGGAAAACGTCGTCGCAATTTCGGAAAAATTACCTCAGAGCTCGAAGCTCGCCAGCGTCCACGCTGGCCCCGCAAACACTGACGACTCGCTCTCCGGGGCGTCGACGAGCTTGCCGGCTGGATACGGGTCAGCGAGGCGGCGGCAAGGTATCGCGGCCTTTCGGAACGCCGAGCACGGCCCTGAGAACGCGCTGCTCGACCTGCCGTTCGAGACGGCTGGGAGTGGGGATCCTGAGGAGGATATTCACCGTGTTCTTGTCGACGAGCTGGTAGGTCACCCGCGGGTCGACGATCGGCGGCACCAAACCGTGGCGGCGATAGCGTGCGGCCATAGGCCGACGGACGTCGTCGATGAACTCTGCGCAGGCCTCGCGCGCTGCTGCAAGCGCCTTCTGCTCCATCGCCGCGAGATCTGCGCTTCGGTCGACCGGAATGCTCATCAAGTGCAGCATGTACTCGCCGGCGAGGCTCTCGTTCAGAACCGCCTCCGTCATGAGCAAGCTATTGGGGATGCTGATCGTGCGGCCCGTGCGCTGATGCCCCTGCCCCACTTCGAGCACCAAGGTACTCAGGAGGCCGGTATCGATCACATCGCCGCGGATCGATGAAATCGCGATTCGATCGCCGACCTCGAATGCGTTCGCGCTCACCCGGTATATGGCGCCTTGAATGCAAGCAATCGTTTCCTTGGTGGCCCAGACGATGGCCATCGCGAGAACGACGAAGGAAACGGCGAGCGTTTGAAGCTCCGCCGCCCAAATGGTGAGCAGACCAAACGCCAAGATCGCGTAGGAGAGCCCGCGAATCTGCGACGACCAGCGAAGGCGAAGCTTGTCCCTGCTAGGCAAGGCCCGGCGCACGAAACGAAGCGCGACGTACCGAACGACGAGCACGGACACCAGCAAGACGAGCGTTGCGATCAGGTGACTCAGAAGCTGAGGGTTCTGAAAAAAATTCGCGACGCGCGACTGTGCCGTCGGGTCTGTGATCGACTCGATGATCGGGTTCATCCCGCGCCTACCTCGCCTCGACTGAAACGCCGTCCCTAACGCTGTCGCTTGGATAGGCGATCACCGGCTCGCCCTCCTCTAGTCCGGATAGCACCTCGGTTTCGATTCCGTTGCTCTCTCCGAGCTCCACGGCGCGAAGAACGGCCTCGCCGTCTTCGACGACAAAGGCCGCCCAGGATTCCTCAGAACGGAAGACGGCGCTGGCCGGCACACGAAGGACATCCTCTCCCTCCCAGACCGAAATGCGTGCTTCGACTCTGTAGCCATCGCCCAAGCTCTGCCAGGACTCGCGATCCTCGTCCATGTCGATGATGACGTTCACCCGCTGCTCTTCGACGCCAAGCGCCGAGAGCTTGGTAAACGCGGAGGGCTCGACCACCCGCACGTGACCGCGCAAGGGGTTCTTTCCTCCCCATCGCTCGATCAAGACCGAATCACCCGGTGATATCCGAGTGGCATCCTGGCTAAGGACGTCGACGACGATCTCGAGCGCGGCAGGATCACCCAGCTCCAAGATGGGCGTGCCACTTTGAACGACGCCTTCGCTTTCTTGAAACACCTTGAGGACCTGACCGGCGACCGGCGAGAGGATCTCCATCTGCTCACCGTCTTGGCCCTGTCCGCTGAGCTGCATCAGGGTCGTTTGCGCCAGCTTGAGCTGGTGCTCCGCGACGCGTCCGCCAAACTCGGCAGATCGGAGCTCTTCCTGACTGCTCCGGTACGTGGATACCGCCCGATCGGCATCGCTACGCGCGAGGCCTCCTTGCTGCACCACTGCGAGGGCTCTTTCGGATTCTTGCTTGGCGAAGTCGCGCTGGAATCTCGCGCGGTTGACGGCAGCTTGCGCCTGCCTCCTTGCAGCGATCGCCGCGTCGACCCGTGCTTTGGCCTCCGCGCGCGTCCGCGAATCGAGGAGCGGCGGAGGCAGCGGAACCAGCCGAGCGATCACTTGTTCCTGTTCGATCGAATCTCCGGCATCGAGCTCGGGCCGCGCCAAGTTGCCGATCACTGGAGCGGATACCGTGTACCGGTCTTTGACGCGAGTGCGCCCGTCCTCATTGACCGTGACGACGAGCGCCCCTCGGCTCACCTCGGAAACCTCGACTTCGACCGGATTCGGAACCCAAGCGACGACGATCAAGCCAACGACAGCAAGCACCGCCAGTGCGATTAGAATCCGTCGAATCCATTTCCTCAAACCGGACGCCTGTTCCATGCGCCATCCTTCCTTACTCCCTCGTCTTGAGGACGCCAATTAAGTCCAAGGTATCGAGCCGCCGCCGGACGAGGAGCGCGCTCAGGACGGCCGCGGCCAAGACTACCACCACCGAAAAGGCATAGGTCTGGGACGAGATCAGCATAGGCAGGCGGAACTGCTCCGGGTCGGCCTGCAGCTCGACGAGCGCCTTGACCCCCCAGGTCCCCAGCGCCATCCCCACCGGGATTCCCAAGCAGACCTGGATGGCCTGCTCGCCGAGCAAGATAGCCGAGATCTCGGCTCGGGTGAACCCGAGAACGCGCAGCGTAGCCAGATCGCGGCTTCGAACGGACAGGCTCACCCGCGCGTTGTTGTAGACCACTGCCACCGCGATCGCGGTTGCAAACAAGGTCAGAATCAGCGTGATCGCCTGCATCGTCTTTCTCGTTTGACCCTCGAACTTCTCCAAGATCGTCCGCTTCCGGTGAATGCTCTGGACGGTGGGAATGTCGGTGAGGTATGCGTGGAGCTCAGTTTCACGCCCCGGGTTCACGCGAAGCAAGGCCGTGTTGATCGTCGGTTTCTCGCGGAGGAGCTCGTGCAGGCTACTCTTCTGCATGTAGCCCTGTATTCCGAACGCCTCGTCAATCGTCCCGCTGACACGGAGTTGCCGCGTCCCCCGGTCGCCTTCCTTGAGCTCGACGTCGATCAGGTCGCCGGGCTCCGCGCCGAGGATGTCGGCTAGGACATCGGTGAGCAACACGCCACTGTGTGGAATTCGTGCCGGCTGGAACTGGCGGGTGAACAGCCTTCTCAGATGGCTGTCGGGCGGCAAGCCGATGAGGACGGTGTCACGCCATCGCGGACCCAAACGAAAGCGCACCGGTGTCATGCGATAGCCGTCGACCTGATCGACACCGGGGAGATGTGCGAGGTATCCGAGGCTGCGGTCCTCGACTTCGTTCTTGAAGATCACGCTGATGTCTTCTCGCTGCTGCCTCCCAAACTGCAGGTCGAGAATCGGCCCGTGCGCGTCTTTCCCGAATCGGCCGAGGATGATGATGGCCAGGGCGAAGGCGATTCCTGCAGAGGAGAGCAGCGTTCGAAGGGGACGTCGCCAGATCTCACGGAAGACCATCATGGTGGTTTGGTGGAGCCGGCGAAGTCCTGGAACCTGCTCGATCGGCGAAGCCCGATAGCGCGCAGGAGATGGAGGCCGCATGGCCTCCGCAGGTGGCAAAGTGACGGCGCTCCGGATCGCGAACGCAATCCCCGCGACCGCGGCGAGCAGGCTTGCAATCACCGCGTTGATCGCGACGGGAAGATCGAGCCGCCCACGGGTCATTGGGAGCCGAAAGAAACCCGCGTAAAGATCGAGCATCGCGTCCGCCAGCCACGCGCCAAGCGCCACGCCGATCGCCGAGCCAAATAGAACGATGACGCAAACCATCTTGAAGTAGTGCATGGCGATCGTGGAGCTCTCGTAGCCCACGGCCTTGATCACGGCGATCTGACCGCGCTGCATCGTCACCATTCTGGAGAAGACGACGTTCAATAGAAACGCCGCTACCGCTAGAAAAGCCCCTGGCAGAAAGACCACCTCGGCCTCGATTTGAGCGAGCTCTCCCTCGAGGATGGAGTTGGAAATTTGCAGGCTTCGTCCGTAGGCGCCTAAGCCCCCGTAGGGCTCGAGAATCCGATCGATGGCGATGAGCACGGCGCTCTCGTCGGCGCCCGGCTCCAAGCGAATCGCGACATCGTTGAACGCTCCCTCCATTTGAAACGCCGCCGCAACCGAGGTGCCCGACATCCACATCGGGGCGAAACGCTCGTCATTCGACGTGATGCCGCCAGGTTCGATCGCGAACACGTACTCGGGCGAGAGCGCCAGGCCGACGACGATGAGCTCGTGCAGCTTCCCGTTTAGAATCGCCGGCACGGTCGAGCCTGGCCGGAGCTCGTGCTCGCGGGCAAAAGGCTCGTAGATGAGCACTTCGTTTCCGCGGCCGGGCTCCGGGAAGCGGCCCGATTTCACGTAGACGTCGTTCATCGGGGGCCTGCCGTGGCTGGGTAGCGAGACGATCTGGCCTTGGGCCGGTGTAAGTATCCCGCCGATTGGCAAAAGCACCTCTTCGACGATTCGCGGGTACACGGACGCCACTCCGGGAACCTCTCCGAGTTGCTCGGCTACTGAATCCGGCGCTCGCTTCAACCGCGCAAACGCATCGGCGAAGCGATACTCTTCGTAGTAGGCCGCCTTGGAGTCACCAAGCGCGCGCCACGCGCTCCTGAGCGTGATGTAGTTGGCGACGCCCACCGCAACCACCAGGGCGATAGTCAGAGCCTGCCCCTTGAGGCGCATCAGATCGCGAAGCAGCTTCCGATCGAGAACGCTCACCATGTCAATTCGGCCGGCGATACCTTTGCGTCATTGCGCTGATCGCTGGCGACCCTGCCATCCGACAATGAAACGACACGGTCCGCCATCGAAGCGATCGGCGCATGGTGCGTGATCACCGCCGTGGTCGTTCCGAGCGTTCGGTTCACCTCGTCGATGACTTCGAGCACGCGGATCCCCGTCTTGAAATCGAGCGCACCGGTCGGCTCGTCGCAAAGCAGGATTTCCGGCTGCTTGGCGACGGCACGGGCGATCGCGACTCGCTGCTGCTCGCCACCGGAGAGCTGAGCCGGAAAGTGATCCATTCGCTCGGTCAAGCCGACCAGCTCGAGGGCCTCTCTCGGATCCAGCGGGGTCTCGGCGATTTCAGTGACCAGGGCGATGTTTTCGCGCGCGGTGAGGCTGGGGACGAGATTATAGAACTGGAACACGAATCCGACGTGGTCGCGACGGAAACGGGTGAGCTCCCGCTCGCCGTGGCCCGCAATGTCGTCGCCTCGGTAGAGAACGCGGCCGGCCGTTGGCACATCGAGCGCTCCGAGAATGTTGAGCAAGGTGGACTTCCCGCTACCCGAGGGACCGAGAAGAACCATGAGCTCCCCTTCGTAGAGAGGCACGTCCACACCCCTCAACGCGTGAACCTCCACGTCGCCCATCTGGTAGACCTTGCTCACGCCCTCGGCGGTGAGAATCGATTTGCGTTCGCTGCTTGGGCTGGGCTCTGGCATCACGGCGTCCAACTAGCGTGCTCGTTCGTACGCTCTGTGCCGATCGAGGTCAACTCATCCTTGAAGGGATCGGGTGCAAGAGGGTATGAGCCTATTACCGACACGAGTCGGCCGTTTGTATCTCATGCTCTCCGAATCCGATTTCAGAAACGTCACTCGGGGCGGGCAAACCTGGCGCTACGCCGACAGCGGCCAAGGGCCGGTCGTCGTGCTGATTCATGGCTTTCCGGACACACCAGAGTCCTATGCCGGAATCGCGCGCGCCCTGAATGACGCAGGATACCGAACCATCGTGCCCTACCTTCGCGGCTACCATCCCGATACCTTGGTGTCCGGGCGCCCGTACGACGCGCTGCACCTCGCCGAAGATGCGATTGGGCTGCTCGATGCCTTGGAGGTGCAGTCGGCGGTCTTGGTCGGACACGACTGGGGTGCGATGCTGGTCTGGGGCGCCGCCGCATTGGCGCCCGACCGGGTCGATGGAATCGTTCCGATCGCGATCGCCCATCCGAGGACCTTGAAGCCCAGCAACGCGCTTCAAGCGCTCGGCCTTCTCATCATCGCGCGGCACTTCATTTACTTTCGCCTGCCGTGGGCCGAAGCGGGAACGCGGCGTGGCGATTTCCGATACATCGATTCGCTCTACCGTCGCTGGGCGCCGCACTGGACCGGCCGCGAACGCGACGCCTCGTTGGCTCGTGTAAAAGAAGCCTTTTCGAGACCCGAGGTGCTCGAGGCCTCCCTCGACTACTACCGAGCGCTCGGCACGAAGATCGACCGGCGCTTGCTCGGGCCAATTGCGTGCAGGGGCTTGCTCGTTGCAGGAGGCCGAGACTTTGGCGGTCATCTGGGGCCATACAAGAAATCGCAAGGCCTCCTCGGAGGCGGCGGTGAGCTCCTCGTCATGCCGGAGGCCGGCCACTGGCCGCACCGCGAAGGGGAGGTCCAATTCACGGAGGCGCTCGTGGAATTCCTGGGTCGGCTCTACGAAAAAGAGCGCGCGCAGACTTGACGAATTTGGTTGACAGCCTCAATCATTTAGTTGCATCATTCAACTATTGGAGGCTTTGATGGAAGAAGATCGAGTACATGACGTGGTTAAGTCGGGCTACGCAGAGGTGGCCCGCCAGGGAGGCGGTTGCTGCGGCGCCGACGCTTCGAGCGCGCACGAGGAGACCGCAGCCCTCATCGGCTACGCAGAACGAGACATCACGGGCGCGGCGGCCGAAGCGAATCTGGGCCTGGGCTGTGGGAATCCGACGGCCCTTGCCAGCCTGAAGCCAGGCGAAACCGTGGTGGACTTGGGCTCCGGCGCCGGTTTTGACGCCCTGCTCTCGGCCGAAAAGCTAGGGCCGGAAGGCCGGTTCATCGGCGTCGACATGACTCCTGAGATGCTCGAGCGGGCCCGCACCAATGCGGTGAACGCCGGCTATGCGCGAACGGTCGAGTTTCGCGAGGGGCTCATCGAAAACCTCCCGGTTGCTTCCAGCAGCGTAGACGTCGTGATTTCCAACTGTGTCATCAACCTAAGCCCCGATAAGGGGCAGGTGTTTCGAGAGGCGTATCGCGTGCTCAAGCCCGGCGGGCGCCTCGCCGTGAGTGACATCGTGCTGAGCGCGCCTCTGCCGTCCGATATTGCCAAAATTGCAGAGAGCTGGATTGCCTGCGTGGGCGGCGCGTTGGTCGAAGACGAGTACTTTGGCCACATTCGTGCGGCGGGGTTCGAGAACATCGATCACACTCGAACGCCGGCCGGCCCAATGTTCACATCGAGCTTGCAAGATCCGATATGGAAGGCCGCGGTCGAGCTCGTCGGCGAAGAACGGATCGTAGAGCTTTCACAGACCGTGTTCAGCTACTCGGTGACTGCCGAAAAGCGATGAGCTCGGTCGTAGAAGATGTAATTGCGTTCTGCCGCTTGTTCTCCTCGTTCGAGCGCGAGGAGATCTGCTGCGGCACCGTGAGCCCCGCGCAGTGCGTGCTCCTCCAGACACTGATGGACGGCGAATGGGATCTAAGCGGGCTAGCCGCACAGGCGAGGGTCACCAAGGGTGCGATGACTCGGCTGGTCGACGGCCTCGAGGCCCGCGCTTTGGTCACCCGCGAGAGAGCCGAAGACGATGGCCGCCGCGTGCTCGTCTCGCTCACCGGCGAAGGAAGAAAGGAAGCCAAGCGCCTCCGCCGTCTCACCGAGGACAGCATCACCACCGTCCTCGACCGCATCCCCCCCGCGGACCGAGCCCAAGCGATCCGAACCATCCACCTCTTACGCGAAGCCGCCGAACAGACCCGCTCGCAGCTAGACTGCTGCTAGGGACACGCTCGCACCCAAAAAGCTTCATAAATTCAGATGTTTAAGGCCTAGACCGCGAAAACCGCCGGGCGCTGTTTACGGCTGTGCTCTAGCCCCGGCGCCAAAGTGACTCGGCGACGGGTTTTCGCGGTGTGCATCGCAAGTGCTTGAAAGAGCAATGTTTTTTAGGGGGGAGCGTGTCCCCTAGAGCTGGCCGGCGGCGTGCTGTTTTCTTAGGGCTTTCTTGTCGAATTTGCCGACGCTGGTTTTTGGGATTTCGTCGATGAACGCCCAGCGCTCGGGAAGCCACCACTTGGCGACTTTGTCAGCGAGGTAGGCCCGGATCTCTTCGGGGGTGATCGTGCTCCCCTCTTTTCGGACGACGCAGGCGAGCGGGCGCTCATCCCATTTTTCATCCGGGATGCCGACGACGGCGGCCTCGGCGACATCGGGGTGCGCGATGATCGCGTTCTCGAGCTCCACCGAAGAGATCCATTCACCGCCCGACTTGATGACGTCCTTCGCGCGGTCGGTAATCTGCGCATAGCCTCGTTCATCGACGAAGCCGACGTCGCCCGTACGCAGCCAGCCCTGGTGAAATTTGTCCACGTCGTCGACCCCGTAGTAGCTGCCCGTCACCCAGGGGCCGCGAACTTGAATTTCGCCTACCGACTTGCCGTCCCAGGGCAGCACGTGACCTGATTCATCGACGATGCGCAGCTCGATCCCAGCAACGGGACGACCGGTCCGACTCCGATATCGCCAAGCCTCTTCGCCTTCAACGCTGCGCGGCACCGATGCGATGGTCCCGACCGGGCTCGTTTCTGTCATGCCCCAAAGCTGCAGAAGCGTGACCCCATACCGTTCGTCGAAGGCGCGCATCAAAGATTCGGGCACTGCAGAGCCACCGCAAATGACCAATCGGAACGACGACAAATCGATGTCCTTGCGTTCCCCGTAGTGAAGAACGCCCGTCCAAATGCTCGGAACTGCGCCCGCAAGCGTTGGGCGATGACGTTCGATCATCCCCACCAAAGGCTCCGGTTGAAGATACTGCGCGGGATGCAGGAAGTCGGTGCCGACCCACCAGCCGGCGTAAGGCAGGCCCCAGCAGTTCGCATGAAACATCGGCACGATGGTGAGGATCATGTCGCGTTCGCTCAGACCAGCCACTGCTCCTGATGTGAGCGCATAGGAATGAAGCACCGTCGAACGGTGGCTGTACACCACGCCTTTGGGATCACCGGTGGTGCCGCTCGTGTATCCCATCGATGCTGGCGCCCGCTCGTCGAGCACCGGCCACGCGATGCCGGGCGTTTGGGATGCCAGGAGCTCGTCGTACCGGTGAATCGTGGCCCGCGGCGCCTCGCGCAAGGGGGCATCGTCTCCGCCGCCGACCACGATGATGTGCTCGACGGTGTTTAGCTCTTTGGCGACCCTCCCCAGCAAAGGAACGAGCGAATCATCGACGATGATGACTTTGTCGGCTGCGTGGTTGATCACGAAGGCCAACTGCTCGGGGAACAGCCGGATGTTGAGCGTATGCATGACCGCGCCCATCGAGGAGATCGCGAAATAGGCCTCGAGGTGCTCTTGGCTGTTCCAGCAAAAGGTGCCGACTCTTTCCTCGCGCTCCACGCCGAGCTCCATCAGAGCTTTGGCGAGTTGCTCCGTGCGATTGCCGACTTCTGCATAACTGGCAACACGGTCACCTTCCCCATCGACCGTAATGACGCGGCTACTTGGATAATAGCGCCGCCCATGCTCGAACAAATCCGAGATAAGGAGCGGCCGGTCCATCATCGTCGAAAAGCTCACCTCGACTTCCTCCGCGTCAGCAAGGGCGCTCAGTCCGCCTGGAAGCCCGCCGCCTTGTGCGCTCCGTCGCAAAACGGTTTGTTTTTCGATTGGCCGCAGCGGCACAGCGCCGCCTTCTTTCCAGTCCATGATTTTCGGCCGCTCGCTGCGACGATGGTGAAGTTGCCGCTGAGCAGAAGCGGACCGTTGGGCGCGCGGCCGACCTTGAGGGTCCCTCCCTGCGCCTCGAGCGCTTCGCCGCTTTCCCCAACGGCGCCGTAGTCTTTGAATCCAGCCTCCTCGTGACTGTTGTCACAGAAGGGTTTGTTCTTCGACTGGCCGCAGCGGCAAAGCGCCGCACGGAAACGCACTCCCGGCATGTCTTCGGCCGCGCCGTCCACGTCCAAGTCTCCGCGAACGTAGAGCGGACCGTTGTAGATCACAAAGACCGTATTCTCAGCTTCCGCCACCTCGGCTTCGCCGCCATCTTTGCGATCGTAGCTCAGAGCGCCAGAGGGACAGCGTTTGACGACATCCACGACCTCGTTCGAGCTCACCAAGTCCGGCTGGCACCAAGGCTGCCGCCCGCCGACGAAGAGCTCGTTGTCGGCTCGCCCGCACTCGCCGACGTGAATGCACAGACGACCATCCCAACGGACATCAGATTTGGCGCCTGGGTATGTAACGACCTTCTTTTCGCTCATGGAGTCTCTCCTGTTCGTGCTGCGATGATGGGCACCACCCGGGACTGGTTTTTTACTACACCAAGCGCGATGCGACTACCGGGAAGTGACACGAGATCGCGCGAGACTCGAGAGCGTGGTAGGCAAGCGGTCCAAATGGGGCATCACCACCACCATCACGCCACCGACGCCGAAGCCCAAGGCAACCGTCGACGATTGTCCATGGCGCTTGCGCTGACGGCTACGTACATGGTTGCGGAGGTCGTCGGCGGCCTCGCGGCCAATTCCTTGGCGCTCCTCGCCGATGCGGGGCACATGTTTTCGGACGCCGCCGCGCTCGGCCTCTCCCTAGTGGCGGTCACGCTGGCTCAGCGCCCGGCCACTACTCAGCGAACGTATGGTTTTCACCGGGCCGAGATTCTCGCCGCACTCGCGAACGGCGCCGCCCTGCTCGCCCTTTCCGTGTTGATCGCGCGCGAGGCCTGCGAGCGCCTGGCGCAACCGCCCGAGGTACGAGGCGCCTTGATGCTGGCGGTCGCAGCGGGTGGCCTCGCGATCAACTTGGCAAACCTCATGATCCTCAGCGGCGGCCGCCGGAGCAATCTCAACGTACGCGGCGCTTGGCTGCACGTCATGGCCGATACACTGGGAAGCATCGGCGCTATGTCCGCTGGCGTCGTGATTTACTTCTTTGGATGGCGCTGGGCCGACCCCGTTGCGTCCTTCATCATCGCGTCTCTCGTCTTGTACTCTGCTTGGGGACTGGTACGGGAAACCCTCGACGTCCTCATGGAAGGCGTGCCGAAGGGCATCTCCGTCGAAGACATCACGTCGGCGCTCAGGGAGCTTCCGGGCGTCTTGGACACCCATGATCTGCACGTATGGTCGTTGACGAGCGGACGCAACGTGGCAACCGTCCACCTGATCATCGCACCAGAGGCGGACCACCAGGGCGTCATCGATGTCGCGAATCGCACATTGGCCACCCAATTCGCCATCGAGCACGTCACCATCCAAGTGGAGCACGACGCGCTGGCAAGCCAATGCAATCCGTGCGGACCTGCGCCCTCCAGTGGCTAGGAGGGCCTCATCCGTTTTCGGGACTGGCGCTCGCGCACTGCGCACAGATGCAGACTTTGCCCTGTGCCTCCTGGGGAATCGACGTGAGCGCGCTCGGGTCCATCGTCGCCGTCATGCACCAGCACGAATCCGGATCCCGGCCGGCAGCGACCGCGCATTGATTGTCTCGTCCGCAAAGCGGGCACTTGGTCTGGTCGTCGTAGTTCGGACGTTCGTTCATTCCATTTCCGTAATGGCTTCAATTTCGGTGAACCGCTGTTGGTAAAGCTCTTCGATGTAAGAGTGCATTTCATTGAGCCTCACCACTTGTTTCTCGGGGGTGGCCTCTCTTTCGTTTGCATCGCAGAGCTTCGATAGTTGCTGGACCGCCTCGAGCGAGTTGCTGGCGCGCGTTGCAGAAATCGCCACGAGCGCAGTCATCGCAAGGGCCGGCAAGGCAACCATCAAGAGACGCGACCACACCCCTGGAGGCGTGCGTTGGACCATCCAGGGCGTCATCAACACCAGAATGGCCGCTCCCAAGCTCGCCAGAATCCACGGGCCGTGCCTATGCCAAACGTGGCGCCATGCGCCCGCGGTTCGCTCCATTCGCGCTTCGTTGCACGGATCGGAGTCTTTGAGGAACCGAAGCTCATCCTCTACGGCATCGGCGAGCTCGTCGGCGAGCCGTTCGTTGAGACTGACGCGCGAAAGGTCGACGGCACGCGCTTCGGAACGCTTTTCTGGGGGCACCATCGAAAAGCGGTTCACGTAGACCGTCCGGCCGGAGCCGGAGGTGTACGAGTAGAACACCGGCGCCGACTGCGCCTGCGCAATGGCTGCAAGCGCGAGGACCGAGGCTAGGATGAGAATGCGCATCAGGTCTTCTTGGTGACAACGGATAGTATCAGCATGCCGAGGACGGCGCTCACGAACGAGCCGAGTATGATGCCGATTTTCGCCGACACCAGGAGCTCTCCGGAGAGGCCCAGAGACGCGATGAACAGAGCCATGGTGAAACCGATGCCGCCGAGGAACGCCGCACCGAGAAGAATCGGCCAGGTGACGCCCTCGGGCCGCGCCGCCCAACCGAGCTTCACCGTCAGCCAAGAAGCGCCGAAAATTCCGATCGACTTGCCGAGAACGAGTCCTGAAGCCACGGCCAGGGAAACCGGTTCACCCATTCGATCGACCTCGATGGCCACGCCCGCGTTAGCGAGCGCGAACAGCGGCATGATGACGAACGCCACCCATGGGTGCAGCGCAGTTTCGAGCCGAAACAAGGGTGAAACCGCCTCTCGGGAGGCAAACGAAAGGTCAGCAACGAGCTCTCGCGCGCGTTCGATGCTGGTCTCCGGCTTGCGTAGGGTGTCGTTGACGTGCCGCAGGAAGCCGAGAAAGCGCTGCCCACCAAGCCACGGATGGGCGGGCGTCAGCAAGCCGACCAAGACACCTGCGACAGTCGAGTGCACACCCGATTCCAGAGTGCAGAGCCACACCCAGCCACCAACGATGACATAGATTCCTATCGAGCGAACACCCAGACGACTCATCATGACAATCGCGGCAAGTCCGACGAGGGCCCCCGCGAGCCAGACTCCGCTGATCGACTCGGTGTAAAAGACGGCAATGACCAACACCGCCATGAGGTCATCGACGATCGCTAGGGAAAGCATCAAGATGCCCAGGCCACGGGGGACGCGCTTGCCCAAAATCGACATGCAGCCTACGACGAACGCGATGTCCGTCGCCATCGGGACTGCCCAGCCTCGCTCTCCTGCCTCGCCGTATTGCAACGCCAGATAAATCAACACGGGCGCAACGACACCCCCAATTGCCGCCGCGACAGGCAGCGCGACCTTTCGGCGATCACTGAGCTCACCAATGACCATTTCGCGCTTGATTTCCAAGCCGATGACGAAGAAGAAAATCGCCATGAGCCCGTCGTTGATCCAGTGCGCGAGGGAGTGCGAAAGCGCGAAGTCGCCGACGGCGAAGCGAAGTTTCTGGTGCCAAAAAGCGTCGTAGATTTCCGCGTAGGGCGAGTTCGCGGCGAGCAGCGCAACGGCCGTGCAAATCAAGAGGACGACACCGCTTGCCGACTCGATGTGCGTAAACGCTTGTAGGGGCCGCTGGAGGCGCTGAATCGGACGATTCGGCAGGTGGGTGATCCTCGAATACGAGAGCTCGTCGTTGCCCATCGGCACCGCCATATCCCGGAACGTGCTAGAAGGCCAGGGCCTATGTGGTTCAGCGAAACTCACGTCGCCTGGTTGTTCCTCGCGGTGAGCCTGCTCGGGGCCGTGTTCACGCTCAACGCCTTCGTGCCGGTGCGACGCATTCCGGTGCTCTTCGTGCCGAGCTTTTTCGGGTCTTGGCTCACGGCCGAGCTAGCCCTCCACCATATCGTCTGGCAAGCCATCGCCACCGTCTTGTTCCTCGAGCTCGGCGCCCTTTCGCACTGGCCCGGGATGGTCGGCATGGGCATCACAATCGCCTCGTGGCTCGGCCTGCTCATCCTTTTTCGAGACGGCCACAATACCCGCCACACCTTTGACGACGCGCTCGTCGACCTGTCGCAGCCGGAGAACTCAGCACGCCTTCCGCTCACTCAGCTGGTGGTGCCGTTTCTGTTCCGCCGCGCCGGAGTCGAAGTCCTGCGGGACGTCACGTACCGAGAAGTCGCGGGCAAAACACTCCGGCTAGACGTTGCGATGCCCAAGGAGCCGGGCGCCCGTCGTCCCGCGATCATGCAGATCCACGGGGGCGCCTGGATCATCGGCGACAAGCGCGAGCAGGGTTGGCCGCTCATCGGGCATCTTGCGGCGAATGGCTGGGTCTGCTTCAACGTCAACTACCGATTGAGCCCGGCGGCAACCTGGCCCGATCATCTGGTCGACCTCAAGTACGCTCTCAAATGGATTCGAGAGCACGCCGATGAATACGGCATCGATCCCAGCTTCATCGCAGTCACGGGCGGCTCCGCGGGCGGGCATCTCACCGCGATGATGGCCTTGACCGCGAACGACCCGGAGTACCAGCCCGGCTTTGAAGATGCAGATACGAGCTTACAGGCGGCCATTCCTGTCTACGGCGTCTACGACTTCACCAACCGGCTCGACACGATGCTGCCGCGATTTCGTTCTCGAATGCTCGAGCCAATGATCATGAAGGCGTTCTTCGAGAGAGAACCGAAGAAATTCCATCGAGCGTCCCCGCTCGATCGCGTCCACCCGGGCGCCCCCCCCTTTCTCATCGTACACGGCGACCGTGATACCTTGGCTCCCGTCGAGGACGCGCGTCTCTTTGCGGAAACACTGCGAAACAGCTCGCGGGCTCCCGTGATGTACACGGAGCTGCGCGGGGCCCAGCATGCATTCGACATCTTCGCGTCGCCGCGTACGGCCCGAATGCTCGACGGCACGCTGCGTTTTTTGACTGCCATGCACGAGCGCGCAAAAAGCGCCGATGCGCCCTTGCCGGCTGAACGCTTCTCGCCTTCAGATCCTGCTCCCGCCGTCGCATCCGGTAACAACTGATGTCACTGGAGGCCTTGGAATTCGACGCGCAAGGCTACCTCGCAAACCGGGGCGACTGGTCTGAGGAGCTCGCGAAGGAGCTCGCCGCAAAGATGGGCATCGAACTCGGAGATGCCCACTGGAAGGTGCTCGAGACGGCGCGCGCGATCGAAGCCGAGTCTGGCTCGAGCCCTGGGCTCCGAAAGATCAGCAGGCGGGCGGAGACGCCGATCAAGTCCATCTACAAGCTCTTCCCCGACGGTCCCGCGAAGCTGATCGCCAAGATCGCCGGCATCCCCAAACCCAAGTCGTGCGTGTAGTCAGAGCTTCGAGGAGAACCCCATGACCGACACAGGAACCGAAAAGAAACGAAGCTTGAGCGTGATTTGCTCGAAAGGCAGCTTCGACATGGCCTACCCCGGTCTGATTCTAGCCAATGCAGCCCGAATGGCGGGCGTCGACGCCCGACTGTTCTTCACGTTCTGGGGGCTCGACATCGTCAACGAGAACAAGATTGACCACCTTCATCTGAATCTCGTAGGCAATCCCGCCGCGCCGATTCCCGCGATGATCGCGGGCCTGCCCGGGGTCGAAGCTTTGGCTACCGCTCAGATGCGCAAGGAAATGGAGCGGCTCGACATCCCGCCGGTTCGCGAGTTCGTCGAGATGCTCGATGACGCCGGCGCCGCCCTGTACGGCTGCCAAATGGCCCTCGACATGTTCAAGCTCACGAAAGACGACTTGGTGCCGCAGGTCAAAGAGATAGTGACCGCAATGGACTTTTTGGACATGAGCGAGGGAGCTCAGATCATCTTCATTTAGTCGTCGTAAACGAGCTCGATCGAAATTGTCACGGCCCCGCCCTCATAGGTGAACTTCGCGTCCTTGTAGAGCGGTGGGCCGAACCTCCTCGCCTTCGCGTTCTGCGAGACGCCCCAGGGCTCCTTCGGGCTTCCGATCGCGTTGGTGTCGAGCTTCCCGTTGCCGTTGATGTCGACGAAAACCGATGCAGCGTAGTCGCCTAGGCCGGTGCGCTTGAAGACGCAGGTGACGGTCTCTCCCTCGACGTCGACCCAGGTTCGCCGGAGCGCCCGACGGTGCTTACGCGGGAAGCCTTTGTTCTGCCAAAACAGAGCGCATGCCATCCGGCCCGCAGGCTCTCGAACGCCGGTGATTTCGAGCGTGAGGATGTTCTTCGCCGCCGGGTCCGTGTCGACTTGCGCGTTTGAAGAAGGATTCCAGAGCAGCGAGCCAATCAGTGCGATCGCGACACAAGTCGCACCTGCCATTTTGGTGCCAGCCATCGAATTCTCTCCGGATCCCCCTCTATGCGTCCGACCTGTCACCATACCGATTCGACGCAGCGATGCTGCAAATGTTTAGACGAGGCAGAGAATTTTGCCAAGTGTCTGGACACGGCAAGCGTCGCGCCGGTGTGTAAAGGAATTCGCACCCTCGACATCAGAGCTTCGAATTGCCCGCGCTCAGCGGGCCGGGCCCAGGCAGACCAATACGTTGGAGGTCTGGTTGGTCCCGGCTTCCGTCACCGACTCACACAGGTAGTCGGTTCGGCAATCCGTCGTACCCCTGCAGTTGACGAGGCAAACCCAGCCCGTGTCGAGCTCTGCGCACGATGAGCCCTGCGGGCAGTTGCTCGAGCTCCCACACGAGACGGTGCAGATGCCGCCCGGAAAACGGAATCCATCCTGGCAGAGGCCCTGATCGCACTCCGAGTTGTTCATGCAGGGCCCTCCGACCAAGGAGCTGTCATTCCCGACACTCCCGGGCGGCCGATCGTCGCCGCATCCGATGCAGAGAACCGTAGTGAGGAGCCCCAGGGCTCCGAGGGTGGACTTCATCACGCGCGACGATAGATCAAGCGCGCTGCCCGAGCCAGCGGCGGAAGCGAAGGACGTGTAACATTCCTGTCACCTTTGCGATCGCCGAGCCGCGCCGATGGCCAGCTCCGACGAATGACCTTCCCTCGCCCCGACCCGCCGGCCTTCAGCCGTCGGCAGGACCATCCTCGAACGCTGCGACGGCGTTGCGAAGGGAGCCGGGCACGGTGACCTTCTCCCGGCTGTTCGGATCGACGCATACGCTGGTGACGCTCGCCTTCGCAAGCGTCTCATCTCGGTCGTTGCGAATCACGAAAGAGCTGGTGAAGCTCGAGGCCCCGAACCTCGAGATTCGGGTCTCGATGTGAACATCCTCCTCGAACCTGGCGCTTCCGAGGTAGTCGCAGCTCGCATTCACGTAGAACATATCGGTGCCGGCCCTGACCATGTCCTGCCATGGCACCCCTACGGCCCGCATGTATGCGCCCAGGGCCTCGTCACAAAAGACGAAGTAGTTCCCGAAGTAGACGTGGCCCTGCAGGTCCGTATCGCGAAATCGGACCCGCATCTTGTAAACGAAGGGCCTCTTCACGCACCGGCTCCGGCGCGAAGACCCACTTCGGCCAAGGGGCTCTGTGTTTCAGCACAGATGGAGCGCATCGGCGTCTCTTCGGCGGCCTTCCATTCGCAGAGCTCCCCGACCCGGTCCGACCCTCCGTTCGAAGGGCGAATCCAAACGAAGGTCTGCTCCCCGAGACGGGCTGTGCATTCGGGGTCGGCAAACGCCTGGGACCAAAATCCGCCGTTGTAGAGCGTGACCGGACCAACCTGCTCGCACTTCGGGTCGTGAGTGTGCCCGAACACGACGCGACGGGCGCCCGTGATCTTGTAAATCAACTCTGCGAGTGTGGGCGTGAGAAGCGGAGTCTCGAAAACCGTCGCCCGTACCGAGGATGCATAGGCCGCGTAGGGAAGCATGAAGATGAGCGCCGGCACGAACACCCAAAGCGGGCTGATTGGCAGCGCGATGTTGATGTGGAGGACCACTTGCCAGGCCAAAAAGAGGGCGACCAAGAGGAAGAACGCCCGGTCGAGCCACAGCTCGCGCGCGATTCGAAAGGGGTTGTTGGTCGCAGACGGAACATGAAGCACATTGAGCTTGCGAACCATCGAAGGCGTGGCCTGGGCGCGCGCGGCAATCGATCGAACCTTGTCGTCGACCAGCATCGGATCGCGCATCGCGGGGAGCCAGTGCGTGCGAAGCGAGATCCACAGGGTCACATAAGCACCCCAGAGCCAGGTCCAAATCAACAGCGGCTGGGTGCGCAGCATGTATCGGAAAAAGAAGCGCACGTACGCCGTCGCGCTCATGATGTAGTTTTCGGACTGGTGGGGATTGAAGTATCCCATTCCGTTGAGCATGTACCGCGCGGCTAGGTCGCCAAACGGAATGCGAACCCGGGGCTGCCCGTTGACTTCAACCAAGGGGTCGATTGGGTCACGGACGACGCAGTTGGGATCGTACTGGTGTCCGTGGCTCACGTAGGTATCTTCGCCGCTCAGGTAGAACCAATTGCAAAATACGATTGGTTCGTCATCATCTTCTTCGCCGATGCTCGACGGGACCGCAGCTCCCAGCGCATCGCAGATCATCCGCTGTACCGACGGCCAATAGACTTCGACATCGTGGTTGCCGACGACGAAGACGGCCCTGTGTCCCCGAGCGATGAACGCCCCCAAGGCCTCGAACCAGCGTGGGTGGTCGTCGATGATCACTTTCATCTTGAACTGGCTTTTCCACTCCTCGCTTCCAAGCCCGCGAGCCTGTTCCAACCACTCGACGTGCCGGTCCTCACTAGGCACGGTGGTGACGCTGTCGAAATCGAAGATGTCTCCATTGAGGATCAGCTCGATCGGCCCGTCTGCCTTCTCCTCGATGTGGTCGAGGAACCTCGCGAAATCTTCGTCGATGAAGAATTCGCGACGCTTGTACGCCATCCATAGCGGGCGCGCCGGGTCCGGCTCTTCCGCTTCGGTGAGGTGCAGGTCGGAGACGACAAACGTGTGAGGCTTGGCTTCCATGGAGGCCTCGTAGTGTGTCAGGCCTCGGGGCAGGACTCCAGCCAGCGGCTGCCCAGGGTCAGAGGTTGCGCCTACTCAGCCCCCGGCGGAGCTTACATGGCGCTTTCGGCCGACGATCAAATGAATCACGAGAAGGAGGGTCAGCCCGGTCGCGAATATCGCGACATACCAGGTGCCGAGACCAGGTCCCGCCTCGGTCAAAAAGTTCGCGATTTGCTTTTTGCCCAGCATCACCGGCATGAATGGCTCGATGGTGACGGGCGCCCGCGGGTCCAGATTGTGCCCGAAGGTATAGAGCTTGTAATACAGGCGTCCGAATCCAAACACGCCCGCGTAGGTCGTCATCACCAGAAGGTCCAGCATGGAGCCGACCTTCCCTATCAAGGCCGTGCGCAACGCCAAAATGATCATCCCGGCGAAAAGAAACGGAATCCAGTCGAGGTCACTGAGCGCAGCTCGGTCGAGTGGCGCCATACCGATGTAGTGATTGAGAACGTTGATCTCTTGGACGTCGTTGCCATCGTTTCCGCCGTCGACTTTGTACGAGTAGATGTACAGGTCGAGTCCCTGTGGATATTGCGGCGCCTTCATGTTGATGTGCCACATCGGTGCGGTGAAGCTCAGTCCCACGAAGACAGTGAGCAGAGCGAGCACGAGTCGCGCCCATGGAAAGATGGGCTCGTCCAAGAACCTATAGAATGCGTCCATTGCGTTTGACATTTTGCCTCCTCCAGGCCTTCCGTTCCTAAACGACATCTCCCCGGCGCAACTTCCACAGTCCGCCCATCCAAGCAAGCGATCCGAGCAACATGGGCCATGCGACACCGAGCGCGTAAAGCCCCGTGCCGCCAATCCGGTTCGCTAGATAGAAGCCTACCGGGCCCAGCACGCTGAGCTCAGGATCGGCGGACGACAGCAGCGCCATTCGAATGCTTTGGACGGGGTTGAGCGCTGCGAGCACAAAAACAACCCTCGGCTCCATTCGCCATTGAAGCATCATGCCAGCGAGCGCGAAGTCCATGAGTGCGATTCCCGCAACCCAGATCAGCAGCAGGTACATCGTCGCGCGCGCCGAGTTCTGAACCGTCGTCGAGACCCAGAGACCGATCCCGCAAAACGACCAGACGAGCACGGCGCTGAGCACCAGACAGTGCCCGATGAAGCTCCATGCGATTTGCTGTCCGAATGCGAAACGGCCGAACACCCCGACGCCGGCCATGAGCACGGCGAGCGGCAGCAGGAGCACTAGGAAGCGGACGCTCGAGATGGCGCTGAAAAAGGCGCCCCTCGAAATGGGTTGACTGAAAAGGAGCTCTAGCGTGCCGTCGTCACGCGCCTTGTTGACGACCAACCCGGTCGCGATCAGCGCCATCAAAGGCAAAAGGACCAAGAGCGCGTGCACATAGGAAACCAACACTCTGCCCGTGCCGGTGAATCCGAACACGGTCGACTCACGCATCCCCACCAGCAGAAATACGACGGCTAGGGCCGCATAAACGACGATGCAGAACAGCAGCCAGCGAGACCGAAGGACCTCGGCGAGATCGAGCTGAGCAACCGCGAAGTACGACCGCAGATGTCGGTTCATGGGTCCCCGTGCTGCTGGTGGGCGCGGTCCTTCACGCGGGATTTCGCCCAGTCGATGCCTTGCGCCTCGGGTGTGCCCTTTGGGACCGCGCGGATTCCGTAACCCATGGGGGAGTCGTCGGCGGGGAGGAAGCCCACCTCAGCCTCCGACAGCCAGCCGTCTTCCAGATGATTACGAAAATGGAGCGCGTGGACCGTGGCTTCGTTCGATTGAAGGAAGTCGAACAGGCAGCCGGGATCGTCGAAATTCAGCACGTCTCCCTCCGTCGTTTGGAGCTGAGCTGCAAAACGCGGATCGCCCACGTGCATCTTGCAATGGGCGCACACCTCTGTATCCCAAACGACGGGAACGGCACCCTCGGCGAGCGTCACCTGGTTGAAGCGTCCGAAGGCAACGACCGCAGCGACGATGGCGACCACCAACAAGAGTGCCTTAATGATCTTGGTGGACATCGTCTGTCCCTCCTCCTTCGTCGAGCTGCACGGCATCGGCGTCGCGAACCAGCACGTTGACGATCTGGCCCTGTAGGCGTTGAGAAAGACGCGCGACCAGATCGAGCTTCTCGGCGCGGGTAGCGGTGCGGCTCCACCAGCCGGCAACCCCTGCCTCGAAGCCCATCGCGGCGAGCGTTTCGTGATCGACTCCGTTGCGCAGCTGAACGTCGATGGTGCTCAAGGTCATTCGGTCCAGATACTCCTCGGTCGGCCCGAAGTACGCGAGCCGACCCTCGTCGAGCACCATCACCCGGTCGACCAAGGTACGGATCTCTTCGAGACGGTGCGAACAAAGGATCAGCGTGGCGTCCTCGGTTCGCTCGGACAGCAAATGAAAGAGGTCTCTGCGAGACTGCGTGTCCAGACTGGCGGTCGGCTCGTCGAGGACGTACAGCGACGCTTGGCTGGCGAGTGCGAGCGAAATGAGGGTCTTTTGCTTCGCGCCGCCAGACAGGTTGCAGAACGCTTGCCGGTCCGCCGCTCGCAGGTCGATTCCGAGCTCTGTGCCGGCGCCGAGCACGGCCTCCGGGGAGATCTCCCGAACACGGGTGATCGCCTTGATCACCTCACCCACCGACGCATTGAACTTCGGCGCGATTTGCGGGACGTATGCGATCCGGTCCGCGGCCTCGATGTGTCGCTTCTTTTCGCCATCGAGCAAGAGCTCACCGTCGCAGCGCAGCAGGCCCAAAATGATGCGAATCAGCGTCGACTTCCCCGAGGCGTTGGGGCCGATCAGGCCTACTTTCCCGCCGCTCGGAATGCTGAAATCGAGCCCTCGAAGCGCCTCGACTCGGCCGAACTGCTTTCGTATCGCCCTGCCCTCAACGCGCATCGAAACGACTCCAGTCGACCGCGCCCATCTTGGGTCGTGCGTCGATCATGGTGGTTTTCGGTTCGACCATCGGAAAGAGCGAGCTGATCGCATCGAGAAGCTGGAGCGTGATCGCGCCGCGAAAGAACTGCAGCTGCGGGTACGTGCTCTCGAGCTGACTGCTCAGCCGACGAAGCTCGTAGGGGATGTCCCCGAATCCGTCGCGGTCCATGTCGTAACCGGCATAGTCATCGAAGGAGTTTCCGTCCCATTCGACCCCCAGCGCGTCCCCGCCGCCTTCCACCTGGAGCTGCGAACGATTGCTGACGAACTGGTTGCCCCGAAATGCATTGCGCTTCTCGCTCGAATGCATCAGCACCGCGACCTCCGAATGAAAGAACGCGTTGTCCTCAAATGCGTTGAAGTCTTCGGGTTCGAGCGGTGCGGTGTCCATGTAGACGCCCTTGGTGTTTGCGATGAACGCGTTGCCCGTCACCGTCAAGTTGCCGGACTCCTTGATGCCGAGCCCCATGCCGCCCGGGCCCGTCGACCGCGCGAGGAGGTTGTCGCGCAGCATCAAGTTCCGGCTGTACATGATGAAAATGCCGACCACGTTGTCGATATAGCGGTTGCCTTCGACGTGGTTGTCGTGGCTGTACATGAAGTGTGTGCCGTATCGGCTTCGGACGACCGTGTTTCGAACCAGTCGATTGCGGCTGGAGTACCAAACGACCATGTCGCGGCATCCGAGGACTCGATTGTCCCGAACCACGGAGTCTCGCGTCTCCCAGAGTCGAATGCCGTCGCCTCGAAGGCCGAGAGGGCCGTCGTCGGGGCCCTGAACGACGTTGTTCAAGATCGATGCCCGGTTGGCCTTTTCGATCAGCAGCCCAAAAGCCGCACCCTGAACCCGAACGCCCTCCACGCGGACATCGTCGGCAACGACGTGAACCGCTGCATCGAGCGTGTCGAAGCGGCCGCCGCTGCCGTCGACGGTCAGCCCCGCGAGCGCCGCGCCACCCCCTTCGATTTCGATCGTCGTCCCCTCGCCCCCAGAACGAATCACCGCATCTCGGGGACCCCATATCTCGACACGCTTCGCGATCGTCAACGGGCCGGCGTAGGACCCGGGCTCGAGACAGAGCACCGCTCCCTCCCGAGCGCCGTCGACGGTCGACTGCAGGTTCGACCCTGCAGCGACCGTCAGGCAGTCTGCGGGCCTGGGCGGAGCGGGAAGCGGCGCAGGCGCAGAAACACGAGGCGCGGCCTTAGACGCACATGCCGCAATCGTGATGAGCCCGACCACGCACCAGCACGCACGGCCGGGAGCGTTCAGCCCACGGCCGACTCGTGCGGCGCCTCGGATCAACTCGGTTCCACCAAGAGGTAGCCGGCCATCTCGAGGTGAAGGGCCGAGCAGAACTCGGTGCAGTAGAACGGGAACGTCCCCTCTCTGTCGGCCGTGAAGGTGATGTCGACGTGCTTGCCAGGCTCCAGGCTGCTGTGGACGTTGTACGAGCCCACCGTGAAGCCGTGCGTCGCATCGTGGGCCTGTTCCACATTGGTGATGTGAAGGTGGACCGTGTCGCCCTTCTTCACGCGGACGATATCCGGGGTGAAGTGGCTTCGCACCGAGGTCATGTAGACGTGGACGTCCTTACCCTCGCGCTCGATGCGCTCTTTGCCGGCGGTGACCGCGTTGGGATTGGGCTCGTCGGTGACGACGTCGTAGCCAGCGGGCTTGTAGACGTCGACCGGGTCGAGCTTGTCGGCCTTGATCATCTGGGCATAGTGCGGCTCGCCGAGCGGAAGGGGCATGTCGTAGATGAGCTGCATCGGTTCGCTGTTGATGTTGATCAGCTGGAAGTTCTGCGGAAGCAGAGGACCAACCTTCGAAAAGCGATCGAGCGCCCACTTGTTCATCGCAATCAGGTAGCCGCCGTCAGGGCTGACGGTGTCACCCTCGGCCGCCACGATGTGGCCGACGTTGTAGTGAACTTTGACCTTCTCGAGGACCTTGAGGTCTTTGAGCGACCACTTTGCGACGGTCGATTCGATGAAGACCGACGTGTACGCGTTGCCCTTGTCGTCGTACTGCGTGTGAAGCGGACCGAGGCCGATTTCGACTTGCCCTCGGATGCTGTCTGCAAAGGGAAGAATCGGGACGCCGTATTGGTCTTTCCCTTCGTATTTCTTGGCGTCGATGAGACCCTTGAGCTTCTCGAAGCTGTAGACCGTGGCGTGCGTGTCGAGCTTGCCTGAAACCACGAGCTCCTTGCCATCGGGCGTGACGTCCACGCCGTGCGGGCTCTTCGGCTCGCCTACGAGGTGCAATAGACCCTCGGCGTTGGTGGTCTCGAGCGAGATGACGTCCATGCCGGCAATCTTCGTGGTCTTGCCAGCATTTCGAACGGCCTCGGCTTTCTTGAGGTCGATGATGTGCAGGTAGTCCATGTCGTTCTGGGACGCTCCCGACTCCATGGGAGGGTTGCCTTCCATCGTGCCTCCCCAACTCATCTCCGTGTTGAACGAGTTGATGAACACCCAACCCTCGCTTGCGAGCTTTCCGGCGTCTGCGAGATCCTGCATGTATGGAGGAAGCTCCATCGCAAAGGATTTGGCGCGATCGATTCTCCCCTTTTCGCGATCGAACTTCCAGAAGATCACCGCGCCGCGGTACTTGTCCTGGTACTCCTCGATTGGTGCGTAGCCGCCGCCCAGAGGCGCGGGGTACTGGCTCGACTCGACGACGTACTCGGTGTTCGGTGTCACGAAGGTCGCGCCGTGGTCACTCTGAATGAGCGTCGAGGTCACGATCTCCTTGGTGACGAAATCGTGCAGGTCGACGACCGCGATGCGGGCGTTGGCCTTGTCGTTCACGAAGACGAACTTGCCGTCGAATTCACCGTTGGTCTCGGACAGCGCCGGGTGGTGCATGTCACCCCAGGTCATCTCCTTGCCAAAACGGCTGCCTCCTTCGAGGACCGCATTCGACTGGTCTCCATAGCCGTAGCCCTGCCAAGGCTCCGGCGTGAAGACGCCGACGTACTTCAAGATACGCATCGACGGGACGCCAATGACGATCATGTTGCCGCCGTGACCACCCGACGCGAAGGTCAGGTACGTGTCTTTTTTGCCCGTGGGCGTGTAGGTCTGAAGCGCCGCGCTCACATCGGCTTCGTTGAGCCCGCGCTGCTTCATCAAATCGGCAGTCGAGCTCGCGGGCGCCTGTGACACCTGTGCTGTCTGCTGTGGGCCGCATCCAATGCAGGCCATCGCAGCCAACAGAACCCCGATACTTGGTGCGCTCAACGCACCAATCCTGTTGAACTTCATCACTTCTCCTCACTTCCCTCAGCGAAAGGGAAATCCCTTGCGACGACGCCCTCGAGCGAAAGGGGCCTCTTCTCACCGCTCTGCGCAGAAGCGCGGTGCGAGAGATACGCCATTCAGACGAAAAACGCGAGCTATTTCGCGAGACCCCTAACCAGCTTCACGAGCTCAGCGACGACGTCGGGCTTCGCGTCGAGGTCCGGATTTGCGGGCATCGTCGCCGCCTTGCCCACCGCGGAGCCCCCGTAGATGATGATCTTCCGAATGTGCTCGTCGTCGACCGACGCCTGCCATTCGTCAGAAGTGAGATCTCGTGGCTTCGGATCGAGCGCGGCCGAGCCGGCGCCGTCTCCCTTGCCGCCTGCGCCATGGCAAACGGTGCATCGCCCCTGGAAAATCTCAGATGCCTCTGCGACGGGGTCGGTCGCGGGTTCCGCGGCCGGCGTCGGAGCAGCTGGCGGCTCCGCTGCCTTAGGCTCAGCGGGCGCCGCCTCCTTCGGGGTGCACCCCGAAACGCCAACGACCAATCCAATGAGCAGCCCGATCCACTTTGCACGCATACGTCCTCCTGGTTCGGCGGAGTCTAGGCTCACCCGCTCCGCGAGCAAACCCCCGCCCGAAGACCCAGAACCGCCCCGCCGCAGCACGGCGCAGAATTTTCGCCCAGATCAAGAAAGCCGGATTTGGCGTGCCTCGATTGAGAGGCGTGCGTCTATACTCCGCTCGCGCTTGGAGGAGGCTCCTGCGGGGAGGTTGTGATGAAAGAGCTAATGAGAATCGTGATCATCGGAGGGCTCCTCGCTGGGCTCGCCATCGCCGGCTGCAAAACGCAGGAGGCAGCACCCACCGCGCCCGCTCCAAGCGCAGAGGCCGCCCCAGCAAAAAAGGTGTCCAACGTTCCGCCGCTGCACGAAAAGAACATCGTGAGTCTTGCTCTTGGCTCCGAGGATCACACGACCTTGGTCGCTGCGCTGAAGGCCGCGGATTACGTGACCTCGGTCGCGGCATCCGGCCCGCTCACCGTCTTCGCGCCAACGAATGACGCATTTGCGAAGCTGCCGGAAGGCACCGTCGAGGATCTGGTCAAGCCAGAGAACGTGAAAACGCTTCGCGAAATCCTGAAGTACCACGTCACCACTTCCGCCATTCAGCCGAGCTGGTTCAAGGAAGGACAGACGCTGTCGATGGCCAATGGCAAGAAGACCACGATGCACGTGAACGGTGAAGAGCTTTCGCTGAACGACGCGAAGATCATCGCGCGCATCGACGCCGAGAACGGGATGCTGTACGTCGTCGACACCGTGCTACTTCCCCCTGAGGAGTAGGCCGTCGAATGACGAGCTACTCGGCGTGGCCTCCGGCTCGTACACTTCGACTCGCTGCGAGTCTGAGCCTGCTGGCACAGCTGTTCGCGTGCAGCGATGGCAGCT
Organism: Deltaproteobacteria bacterium; assembly: GCA_004283055.1. GTDB lineage: Bacteria > Myxococcota_A > Polyangia > Polyangiales > Houyiibacteriaceae > SG8-38. Next base: position 71,439 of record SHLP01000002.1, read on the forward strand.
CGCCGGCCTCGCCCTCCGAGCCCATCGAGGACGGGACCTATTTCGTCCGGGACGGCGACGGCCGTGCGGTGATTTTGCGCGGCATGAACATCATGAGCTCGGCAAAGGGGCACCCCGAGCGTCTTCCCGACCTCCAAGCGGAGGACGTGGAGCGCTACGCCCGACTCTGGGGCTTCAACGTGGTCCGCTACCTGATCTTCTGGGACGCGGTCGAGCCGTCGCCAGGCGAATACGACGACGCGTATTTCGACAAGACCGAAGAACGGCTCGACTGGTTTGCGGACAACGGGGTCCACGTGATCCTCGACATGCACCAGGACGTTTACGCCGCACGTTTTTGCTGTGATGGCGCACCCGAGTGGGCAATCGAAGACGACGACCTGCCCTTCGATCAAAACCCGGTCTGGTCGCTGAACTACTTTGCGCCCGCCGTGATGGCGGCCTTTGACAATTTCTTCGAGTATCCGGGGGAGCACAGCGATCTGCAGGACCACTTTGCGGACGCCTGGGCCGCCGTGGCCGAACGCTTCAAAGACCACCCGGCCGTCCTAGGCTACGATATTTTAAACGAGCCCTCACCGGGGTCGGTTTACGACGCGCGGGACATCACGGTCACCCTTCCTGACGGCGCCGCCGCCGATTTCGATCGGACGCTATTCACGGATTTCTACCGCAGGATGATCGCGTCGATTCGCGCAGTCGACGAGGACGGTTGGATCTTCTACGAACCTCGCGTCGCAGCCCCGGCGAACGGGCAGCCATCGTTCATCCTCGAGCTCGAAGATCCGCGCGAAGGCGAGCCGCGCCTCGTATACGCACCCCACCTCTACTCGGTTCAGTTCGAGTTCAACCAGGCCTACGACCCGAGCTCCGACGTGACGCTCGCCAACTGGGAGGCCAACCGCAACGTCGAGACCAGCTTGCAGAACGCGCCGCTGCTGCTCGGCGAGTGGGGCTTCGACCCGAATTGGCCCAATGCCGAGCTCTTCATGCGCGAGCTGCTCGACATGGGTGACCGGATGATGCTGGGCTGGACCTACTGGTCCTACGACCCGGGCGGCTGGGGCATCTGGGAGCGAGACGAGCAGGGGCAGTTCGTCGAGCGGGAAAACGCCGATCAGCTGGTGCGGCCGTACCCGCAGCGCGTCGCCGGCGTGCCGCGTTCGTTTTCGTACAATCCCGATACGCGCAGGTTTTCGCTCGCATTCGACCCGTCTCCATCGGCAACGTTGCCGACCGAAGTTTACGTGCCGGCGAGCCGGCACTACCCGGACGGCTGGTCCCTTCGAGGATGTGAGGAAGCAAGCGGTTGCAGCTGGACATGGGATGCGAACCTGGACATTCTTCAGGTTCTCACCCCCAACCAGACCGCCCGGGTCGAGCTGACGATCACTCCGGGCGGCTAGTCTCCATAGAGAGGTCGCCATGAGCAAGCTGAACGGTAGACGCGTATTGATCACAGGCGGAGCGCAGGGCATCGGCCTGGAAATGGCGATCAAGTTCGCGGGGCGCGGCGCGAGCATCGTGCTCGCAGACCTCGACGAGGAGAAGCTCGCCGAAGCCACGGCCAAGGTCGCGGCCCTTGGCGTTCCTGCCTGGGGCTTCGCGGTCGACGTCACCAATCCTGCGAGCATTGCAGCGTTCAAATCACAGGTCGACGCCGAAGCAGGTCCGATCGACGTCCTGGTCAACAACGCCGGGGTCGTCTTCGGCGGGCCGTTTACCAAGACGCCGCTCGACGATCACTTCAAGACCTACGAGGTCAATACGCTCGGCTTGGTGGCGATGACCCACGCGTTCTTGGACGACATGGTCGCGAGGCCCGAAGCCCACCTGGTCACCATCGCGAGCGCATCGGGCTTCATCGGGCTGCCCTACGGTTCGAGCTACGCGTCGAGCAAGTGGGCTGCCATCGGGTTCTCCGAATCGATTCGCGCCGAGCTCAACGTGGAAGGCCACAAGCACGTGCACGTGACCATCGTCTGTCCGAGCTACATTGGCACAGGCATGTTCAAAGGCGCCGAGGCCCCCAAGGCCACACAGATCCTCGAACCGGACTTCATCGCCGAAAAGGTCGTCGAAGCCGTCGAGCACAACTCGGTGTACGTCAAAGAGCCCTGGATGGTGAAGATCACCCCTCTCCTGCGCGAGCTCCTGCCGACATCCCTCTACGACCAAATCTCCCATCTCTTCGGCGCCGACACATCGATGGCGCACTGGACGGGTCGACGCGGAAAAGCCGAGCCGGAGGCCCCGGAGCAAACAGCCAGCAGCGATCAGCCCGAAGCCGAGCGGTAGCGCGCGAGAAACGTCTCGACGAGCTCGCGCGTCAGTCGCTCACGGGTGGTGGAATCCATCTGCCCCTCGAGGAGCTGCGGCCAAAAAAGCACGCCGGCCGTCATCTTTCCGAACATGTGGGCTGCAAGCTCCGGATCGGGGACCAGGAGACGACCGGCTCGATGGGCCTCGCGGAGCCAATTGGCGAGGACGCTCTCATCCTCGGCGACCCTTGCGATGACTTCCCTCAAGAGCTCCGGCTGCTTGATGTAGACGCCGAGCACCACGCGGGTCAGGCAGCGCGCGGCCTTGTCCTCGGAGAGCAGCGTCTTGGCCCGGACGAAGTCGCTGAGCTGCTCTTCGAGAGAGCGGCCGGGGTCCCATCTGACCTGATTGAGCTCCGTCGCTTCATCGAAGAGCCTCTCGACCACCGCCTGGAACAGCGCCTCTTTGCTGCCAAAGTGATTGTAGACCGTGCGCTTCGAGGCTCCCGCCAGCTCGGCGATGCGGTCCATGCTCGTCGATTCATAGCCCTCGTCCCGAAATGCAGCGGTCGAGGCGGCCAAAATGGCGTCGCGCTTGGCGATGATCCGTGATTCTCTCTGTGTTTCCATGATGTTAGCTTCAAACTACACTGATCGGTGTATTTTGTTCTTGACCCCAATCGAATCGGAACTACACTGTGTAGTGTAATCCATAGAGGCCCGGACGCAAGCCCTGACGGTTCGAGCCCTTGCGATCGAGGAGATTGGTAATGCGAAATAGCCCTAGATTGAGCCGCGGCGCGATGAACCTGACTGCCCCGATGGCGCTGTTCCTCAGCGCATCGATGGTCGGCGCACTCCCCGGTCACGCGTCTGCTACTGACGCCCAGGAAGAGAACGCAGGAATTTCGACCATGCAGATTCCAGAGCAGGGTTCCGAAATCTCCAGCGGTCGCGCGGTGATCGTCGTGGACAAGCCGATCGACGAAGTGATTCCCATCATCCTCGACTACGCGAATTACGTGCGTTTCATGCCCAACTTCACCAAGTCGAGGGTCCTCGCACAGCGAGGCAGCCGGGCGATGGTGTACATGGAAGTGAGCGTCGCCAGGGGGATGTATACCCTGTACGGGCAGCTGAACCTCTCGGAGCGGCCGCAGGACGGTGCATCGCGCGTCGTCGAGGGACGGCTCTTGGACGGCAACATCGACGCGTTCAACGCGACCTTCACCCTCACCCCGGTCGCCGACGGCGCTCGCACGGAAATCGACTTCAAGATCTACGTCGACCCAGCGCTCCCTCTTCCGTCGTCCGTTTTCAGCCGAGAGAACGAGCGAGCGGCCGGTCGAACCGTCCGAGCCCTGCGTGCCAGGCTTGCCGAAGCGCCAGGGGGCTCCGCCTGAGCGCTCGGCGCAGCGTTGGAACTCCAACGATGCGGAGGCGCGGGGGGCGGACGCGAGGCGGATGCCCGGGCCACAATTCAGAGCGAATTCGGCTGCTTGACAGGGGCGATACTCACGCTATCCCTCGCAGCCATTCCAGCGTAGCTCAGTTGGTAGAGCGGGCGACTGTTAATCGCTTGGTCATAGGTTCGAGTCCTATCGCTGGAGCCAGTTTGGAGGCCTTCTCGAGAGCTAAAAGGCCATCTTGTTTCGACCAGCCGGTGCGGGCCCATCGCCCGCTGGCTGCGACCCTGGGTGAATACACCGCAGGGCCTGTTCCGCGATCTCTAGCTCCTCATTGGTGGGTACGACGAGCACCGCGACAGGGGCGCCTTCTCGCTGGATTTCGCGGCTGCCCCTCTTCCGTGCCCGATTGCGGGTTTGGTCGAGCTCCACTCCGAGCGCACCGAGTCCTTCGCAGGCCCGTTCCCGGATGTCCGGGGAGTTTTCGCCTACGCCGGCTGTGAAAACGATGGCGTCCACCTGGCCTAAGGCCGCCGTGTACGCACCGATGTACTTGCGTATGCGATAGACGTAAACCTCGAGCGCTAACCGCGCACGTGAGTCCCCGGCTGCTTCGCGTTGGAGGACATCGCGCAGGTCGCTGACTCCGCAGAGGCCTTCGAGGCCGCTCTCACCGTTGAGGTCGGCGTCGATCTCATCGACGCTCATTCCTCGCTGACGCGCCAGGTAGATGAGCACACCGGGGTCGATGTCGCCAGGGCGCGTCCCCATGACCAAACCCTCTAAAGGGGTCAAGCCCATGGAGGTATCCACGCTCTTGCCTTTCTCGATCGCGGTCACGCTGGCGCCGTTGCCCAAGTGAAGCACGATGAGGTTGAGCTCGCGGAGCGGTCGGCCGAGCTGCAGGGCGGCCTGATTCGCGACGTACGCATGAGAGGTCCCGTGGAAGCCGTAGCGCCGAACGCCGTGGGCCTGGTACCATGCCTCGGGAACTGCGTAGCGATAGGCGTGTGGTGGAATGCTCTGGTGGAATGCCGTGTCGAAGACGGCGACCTGGGGCACGTCCGGCCGGCGGGCCATCGCTACCTCGATGCAGAGTAGATTCGCCGGATTGTGCAGGGGCGCGAGCGGGGAGAGCTTCCGAATGGCCTCGATCACCGGTTCATCGATCACGCGGGGGTCCCGGAACTCCTCGCCGCCATGCACGACCCGGTGTCCGATACCGATGAGCTCGCCGCCATCTTCCGCTCCAGCGCCATCGTCGAGCAAGCTCATGATCCGGTCGAGGGCAGCTGCGTGGTCGGGTAGCTCGCTGTCGGTGACCTCCTCGTGGAGCGCCCCGGTCGAATCCCGCTGCCCGTGAACGAGTCGGCTGCCCGGTTCGCCGATCCGCTCAGCGGCTCCCTTCGCCAGCAAGCTCCGCTCGCGCATGTCGAAGAGCTGGTACTTGATCGAAGAGCTTCCGGAGTTGAGAACCAGAACCCTCACGACTGGCTCGACGAGCTCTGAGCCTGGATGGCCGTGACGGCCACGGTGTTCACGATGTCGGGCACCGTGCACCCCCGGCTCAGATCGTTGACCGGCTTTTTCAGACCCTGAAGGACCGGCCCGATGGCCACCGCCCCGGCCGAGCGCTGCACGGCCTTGTAGGTGTTGTTGCCCGTATTGAGGTCGGGGAAGATGAATACGGTGGCGCTTCCGGCCACCTCGCTGTCCGGAAGCTTCTTGCGCGCCACCCCGGCGTCGACGGCTGCGTCATATTGCATGGGACCTTCGATCAGAAGATCGGGGCGACGAGCCCGCGCGATCTTGGTCGCGTCGCGCACATGAGCCACATCCTCGCCGTCACCGGAGCTGCCGGTCGAATAGGAGAGCATGGCGACGCGGGGCTCGATCCCAAAGGTCGCCGCGGTCTCCGCGGAGCTGATGGCGATGTCCGCGAGCTGCTCGGCGTTTGGGTTCGGGTTCACCGCGCAATCGCCATAGACCAGCACTCGGTCACGCAGGCACATCAGAAACACGCTCGACACGACCGAGACGCCTTTCCGGGTGCGAATGAATTCGAGGGCGGGACGAATCGTGTGCGCCGTCGTGTGGGCGGCGCCGGAGACCATCCCGTCGGCCAGTCCCTTGTAGACCATCATGGAGCCGAAGTAGCTCACGTCGCCCATGGCATCCTGGGCACGGTTCTCGGTCAGACCCTTGTGCTTTCTCAAGTCCAAGTACGTCTCCGCGAAGTCCGAATGCCAGTCCGACGTGAGCGGGTTCACGATACGCGCGCGGTCGAGTTGGACGCCCAAGGTGGAGGCCAACTCCCGAATCTCGGCCGCGTCGCCGAGCAAGGTGAGATCGACCACCCGCCGCCGTAGAAGAATCTCCGCTGCACGTAGAATGCGTTCGTCCGTCCCTTCAGGAAGAACGATGTGTTGGCGGCTGACCTTCGCTCGCTCGATGAGCTCGTATTCGAATCGCAGTGGCGTTACTCGGGACGAGTGGCTGACCTGAATGCGCTCGGTGAGCTCGGGAAGGTCGACGTGCTCCTCGAAGAGGCCGAGCGCGGTCGCGATCTTGCGGTCGTCTCCCGCGCGGATGGCCCCTCCCACTTGGTTCACCTTGGTGGCGGAGGAGAAGGTATCACCAGTGACTCCGATCACAGGCACCGCCGTGCGCCTCAGTCCCCTGATGAGTCGGGCAACCGGTTCCGGTGGCTCGAGCCCGCCGGTCAAGACGATAGCGGCGATGTTCGGAAAGGATTCAGAACGCACCGACGCCAAACAAGCGAGAACGACGTCCGCACGATCGCCGCCCGTGATCACAACCGACCCCGGCCGCAGGCGCGTGAGCACGTTGGGCAGCTGCATCGCCGCAACGGCGTACTCGTATGCGAGCCCGTGCAGGCGTTGCTCGTCACCAAACAGAAGCTTTCCGCCGAGGGCGGCCATCACCTGGGCGACGCTCGGATGACCGAGCGTTTGCTCCTCCGGCACCAGATACGCGGGGTCTTTTCCGCGCCATTTCTCGGCAAACGATTTCTCGACTTCTTCGAGCTGGTCGGGCGCGACTCGGTTGACCAGAGTCGCCACGATGGGGCAGCCCTCCCGTTCGAACGCCCGCCGGGCAGCGCGTACGTCCTCGAGAATTTCGTCGGGCTCACGGCCCTGACCGTTTGCCACGAAGAAAACCGGGATACCCAGGTGAGCGGCTACGCGCGCGTTGAATTCGAACTCGAACGCCGCTCCAACCCCGGTGTAGTCCGTGCCCTCGCAGACCACGAAGTCACACTGGGACTCCAGAGCCTTGTAGCGCCGAAGAATGCGCGCGAGCAGCTCGTCGGATTGATCGGACCCCGCCATGGCCCGCGCTTCATCGTAGGGGCCCCCGCTCGACGCCTCCGCGTCCTGCTTGAGCGCGTAGCGGTATCGCATGAGGGCGATTTCGCGATCGGTTTCCGCGCTCTCGCTGACCACGGGTCGGAAGAACCCGAGGCGTTCGACCCGTCGAGAGGCCAACTCCATCAAACCCAGCGCCGCCAGCGACTTGCCAGCGCGGGGTTGGATCGATGCGATGTAGATGCCCTTTGCCACGTACCGCTCTCCGGCGCCGGAGGATGCCATCGCGTTCCCATTCTTTCAATGAGGGGAGCCGGTTTTGCTTTTAGACTGACGCTCGCGGCCTAGCCGAGCTCGAGGCTGATGCCGACTACGAGCTGGTAGTCGTTCTTTTCGATAGGCGGAAGAGCCGGGTCTGCTGGCTGCAAGGGCTGCTCGGTCCTCAGGTAGAGGAACGCGAGATCGAGGTCGATGACGCTGGTGAGCTCGACCGAGAGATCGGCTTTGCCGGTATGGTTGGTGTTGCCGATCGTCGTGACGACCAGGTTGGTCAGCCAGCTGACCGTGAAGTCGATGTCACCCGTGATGTCGAAGTCCCAGTACGTGTAGAGCGGGATGAACGCGTCGTTCTGGGGATTTTTCGTGCCCGCGACCGGCGCCAGGGCATTCAAATACTGGTAGCCGATGCCCGTGATGAAGTCCCACTTGACCTTGGGCATGTCGAAAATGTGAACGCCGGCACCTGCGGCCGGCGTAGCGCGAAACTTGATGTTCTGAAATCGGTCATTGAAGAGCTGACCGAAGGCCGGCGTCACCCACCAGCGGCCGCCGAGGAAGACGTTGAAGAGAAACTCGCCCAGCTGTCGATTGACGTTCTGGACGCCGTTCGTCCTGCCAAACGTCGCGTTGTAGTTGAGGTCGAGCAGGGTGAGCCGATCCTCGCGACGCGTGTTGAACTTGATGTCGTACGTGAGCTGATCGGTGTTTCCGCGGTTCAACGTGAGGCCGAAGCGGAGCTTCATCGACCACCAGTCGCGCTCCTTTTCGCCCTCGATAATCGACTCGAGCTCGGCGCGTGCGAAAGTCTTCGTGCCTTCGTCGGTCTGGACGATGACTTGTTCGCCGGTGATGACCGCCGGGCCGGTCGCCGAAACCCGGTCATCGAACACGTAGGTGTTGACCTGGGGGGAGTGCACCAGCGCTACGTCTGCGAAATCGAGATTGAGCATGTCGAGCTTATCGCTGTCGAACTCCATCTTCTCGCCGCGCATGCGATCGACGTTGCCCTTGACCCATTCGCCCGACACCAGCTGCAGCCAGTCGAGGGTGTCGCCGAAGGGAATCACGTACGTCTCGCCGAAGCCTGATGCGGCCTGGCGCTGGATTTTCGCCATGCTCGCCTTCACGGAATCGATCGCGATGTTGGCGTCCATCGGCTCGGCGGGAACGCCGGCAGGCACGACGACCAGGTCCATGGGCGCAGTTTCGCCGGGAAGGTCGGCGGCGGACGCTTCTGAGGATGCTGCCGCGGGAGGCGCTGTCTCCTCGGCTTGCGGCTCTTCCGCTGCCGCGCTTCGCGACCAGCTTACGATCACCAAGAGAGCCAGCGAGGCTGTCCAGACAGCCCTGCGAGCGCGATTAGCGGAGATTTCCTTCATAGCGAGCTGCTTATACGCAGCGGCAAGCGGATTGTAAATCGCGGCTGCCGAATTTGCCGAGCCCAGTCTCGACGGGTGACGATGCGCCGGCTTTGCGCTAAAAGCGACTGCGCAAAGGAGAAGAGGTGACGAGCAGCAAACTCAGTAAGAACGACACCCCCGTCGTCGCGATCCTGACCGGTAGCCCGAGCGACCTTCCGGTAGTCCTCAAGGGCCGCGAGGTTCTGGAAAGCCTCGGCATCCCGAGCGACGTACGGGTTCTGTCCGCGCATCGAACCCCGCGCGAAACAGCGGAGTATATCGCGGCAGCCGAAAAGCTAGGCGTGGAGGTCTTCATTGCCTGCGCGGGCATGGCGGCGCACCTGGCGGGCGTGGTCGCAGCTCATACGACCCGCCCGGTCATCGGTGTTCCCATCGCCTCGGGCGCGCTCCAGGGCATGGATGCACTGCTCGCGACCGTCCAAATGCCTCCGGGCGTTCCAGTCGCCACAGTCGGAATCGACGGCGCAAAGAACGCGGCCTTCCTCGCAGCCCGCATCGTTGCGCTGACGCATCCAGAGTTGAGGGATCGGCTGCTCGACCAGCTCAGCGAGAGCCGGAAGCGCTATGATTCGCCGGACCCCGCGACCCCCGGCCAAGCGGCGACTTGACGCTCGATGCCGTGATCCTTATGCGCTCCGAGTAACCCTTCCATGTCGCTCGGTCGCATTCTCATTTTCCTCGGCGTCATCTGCGGCTTGACGCTGGGTACACACTACTACCTCTGGACGCGCCTGATCCGCGATCCAATGTGGCCGTCGCCTTGGCGCCAAGTAGCGACCATCGCCCTCGTCCTGCTGGCGTTGTCGATTCCCGCCTCGATGCTGGCTTGGCGAGTCCTTCCGCGCCACATCGCGATCCCGGTCTCTTGGGTTGGCTACATTTGGATGGGGTCGATGTTCCTCTTGCTCGTGCTGCTCTGGGGCGGAGAGCTCGCGCGCTGGAGCTGGGTCAAGTATGCGAGCTTCGCCTCGGTGAACGGCGGTCGACGCGAATTTCTGGCCCAGGTGCTTGCCGGTAGCGTAGGCGCTTTTGGGCTCGCCCTCTCGGGCTGGGGGGTTTGGTCCGCGATTCGGCCGGTCGAGGTCAAACGCGTCGCCGTTCGACTCAAGAAGCTGCCGGAGCCGCTCAACGGGCTTCGTCTGGTGCAGCTCACCGACATGCACATCGGCCTCACAATCGGCGGTGATTTCGTCGAAGACGTAGTCGGTAAGGTCAATGCGCTCGAGCCGGACATCGTTGCGATCACCGGGGATCTGATCGACGGTTCGGTCGAAGACCTGGGTCCGGCGGTGGCTCATCTAGGAGAGATTCGAGCAAAGCTCGGCACCTACTTCGTAACGGGGAACCACGAATACTATTCGGGTGCGGACTCCTGGCTCGCATTCCTTCGAACTCTCGGAATCAAGGCGCTGCGCAACGAGCGGGTAGAGCTCACGAAGAACGGTGAGACGATCCACCTCGCTGGCGTCGACGATTGGACGGCACATCGGTTTGGAGACGGCCATGGCTCAGACATGGCCCGCGCCATGGAGGGGCGTGATGCAAGCAAGCCAGTGGTCCTCCTCGCCCACCAGCCGGTGCATTTCGACGAGGCCCGCGAACATGGCGTCGACCTTCAGATCTCGGGCCACACGCACGGCGGCCAGATCTTTCCCTTTGGGCTGCTGACTCGCCTCGTGCAGCCTTTCCTGTCGGGCCTGCACCGGCGTGGCGACTCCCAGATCTACGTCAGCTCGGGCACGGGCTACTGGGGTCCGCCGATGCGAATCGCGGCGCCTGCAGAGATCACGCTCATCGAGCTCGACGGCGACGCCCTCGCCTAGAGCGCCACGCAGACCTAAAGGAGCGAATCGAGAGCAGGCTCGATGCTGGTGTGCTCCCAACGAAAACCGCGCACGTGCAGCGCGGTCGGAACGACACGTGCCCCGCCAATCAGCATTTCGTCGGCCATCTCGGCGCCGGCCCCGAGTCGGAGCGCAAACTTCGGAACGGGCAAGACGGTAGGACGGCTTAGTACCCGGCCCAAGGCCGAGGTGAAATCTGCGTTCGTGACGGGCGTAGGCGAAACGCAGTTCACAGGGCCTTCGAGCGCGTCGTTCTGTAATGCGAACACCAGTGCGGAGACTAGGTCTTCCAAGGTGATCCAGCTCATGTACTGACTGCCGTCACCAATCCGTCCGCCAACGCCGAACAGGAACGGCAGCTTCATCTTGGCGAGCGCTCCGCCTTCGGCCGCAAGCACGATTCCGATGCGTGGGTGGACGACGCGAATCCCGGCCTCGCGCGCGGGGTCTGCGGCCGCCTCCCACTGTCCGCAGACCGACGCCAGAAAGCCGGAACCTTGGGCGGCTGTTTCGTCCAGGACCTCGTCGCCGCGGACGCCGTAGTAGCCAATCGCCGAGGCCGATACGAGGACCAGCGGCTTCGGCGAAAGCTCCGCGAGAGCGCTGGCAAGCAGCGCGGTGCCCTGGACTCGGCTGCTGCGAATTCTCGCCTTCTTCGCCTCGGTCCACCGACCCGACGCCACGTTGTCCCCCGCCAGGTGAATGACCCCAGTGACGCCCTGGAGACCCGCATGGTCGATCGTCCCGCCGTCCGGATCCCAGCGGACCTCGCCTTGAGCCCTCGGGGCTCGCCTCACGAGACGCAGGACCTCGTAGCCGTTTCGCTCTAGGGTCGGTACCAACTCGCTGCCGACGAGGCCGGAAGCTCCGGTCACTGCGATTTTTTCGCGCTCCGCCATGCATTAAGCCTGGACCAGCACGGGGGCAGCGCAAGCTGGTTTTCCACGTGGCCGCAGAGCCCAACAGTCGCTATGGTCAGGCACTTTGCGAATCCTCTTCATCGCCCCTCAAGCATTCACCTCGACCCGGGACGCCCAGGACGCGGCGACGCTGGCCAAAGTGCTTCGTCGCGCGGACCACGCGGTCGACCTCTTGTCTCCCCTCTACGGTCATATCGATACCGTGAAGCTCGCCTTGGCGCGCCGTCTCACCAAGCTCGAGTTCGATCTCGGTGGAAGACCCTGGTCGTGCGAGCTCTACACCGGACGAAACCCCGACGGCGTAGACCTCACCTTCATCGGGAATGAGGAGGTCCTTCTGTCGGCGGATTCGCTCACCGGCGAAGGGGGCCAGCTCGAGGCGTCGCGTATCGGCGTCTTTGCCAAAGCCGCCACGGAGCTCATTCGGCAGAACGCGGACAACTACGACATCGTTCATGCCCACGGCTGGGCGGCCGGCGCGGTAGTCGCGCGACTGCGCTCGGCGCTTCCCGACCTGCCTACCGTGCTCACCGTCTACGACGCCGCCGAGCAGGGTCGATTCGATTCGGCCGACGCCGACTGGCTCGAGCTCGGCGAGCAGGCCGTCGACGAGGCCGGCATCACGGTCTTGAAGGCCGGGCTCTTGAGCGCCGATCAGGTCACGGCCCTCTCCCCCAACTACGCGCACCGCTTGCAGCGGCCCGACAGCGACCATCCATTGGGTCAGGTCTTTCGCGATCTCGGCTCCAAGGTGTCGGGGGTCCGCCACGGGATCGACCCCGCGTTTTGGAACCCCGCGACCGACGGCCATCTCCCCTCCCGATTCGACCCTTTCGACATGGACGGCAAAGACAAGTGCAAGGCCGAGCTTCAGCATGATCTGACCTTGCCAGTGCGGAGCGATGCGCCCCTGTTCGGCGCCATCGGGCACGTGGACGACGAAGGCATGGCGCTGCTCGCGAAAATCGGGCCGGACTTCTTGCGTAACGACGTGCAGCTCGTCGTTCAGCTCGAGGGCGACGGCGAGCTGGTGGCGATTTACGAAGAGCTTTGGGACCAGTGGCCCGACCGCATCCAGATCAAAACCGGCAACGACGAAGCGTTTCGGCACGCGCTCATCGGCGCCAGCGACTTCATCGCGGTGCCTGGCAGTGAGGCGCCGTCTGACAACATCCAAATGCTCGCGCAGCGATACGGCGCGTTGCCCATCGTCCACCGGGAAGGCGGTCTCGCCGACGAGGTGGTCGACTGCGAGGCCTCCTTGAAGACGGGCTCGGGTTTTCTCTATGACGAGCCCACCACGAGGTCCCTCCTCGCCACGATGCAACGCGCGACGGCCGCGTTCGCGAACAACAAGGCCTTCCGCGAAATGCAGAGCAGGGTGATGCGCCTCGATCACTCCTGGGAGCGAACGACGCGCCTCTACGAGCGGGCCTACCGCGACGCGATCGCCGCGCACCGCAGCTAGCTCGCAGCGCCCGGGTTCTGCGTCCGTTCGGGGAGCCTTGCGTCGCTCGGTCGAAGGTAGTTGGGTTCGAGCGAGTCAAGGTCGGACGGCCCATCGATGCGAAACCTGTATCGCACTTCGGCAGCAATCGCTGAGGGCGTCGGCGCGTGCAGGTCCATCTGTGCTTCGTCGGGCTCGACGCCGAACGCCGCCCTGATGAGATCTGCGTGCGGACGAACGCCCTCACCTCCGACATACAGCGGGCGGTCGCCCAGCCGTTCTCGAATCTCGTCGAACACGAGCGAGGGTGGCCCAAAGATTGGGGCCGCGAGCTCATCGACCATCGCATCGCCAATGAGGTATGCCGCGGCAAACACGTCGCCCCGGTAACCGGTCATCACAGGTACGCGGACGCAATCTACGTCGCATTCGATCGCGCGAGCGAGCACGGCAAGCGAGCTCACCCCGACGATGGGCAATCCAAGCCCGAACGCGAGACCTTTCGCGGTGCCGAGACCGACCCGAAGACTGGTGAATCGACCCGGTCCGATGTCGACACCGATCAGAGAAAGCGATTCGCGTTCAACGCTCGCATCTGCCAATGCCGATTCGATGTGCCCGAAAATATTCTCTCCGTGGCGAGCCTGAGAGCGCCATCGTGCGGAGCTGAGCGTACCGTCGTCGCGAGCGACCACGACGGTGCCGAATTCGGTTGCGGTGTCGATGCAGAGGGTGGTCATGGGCTCGCTTGACGCATGCCTACCCGCAGACTAGCGTCCGCGCCAGCAAAGTGCCCCGCGCGGGCTGCTTTCCGGTAGTCCCGCACGAATGAGCAAACCAAAAGACAAAGCGGCTTCGAAAGGGGCGCGAAAGGGCGACGGCTGGAAGTCGAATCTGCTGACGATCGGCGGCGCTCTGTTGCTGGCACTGTTCATCCGGGTAACTCTGTTCGAGGCCTTTGCCATCGACGGTCCCTCGATGGAGCCCACCCTCCTCGACGGTGATCGGGTCGTCGTCGCGAAATACCCCTTCGGCCTGTTCCTGCCCTTTACGAACGAAGCGATCGTAAACTGGGGAGGCCCGGATCCCGGCGATGTGATCATTCTCCACAGCCCCGCCGACAACGAGGATATCGTGAAGCGGGTCATTGGCATCGGCGGAGATGAGATTCTGATTCGCGATGGGAAGATCTCCCGCAACGGTGAGGTGCTGCAAACGGTGGACGTGGGCCCCTGCTCGGTCGAGGAACAGAAGAACCTGGACCCCACCTGCCGCGTCTACGAGGAAACGCTCGACGGTGATCCGCACCGGATCAGCCATTCGAGGCACGACTTCCCGCTCGACCGCCTGCCGCTGAAGGTGCCTGAGGGCCATGTCTACGTGCTCGGCGACCACCGCGACAGCTCGAATGACAGCCGAAACCCGCTCATTGGCGCCGTCCCCAACTCACGCATCAAGGGCAAATCCTTGTTCATCTACATGTCCTGGAAGAACACGCGGGACTCGGTGCTCGAACGGATTCGCTGGTCGCGCGTGGGCAGCCCCGTCGACTAAGCGCGCGGTCAGCTTTAGGGTGTCGGAATGAGCGACCTCAAGGGCGAGATCTTGGCGCGGCTGCGCGACGAGATCGGAACAATCGACAAGGAGGCTCCAGAGTCGGTCGCCCTGCTGTACCCGAGCCCCTATCGGGTCGGAATGTCGTCGCTCGGCTATCAGACGATCTATCGCTCCATCAATTTGACGGAGGGCCGAGCCGCCCACCGGGCGTTTCTGCCTGATGATCTCGACGCCTGGCGACAGTCACGTGCGCCGCTCGTGACGCACGAGAAGCTCAGGCCCGTCTCCGACTACCCGATCATTGCGGTCTCAGTGGCCTATGAAACCGAGCTGGCCGGCCTCATCCAGTGCCTGCAGCTGGCGGGCATCCCCCCGCTCGCCGAGGAACGGAACGAGCAGCATCCGTTCATTCTCGCGGGGGGACCGCTGACCTTCAGCAACCCGCTGCCCCTGGCGCCGTTCGTCGACGCCGTCGTCATGGGGGAAGCCGATCAATCGGTGCACGAGGTCTTGAGTGTGATCTTCGGCTCGGATTCCAAAGACAGCGCGATGCGCAGCCTGTCCAGGCACCCTCACGTCTTCGTCCCGAGCGCGCACGGCGATTTGCTTCCGCCCATCGACAAGACCGAGAGCGCCACCCTCCCCGCCTACTCGCAGATCATCACCCCGCACACCGAGCTCCGGAACATGTTCTTGATCGAGCCCGAGCGCGGATGCCACCGGGGCTGCACCTATTGTGTGATGCGCCGCTCGACCAACGACGGCATGCGCATCGTCAAGATGGATCGCGTTCTCTCGCTCATCCCCGACGAGGCAAAACGGGTCGGTCTGGTGGGCGCCGCGACCACCGACCACCCGCAGATCACGGAGATCGTCCATGCCTTGGCTGATTCGGGACGTGAGGTCGGCCTGTCTTCCCTGCGCGCGGATCGACTGAACGACGAGCTCGTTGCGGCCCTTCGCAGAGGCGGCCATCGCGTTCTCACCACGGCCAGCGATGGCGCCAGTCAGCGTATGCGCGACATCATCCAACGTAAGACCAGCGAAGAGCAGCTCCGGCGCGCGGCCGAGCTGGCGCGCCGCCACGCGATGAAACGTCTGAAGCTCTACGTCATGGTCGGCGTTCCCGATGAAACCGATGAAGACATCGACGAGCTCATCGAGCTCGGAGGGGAGCTGTCTTCCCTCATTCCCCTCTCGCTCGGCGTCGCCCCCTTCGTCGCGAAGCGAAACACGCCGCTCGATGGCAGCCCCTTTGCTGGCATCCCCCTGGTCGAAGCGCGCCTTCGTCGGTTGCGTCGCGGGGTTCGCGGCCGCGTCGAGCTTCGTGCGACCAGCGCCCGATGGGCCTGGGTGGAATACGTGCTGGCTCAGGGAGGCCGGGCGGAGGGCCGGGCCGTGCTCGACGCCGTGCATGCAGGAGGCCGATTCGCGGACTGGAAGCGCGCATTCAACGCGCTTCCGGAGCAGCGCCCTCGACGTCTACTCGTTCGGCCGGGCGACCGTCTGGGCCGCGCCAGAGCCGGCTAGCTCATGAAGCTCGAGGCCGCCGAGACGGCCCAGTCGAGGTAACGGCCGGGCATGATTCCCATCTTGACCACGTAGTACGCCGACAGGACCAGGGCAGCAACCACGTAGATCGATTGCATCGGAACGGCGATCGCTTGCCCCTCTTCCGGCTCGCGCATGTACAGATAGACGATCACCTTGAGATAGTAATAAGCCCCGACACCGCTCGCGAGGACGCCGAGGACGGCGAGCCAGACCATGGGGCCGCCCGCCTGCACCGCGGCGCTGAACACGTAGTACTTCCCAAAGAACCCCGCTGTGGGAGGCATCCCGAGCAGGGAGAGAACGCCGATGACAAAAGGAAACGCTGCCATCGGATGTCGGCGGCCGGCGCCCGCGAGGTCGTCGTAGCTCACGGCCTCCTTCCCCTTGGATCCCATCAGAATCAAAGAGCCGAAGGCGAGGACATTCGAGACGGTGTACGCGGCGACGTAGAAGAGCACCGCGCTCACTGCGAACGCGCCGACTTCGTGAGCTGCCGCGATGCCAACGAGGATGTAACCGGCGTGCGCGACCGATGAGTACGCCAGCATGCGCTTGACGCTCGACTGGGCAAGCGCAGCGAGATTGCCGTACACCATCGTCGCGATGGAGAGCAGGAAGATGACGGGCGTCCAGCCCGTATAGAGGCTCATGCTCGCCTCGTCTCCAAATGCTCCGACCAAGACGCGAATCAGGACCGCCACCGCCGCCGCCTTGACCGCTACCGACATGAACGTAGTCACCGGCGTCACGGCGCCCTCGTACGAATCGGGCACCCACATGTGGAAGGGCACGGCGCCGACTTTGAACGCGAGCCCAACGAGCAGCATGACCAGGGCCAACACGGCGAGAATCGGGTCGGCATCCCCTGCGGCGACGACTTCGCGGATGCCGGCTAGATCGGTATGGCCTGTCGCGCCGTAGAGCAAGGCGCTGCCAAAGAGCAGAATCGCCGCCGCGAACGAACCCAGAAGGAAATACTTCACCGCGCCCTCCACGGCACGGGCGCTGGTTCGTCGGTAGGCGACGAGGGCGTAGGCGCCGAGGGACATCGTCTCGAGCCCGAGGAAGATGCTGAGTAGATCGACCGCGCGCGCGAGCACCATGGCGCCAAACGCCGTGAAGATGAGGAGCACGTAAAACTCGCCTCGCTCGAGGCCGTGCTCGCGAAGATAGCCGCCGGCCAAAAGTGCGGAGAGACCTCCGCCGACACAAATGACGACGTCGAAGAGCAAGCCGAGTCGATCGGCTGCCAAATAGCGCGTGACGAGCTCCGGGGCCGCAGGGAGCTCCCCGCTCACGAGCATGGAACCCGCGAGGGCAGCTCCTGCGAAGAGCGATGCGGCCGTGACCAGAGCTAGCTCGGATCGCTCGGCGCTAAAGGCATCGACCAGCATGAGCGCCAGCCCGGCGCCGACGAGGAGCAACAGAGGCGATACCCCCATGAAGTCAACGGCGCTCATCGCGCTCCCTCCTCGTCCATCGGCTGCGCCATGGCGAGGCCGCGCGCCGCTTCGAGCTTGAGCTTCAGCTCGTCGATGTCGATCAGATGCGGCTCGGAGGTGCGGCGCCCCTCATAGTAGCGAACGGTGAAGTCCGACACGAAGGAGTCGACCGCGGGGTTCATCTTGTCCAGGAAAAACTTCGGATAGAGGCCAATCCAAAACACCATCGCCAAGAGCGGTAGAAGCGACAGCACTTCGCGTCGGTTGAGGTCGGTGAGCGACTCATTTTCACTGTGCACGACCTTGCCCCAGAAAATGCGAAGCACCGCGTGGAGCATGTATACCGCCGCGAAAATGACGCCGGTGGCGGCAAGCAGAGTCATCACGAACCAGGCCGAGCCGAAACCAATCGACGAACGCGAAATGAATGCCCCAGCCAAGATCATGAACTCACCGACGAAGCCATTGGTGCCAGGCAGCCCGATGGAGCTCATGGTGATGATGACGAAGAATAGGGCGTACCAAGGCATCACCTTCGCAAGCCCGCCGAAGTCGTCGAGCAGACGCGAGTGCCGACGATCATAGATGGCGCCGACCAAAAGGAAGAGCGCGCCGGTCGAGATGCCGTGATTGATCATCTGCAGCATGGCGCCCGAAATACCGGTTCGGTTCATCGCGAAGAGGCCGAGCAGGATGAAGCCCATGTGGCTGACGGAGCTGTAGGCCACGAGTTTCTTCAAATCGCGCTGCACCCAGGCCGCATAGGCGCCGTAGATGATCCCGAAAACGCCGAGACCGGCGAGCACCGGACCGATGACCTGACTGGCCACCGGGAACAAGGGCATCGCGAAGCGGATGAAGCCGTAGATGCCGAGCTTGAGCAAGACGGCTGCGAGAATCACCGAGCCGCCCGTTGGCGCCTGGACGTGCGCGTCGGGTAACCAGGTGTGGAAGGGGAACATCGGCACCTTGATCGCGAAGGCCAAGGCAAATGCGGAGAACAAGAGGTATTGCGGCATGGCGGGCAACACCAGGGTCGACAGCTCTTGCAAATCGAAGCTGTAGTGACCCGCGAGCTCCTTGTAGCTCGTCACCACGTACAAAATCGCGACGAGCATCAGCAAGCTGCCGACCATCGTATATATGAAGAACTTCACCGCGGCATAAACGCGGTCCTTGCCTCCCCAGACGCCGATGATGAGGTACATCGGCACGAGCATGAGCTCCCAAAAGACGTAAAACAGAAACAGGTCGAGAGCGACGAACGCGCCGAGCATCCCCAACTCGAGCAGCAAGAACGAAAAGGCGTACTCCTTGATTCGAGTCGTAATGCTTCCCCAGGACGCGTACAGGGCGATGGGCGAGAGCAAGGTCGTGAGAATGACGAGCCACAGCGAGAGGCCGTCGACACCGACTTTGTACGAGATTCCAAACGACTCGACCCAGCTCATCTGCTCGACGAAGAGGTACCCGGCTTCCGAATAGTCTGCGAAGACCAAGCGAAGGCTGAGAAGGAGCTCGACCAGCATGGCGCCGATCGAAAAGCGTCGGATCGAACCCTCCCAGCTTCTAGGCAGGAGAAGCACCACCAGGGCGCTGATCGCGGGAACGGCGAGGAGCCAGCTGAGTGAATGGCTCGTCATCGAACGACCTCGGACCCGTGGGACATCAACGCGGCGTGGGGAGGAGCGTCCTCGAGCCAGAACGGCAGGGTGATTTCTTTGGTGGCGCGGCGGCTGTTGCCGAACGCGTTGCGCACCTCGACCGTCGCTTCGACCACCGGCCTCGAAAAGACGCGCGCGGGGCCGAGACGGCCGTCCTTGCCCATCGGCAAGCGAAGCTCTTTGCTGCCGGCCAACAGGGTCGGTGGATCGGGCCTGCGGAACACGAGGTCTTTGCCGTCCACCCGCACCTCGAAGCCTACGTCGTCAGGCCGAAGCGTTGCGGCAGGAGCCACCGCTTCGACAGGAAGCCGCACCCAATCTTTACCGACATCAATTCTTTTTTCGACGCCGGACCTGGCGTTCATGATGAACACGGCGACGTCACGGACGTCGCGCTTCTCGTACTCGAAGCTCGTTTCCGGGGCGTCGGCCCAGGCCGTTTCAAATTCGCCGTCCGAGTTGGCGTCCCATCGATACTCATAGCCGAGCCCTGGCGGAGTCGTGAGCCCAACGTTCTTGCCCTCGAACGTCGCTTCGATATGCGAACGCGGTGCCCAGAAGAACCCCAAGACCGCAACTACGCCCACGATCATCACCGCCCCGTACATCTGAACGACGCCGTTCTGCAAACGGGAGAAGATGCGACCGGCTTCCCGGACGTTGAGGCTCGGCAGCTTGGTCATGATCGCGTCGACGAAGGTCATGTCGGCGCGGCCTGCGACGGTCGCCACCTGTTTGATTGGGTTCACGATGGTCGCGCCATAGAGCTCATCGACGCGCCATTTGTCGAAGGCAAGCTGGAAGAGGCGCTTTGGCATCCTCTCGGCCAGGGCATCGCGGCTCTTGTTGCGGTAGAGCAGCCATGCGGCGCTGATCCCGACGGCCATCGCGCCGAACGCAAGGCCCGATGCGAGATTTACGACGTGCATCTCTTCGGGAGCCGGCTGTCCGGCGACCGAGCTCTCCATCCAATGCATCCACCAGTTGGGGAGATGCGTCCCGGTGATGGGAACCAGGTGAGGAAGCCCGAGAAAGCCGGCAAACAGTGCGCCGAGGCCAAGCACGATGAGCGGAATGGTCATGCTCGGCGGCGACTCGTGCGGATGCGCGTCGTAGGGATGGTCGCCCAACTGGTCAGCGCTCCGATAGTCGCCGGTGAACGTCAGAAAGTAGAGTCGGAACATATAGAACGCGGTCATCACCGCCGCCAAGGTCAAGCCGATGAGAGTGAACCAACCGACGGCGTGTTGTAGCGCGTCGTCGGGGCGGTAGATCTGGGCGGCCGCACCGAGGAGGATTTCGTCTTTCGAGAAGAAACCGCTCGTGAGCGGGAAGCCGGCGATCGCCAGGCAGCTCGCCAGGAACGTCCAGCGCGTGATCGGCAAGATCTTCTTCAGTCCACCGAGCTTGAAGATATCTGCATCCCCGTGGGCATGGACGGCGTGCATGACGGAGCCGGCGCCGAGGAACAGACAGGCCTTGAAGAAGGCGTGGGTGAAGACATGGAAGAAACCGGCGGCGAAGAAGCCGACGCCGACCGCGGCGAACATGAAGCCGAGCTGGCTTACGGTGGAGTAGGCGAGGATCTTCTTCATCTCGCGCTGGACCACCGCGATCGATGCCGCGAGCAGCGCCGTCGTTGTGCCGGTGACCGCGATGATCGCCATGGCCACGTCCGAGGTGATGAAGAGCGGCGACAAGCGGCAGCAAAGGTACACGCCCGCCGTAACCATGGTGGCGGCGTGAATCAGCGCCGAGACCGGTGTCGGGCCGGCCATGGCATCTGGAAGCCACACGTAGAGCGGAATCTGAGCGCTCTTACCGGTGCAGCCCAGAAATAGGAACACACAGGCGACCGTCGCGAGGCTGGGCATCACGCCCAGAATCCCGAACGGGAAGTCGGCCCGGAACTGGCCCCCGGTCGCTGCCGCGTTGATGTCGGTGAACTCGAACGAGCCTGCGACGCCCACCAAGATGAACATGCCGATCAGCACGCCGAAATCGCCGACTCGGTTGACGACGAACGCCTTGCGGCCGGCCGCGGCGTACACGCGGTTCTCGTACCAGAAGCCGATGAGCAGGTACGAACAAAGGCCGACGCCCTCCCAGCCCACGAACATGACGGGCAAGCTGCTTCCGAGAACCAGAATCAGCATCGAGGCCATGAAGAGGTTGAGGAAGCTCATGAACCGCGGGTAGCCCTCGTCCTCGCCCATGTAGCCGATGCTGTAGAGGTGAATCAGGCCGCCTACGCCGGTGACCACCAGGGTCATGACGCCGCTGAGCGAGTCCATCAGAAACCGGACGTTGATGGCAACGACCTGGCCCCGAGGAAGCTTGATGGAGAACCACTCGTAGAACTGATAGATCAGCGCTGGATGCTCGACGTCGGGGCCTGCGAGCCCGTAAAGCTCGACAAACGCAGTCACCGCAAGTCCAAAGGAAACCGCGACCGACCCCACGCCCACGAGGGTGACCAGGGACTTGGGCATGTAGCGCCCGAGCAAACCATTCACGACCGCCCCGCCCAGCGGGAACAGGATGATCAAAAGGAGCAGAATCTGCTGATTGGCTTCGTCGTGCATGGGTTCAGTACTTCAGCAGTCTTGCGTCGTCGGTGTCGATCGTCTTCTTGATTCGGTAATATGCGACGAGAATCGCCAGGCCGACTGCCGCCTCAGCGGCCGCAACCGCGATCACGAAGAAGGCGAAGACCTGACCCTCGTGGTTTGCGGAGTGCACGCGATTGAACGCAAGCAAGACCACGTTCACGGAGTTGAGCATGAGCTCGATCGACATGAGCTGGATCAACATGTTGCGTCGGGTCAGAAACCCCGCTGCCCCGATGCCGAACAAGACGGCGGCAAGCGCCAGGTATGTGCCGACTCCCATCGTCGCTTACTCCGTCCGGCTCCGGGCGACCGCAACCGCGCCGACGATGGCCACCAAGAGAGTAATCGAGATCACTTCGAAGGGGACGAGCGCCTTCGAATAGATGGCCATGCCAAGGCCTTCGACGGTTCCAAACTCCTGAGATGCTGCTCCCCAGGGCAGATCGTAGTAGGCAAGCGAGGTCGAGACCGCCAAAACGATCGCGATCGTCACGGCAAGGCTCATCGTGCGCGAGGCAATTCGCCCCTGAATCGGACCCACCTCGGCGGCCGGACCAATGAGCATGATGACGAAGACGAACAAGACGACGACGGCGCCGGCGTACACCAGGAGCTGAATGGCGGCCAAGAGCTGCGCATCCAGTGTGAGGAACATCCCGGCCAGCGAGACGATGTGAACGAGAAGGCCGATCGCCGCGCGGAGCGGACGTCGCGCTGAAACCGTCACGAGCGCGCCAACCATCGAAAAAATGGCCGTCGTGACGAACAAGATGGTTCCGGCGCTGGTCACGCACGCCCCTCTAGCACCGCGCGGACACTCGTGTCGTGCCGGACACCGTCGGGCACCCCGCCGGACGCGGCTTCCATGAATTCCTCACGGAATTTCTGGACCATACCGAGCATCGGCATCGCGGTGCCGTCGGCGAACGCGCAAATCGTGTTGCCCATCATGTTGTTCGAGATGTTCACCAGAAGCTCGACGTCCTCGACTTTGCCTCGGCCTTCGCAAAGGTTGTCCAGAACATCGACGAGCCAGCCGGTGCCCTCGCGGCATGGAGTGCACTGGCCGCAGGACTCGTGCTTGTAGAAGCGCATCAAATTGCGGCACGCCTCCACCATGTTGACGCTGTCATCCATGACGATGGCGCAGCAGGTACCGAGCATCGTGCCGAGTGCACGATAGGTGTCGACGCCCATGGGCACGTCGATTTCGCTCTGGCCGTGCCATTTGTGGAGCGGATGCGCTTCGGCAGGCGCGTCGACCTTGCGGCGCGGATCGAGCACCGGCGTCGACGAGCCTCCGGGAATGACCGCCTTCAAAGGCCGGCCGCCGAGCATGCCGCCCGCATAGTCTTCGATGAGCTCCCGCATCGTGATCCCAACGGGCGCTTCGTACAGACCCGGGCTGTTCACGTGGCCGCTCACTCCGTAAATCCGGACGCCCCCATCGAGCGGAAGCCGGCTCAGCGAGGCCCAGGAGTCGCCACCCATCTCCACGATATCGGGAACCGAAGCGATCGTTTCGACGTTGTTCACGATCGTCGGCATTCCGAATGCGCCTTTGACCGCGGGAAAAGGCGGCTTGAGCCGAGGCTCACCTCGACGTCCTTCGAGCGAGTTGAGCAGGGCGGTTTCCTCGCCGCAAATGTATGCGCCTGCACCCGAGTGCACGTAAACCTCAATCGCATGGTCGACGCCGAAGGGCCGCTCGCCCAGGTACCCCGCCTCTCGCGCTTCCGCGATCGCCTGCTCGAGCCGGCCGATGGAAAACGCGAGCTCGCCTCGGACGTAGATGTAGGCCACGTGCGAGTCGATCGCGAAACAGGAGATGATCGCGCCCTCGATCAGCCGATGCGGGTCGAGATCCATGATGCTGCGGTCTTTGAAGGTGCCGGGCTCGCTCTCGTCCGCGTTGATGACGAGGTAGATCTCCTCGCCTTCCCGCTTGTTGAGGAAGCCCCATTTCACCCCGGCGGGAAAACCGGCGCCTCCGCGGCCGCGAATGTTGGCCTTTTTGACCTCTTCCTTGAGCTCGGCGGGTTTGCGGGTCGTCAGCGCTTCGCGGGCGACCCGGTATGCGCCGGCGCGTTCTGCATTGGCGAGCTTCCAGCTGTCTTCGATGCCGTACCGGGCGGTCAGCAAAGGCTTGGTCGGCTGGCTCATGAGTCGTCACCTTTCTCATCGGCCGGAGGCGGGGGCTGCGAAGCGAGCCGGACGGCCTCCCGACTGGGCGGGGGAGGCGCGGAGCTCACGGCGGCACCGCTGGCCCCATTCCCGCTCGAGCGGGGAGGAAAGCTCGCAAATGTAGCGAACTCCGCGGCGGCAGCCTCTCCGCCTTTCGCCGCGTGGGTGTCGATGATGCGGTCGAGGAGCTCGACGTCCAGGTTTTCGTAGTAGTGGTCGTTGATCTGCACCATGGGAGCCTGACCGCAGGCGGCCAAACACTCGGCCTTGAGCAGGGTGAACTTCCCGTCGGAGCTGGTGTGGCCCGCGGTGCAGCCGAGCTTGGTCTCGAGATGGTCCTGGATCGCCTTGCCGCCGCGGAGGTCGCAGGAGAGTGTGCGGCAGACCCAGACGACGTTTTCGCCAACAGGTTCGTCGAAGAACATCGTGTAGAAAGTCACGACCCCTTTCACGATCGAGGTCGAGAGCTCCAGGCGCGCCGCGACATATTCGACGACTTCGGGGCTAATCCATCCATTCTGTCGCTGGCAGAGCCACAGGACGGGTAAGAGCGCCGCTCGACGCTCGGGATAGCGGGTCAGTATGTCGTCGACCTTTTGTTCGCGTTCCGGCGTAAGCGCAAAAGCCATAGCTAGGCGCCCGGACGCTAGGCCCGCCGGGCTCCCCTGTCAAGCTCGTCAGAACAGTGGTAATTCCCCGCGCTGATGACGGAAGAAGCAGGGCAAGCCCCTCCACGAAACATAGGGCTCTGGGTCGGCCTCGGATGCCTCGGCATCCTGGTCCTCTCCTGCTGCCTACTGACCTTCTGGGTGCAGTCCTACGGCATGCGATTCATTCTGGGACAGGGCGAGGGCACCCGGATGTGGATTTCGCGCGTGGTTCTCGTCGGCGCCCTCGAGGGTACGCGAAAGACCTGCGACAACGGGGTGATCAGCGAAGACGCGTTGCCTTGGTTCCACTCCAGGGTGCCGTCGGAGACTCGGAACCTGGCCTGCTCGCTCGATGAAGCGATGCTTCGGGAGCTCGCTTCGCCAGAGCGAAGTACGACCGCCCCGATCGAGCAAACGGACCGAGCCGCACTCGCTTCAGAGCTCGGGATGGACCCGACCCTATGCTTTGCGCACGGCACCGAGGACGTGAGCGCGCTTGGATGCTTCGTTACGGAAGGTGACTCTGGGGCAATCCCTTACCAGATCATCGATCTGCGGCTGCGTCGTCAGTAACTTCCAAAGGCGTTCGTCGGTAGGCCACGGTGAGCCCGGCGCTGCCAGGATGGCTGCGTGGGCGCAGCTGCAGCATCACGCAGGGCTCCGACCCATCCTCGGTCCTGCAGCTCATCAGGCCCGCGAAGGTGCGATGCTGCCGGAGCCCGTGCCAGTCGACGCCGACCGGGACGTCTCTGTCCCTTGGATATCGAAGCGACGACACGGAACCGTCCCTCTCGATGAAGACGATTTCTGCCTGGAGCACGTTCGGGTCTTGTGAAAACGCCAAGTCGAACATCCGCCAAAACATTTCTTCCCCGCGCTCGAGCTGCGCCTCGGTGATGACCGTCCCCGATGTACGTAGTCGCTCGAGGAGCGGCTTCATGTTCTCGGGCAGTGCCTCTTCGTCTCCGTTCATGGCGCCGACGAGCATGCGTTTGCGCGTGACGTCGGTGCGCAGCTCGAGGAGCTTCAATGCCCTCGAACGAAGCTCGCCAAAGTGCTCGACGTAGGGCTGAGCGGCCCGCACGGCCTCGGCCCTGTCCGTACAACCGCCCAGAAGTGCTTGGAAGAGCAGCAGCCAAGCGCTGACGAGGACGCATCCAAAGCGGCGGCGCATGCGCCTTACAGTAGTCGACGAGACTCGCAAGCCCAACTAAAGTTCGTCCGATGGCGCTCATCGAATTCCGAGGAGTCAAGAAGGCCTTTGGGCCGAAGGTCGTCTACCGCGACCTCAACCTCGAAATCCACGAGGGCGAGGTGATCACGATCATCGGTGGCTCCGGACAGGGCAAGAGCGTCATGCTCAAAATGCTGATCGGCCTCCTCGAAGTCGACGGAGGCGGCATCTACTTCGACGAGCAGCAGATTTCGGGGATCACGGAGGCACAGTACGCGTCGGTTCGGCGGCGCGTCGCCATGCTCTTCCAAGCGAGCGCGCTTTTCGACTCACTCAATGCGAAGGAGAACGTCGCGTACGGACTGCGGGAGCAGCTCGACATGAGTGAGATACAGATCGCGGAACGGGTCCGCGAGTCGCTGAGCTACGTGGGACTGCCGGGCACCGAGGAGACCTGGCCTGCAGACCTCTCCGCCGGGATGAAGAAGCGGGTCGCACTTGCAAGAGCGCTCGCCATCCGGCCGCAGGTCCTGCTCTACGATGAACCGACGACGGGGCTCGACCCGATCAACGTCACCCGCATCGCCGACCTCATCCAACATCTGAACGACACCCTCGATGTCACCTCCGTCGTGGTAACGCACGACATGGACACGGCGCTGGCGATCAGCGACCGCATTGCGATGATCCACGAAGGGTTCGTGATTTTCTCGGGAACGCCAGACGAGCTGAGGGCGTCGGACGTACCTCAGGTGCGCGACTTCATCGAGGGCAACGCTCCGGTCGACGAAGACACCGAAACTCTGCTAAGAAGCGCTGGGTAAGGGGCTGAGCAGGGCAACAAATGAAGACGACCGCCGGTACTCGCCTTCGCGTAGGCATTTTCGTAATCGTTTCCTTGGTCATCGGCGCCAGCGTTGCCTTTGCGATCGGCTCCCAGGAGAACGTTTTCTCAGCCAAGACTACGTACTTCGCGATCTTCGATGACGTAGGCGGCCTGCAGAAGGGCAACACCGTCCGGGTGGCCGGCGTGAACGTAGGCTCTGTCACCGAGGTGAGCATCGGCAACTCGGGCCGAATTGAGGTCTACCTACGAGTAGTCGACGAGGCGACTCACCTGATCCGCGGTGAACCAGGTGCAGCGCTGCTTGGCGACGGGCCCAAGCCCAGTTTCGCCGCGATCGGCAGCAAAGGGCTTCTCGGCGATCGCATCGTCGAGATCACGGTCGGCTCCGATGAGTACCCGCCATGGGATCGCGAGCAAGCGATTCCCGTTTCGGTTGGCGGCGGCATCATGGCCTTGGCAGAACGCACGCTCGTCGAAGTTGAGGGGACGGCACACAACCTCCGACTTGCGACAGATCCGTTCTCCGATCAGGAGTTTTCGAACGACCTCAAGGAAACTGCGCGCAATCTTGCGAAGGCAAGTGGCGTCATCGCGAGCGGAGACGGGACAATCAGCCGTCTAATGAACGACGCCGAGCTCGGGCGCGACGTCAAGGGCGCCGTGAAAGAGCTTCGCTCGGCGGGAAAGCAAGTCGCGCAGCTCAGCAAGAACCTCAACGAGATCACCGAGGACATCCAGACCAACGAGGGCACCGCGAACGCGCTAATTTACGGAACCGAAGGCGCCGACGCGATTCGGAACATTCGAGATACCTTCGGCCAGCTGAACACGATCTTGACCGACGTTCGCGAGGGGGACGGCGCCGTCAATCAGCTCATCTACGGTGAGCTCGGCGATTCATTCATGGACAATCTCCAAAACGCGAGCGACGACATCGCGTTCCTCACCAAAGAGGCGCGCGAGGGCAAGGGCACCATTGGTGCGCTGCTGACCGACCCCTCGGTCTACGAAGACATCAAGCGATTGGTGGGCGACCTCGAGCGCAACGACATTCTTCGAGCGCTCGTGCGCTACTCGATTCGCCGTGACGAAGGCCGCGAGCCGGTCGAAGTGACCGAACAGTAGACCGATGCGGGCATATTTGGATCTGCTGCGAAAGGTGCTCGACGAAGGCGTCGCGCGTGACGATCGTACCGGCACCGGCACGCGAAGCCTGTTCGGCTATCAGATGCGCGTCGACCTGAGCGAGGGGTTTCCTTTGCTCACGACGAAAAAGCTTCACTTGAAATCGATCATCCACGAGCTGCTCTGGTTCGTGCGCGGACAAACCCACGTTGGCGCCCTCCAAGATGTCGGTGTTTCGATTTGGGACGAGTGGGCGACGCCCGAACAGACCGCGCGTTTCGGTCGCAAGGAAGGCGACCTCGGCCCGGTGTACGGGCATCAGTGGCGGAACTTCGGCGCGACCGAGCGGAAGGACGGCGGCTACGAGCGCGACGGGTTCGACCAACTCAGCTTCATAATTGACCAGATCGCCGACAACCCGGACAGCCGCCGACTCATCGTCTCGGGCTGGAATCCGCGAGAAGCCGAGCGCGTCGCCCTTCCCCCTTGCCACACACTATTTCAGTTTTTCGTGAGCGAAGGCCGACTGAGCTGTCAGCTTTACCAGCGGAGCGCCGACGTCTTTTTGGGGGTCCCCTTCAACATCGCCAGCTATGCGCTGCTCACCATGATGATCGCCTCGGTTAGCGATTTGAAGCCGGGCGATTTCGTTCACACGTTCGGCGACGTGCATCTGTACAACAATCACCTGGAGCAAGCGCGACTTCAGCTATCTCGCCAGCCTCGGCCTCTGCCCACGATGCACATCGACCCGTCCGTGCGGAGCCTGTTCGACTTCGAGTATGAGCATTTCCGACTGACGGACTACCTGCCCCATCCCCGAATCAAGGCACCGGTGGCCGTGTGACCGATGCCTTGGCAGCCCAAGCGCCGCTTGCATTGATCGTCGCGGTCGCGCGCAATGCTGTAATCGGCCGTGAGGGCGACCTACCCTGGCACATCCCCGAAGACCTCAAGCACTTCAAAAAGACGACTCTCGGGCACGCGATCATCATGGGCCGCAGGACCCACGATTCGATCGGCCGCCCGCTGCCCAAGCGCCGGAACATCGTCGTCACGCGGCAGCCAGCACTGGAGCTCCTGGGCTGCGAGCGGGCCGAGAGCCTCGACGAAGCCATCGCCCTAGCCCGAACCACCGACCCCTGCCCCTTCATCATCGGCGGCGCCAGTCTCTACGCAGAGGCCTTGCCGATGGTGACCGAGCTCCATCTCACGAAGGTCGACGAGGACGTCGAAGGCGATGTGTATTTCCCGGAGGATCTGTCGGCATTCGAAGAGGTAGAGAGCCGGCGAGGCGAAACCCCAGGAGTCACTTTTTCCCTGCTGCGGCGCAAGACGCCGAATCGCTGAACGCTGAGCGCTGAACGCTGACACTGGCGCTGACACTGGCGCTGGCACTGGCACTGGCACTGGCACTGGCACTGGCAATGACGCTGGCACTGACGTACCGGGGCTCGGAAAAAGGCGCGACACGGGGCTGCGCCGAACGGCTCGGCTTGCATTTGTGTTCGGACGCACTTGGGAGCTTTGACCACGCAAGCCTCGCCTCGACGCGCGCGCCAATCTGTGGTGGTTGCTGTTTTGCAGATTGGCACTTGCGACGTCGACTCCGCCCCATATCGCGCCTTTTTCCGAGCCCCTCGATACATGGACATTCATGGCGACGAGCGAGGCGTAAGGGTGCTTCCGCGAGCGCGATGTCTACCGCTGCCACCTTCGTGCCCGGAACGTAACCGTACGCGATCGCGAGCTGAAGCCCTGCACGAACTTCCTTGGCGGACCCGCACGCCGACGCGAAGCGAGCTCTCGCGGTCCCGGCGTCGTTCCCATCCGCTTCGGCGATATTGAGCACGACGCTGTTCATAGCCCGATGGATCTGATCGAAGAGCGACCGATCCCGCTTCCGAACGACCGGAAGCACCTCCCGCAGCCCGCCTGCCGCCTGAAGCGCCCGTTGCTGAATGATAAGTCCCATGAGTGATCTCCTTTTTGCGAGTGGGTCGGGTTCACCCCAAGGACCCGGCGCACTCGCAAAAAGGAGATCACGATGACCAAGTAGAGTCACCAAAGCAGGTCACACCGGCGCTGGCACTGACACTGGCGCTGACACTGGCACTGGCACTGGCGCTGCCACTGACGCTGGCGCTGGCGCTGGCGCTGTCACTGCCACTGCCGCTGTCACTGCCACTGCCACTGCCACTGCCACTGCCGCTGTCACCGTCCCCGCCACCAGCCCGTCCCTACCGCCCCATTCGCTCCTTCAGCGCGGCGTACGCCCGCTGCCCCTGGGGATCATCGGCGAAGATCTTGGGACTCGGTCCGGCCGATCGCGGGGCCGGCTGGCTGCGGACAACCCGCTTCCGCTTTCCCCGAACCCCCGCCGGCTGGGCCCGAAGATGCCCCTCGAGCTCCTCCTCGCGCACTGGCTCCGGCTCGTCGGGGCGGCGGGGTTGTTCCGCGACGAGGTCGGGAGAGATGCCTTCGGCCTGGATGGAGCTTCCCGACGGAGCGAAATACCGGTATGTCGTCAACTTCAGCGCACTTCCGCCAGGAAGCTCGAAGACGTTCTGCACGCTGCCTTTGCCAAACGATCGAACCCCGACGAGAACGGCGCGGCGTTGGTCTCGTAGTGCACCGGCAACGATCTCCGAGGCGCTCGCCGTGTTCTCGTTGATCAAAACCACCAAGGGCCATTGAGGTCGGGTGCCCGCGCGACGCGCGGAGTATTGACTGATCATCTCGCCGCCTCGGCCACGCGTGCTTACGATCACCCCCGAGGAGAGGAACTCGTCGGCAACGCCGACCGCTTCGTGCAGCAGGCCGCCCCCGTTGTCGCGGAGGTCGAGCAGCAGCCCCCTGACGCCGCCCTGCTTACGAAGCCGCACGACGGCCTCGTCGAGCGCGTCGCTGAGCTGGCGCGTGGTGTCGTCTTGAAATGCCTTGATGCGCACATACACCACGCCGTCTTCCAGCACCTGCATTTCAATGGGATCGACCTCGATGAAGGCCCTGGTGAGAGTGCGCTCTAGCGCTTTTTCCTGCCCTTCTCGACGGATGCTTACGGTGACGGGGGTCCCTGGCTCCCCGCGGATCCGGCGAACTGCCTCGTACATTCGCACATCGCGGGCGTCCTCTCCGTCGATGCTCAGAAATCGGTCGCCGGGTCGGAGCCCTGCCCTCGCGGCCGGCCCCCCGTCGAACACCGAGAGAACCGTAAGCCAACCATCACGCATCGAGACTTCGACCCCGACGCCTGCGAAGCGTCCCTCGGCGTCGCTTCGAAGTACTTGGTACTCGTTCGGGTCCAAAAAGACGCTGTGTGGATCGAGGGAATCAGCCAACCCCCGAATCGCACCGTAGACCAATGCTTCTTGATCGATAGGCTCCACGTAGCTCACTTCGACGTACGCGAGGGCTCGCGCGAAAATCGACAGCGGCTCAAATGGACTGCGCCGCGCAGGCGCCTCGGATGACATCACCGCAACGAGAGCCAACGCAACGATGGGAACGACGACCAAGCGTAGTCTTTTGCGGCCGGTTTTCTGACGGAACATGGGCTTCAGACCTTTATCATTGACACTGCTTCTATCCCTGGGTAGGACCACCAGATACTTGAGCGGGGCTGGTGCGCCAGATGGTACAGCGTCCGCATGGAGGATTCTTCACGATGTCTACCACCGATAAGCGCAAGCAAAGCCTCTACTTCCCGGAGTCAATGCTACACGACATCAAGCACGAATCGGCAAGGTTGGATCGCTCCCTCTCGTGGATCGTCCAACGCTGCGTGAAGATCGCCCTTCCGGAAATTCGCAAGTTGCCCTCCGTGAACGACATCCCGGACAGTCCGGACACCGACGCGAAGAAGTAAGCTCCAACCGCGTGGAGTACGAGCGCGAAGGCTTTGTCCAAGCAGCGGATGGGACCCGCCTTTTCTATGAGCTGCTCGGCGAAGGCGAGCCTCCCGTCATCCTGACCGATGGAATAGGCTGTGACGGGTTTGCATGGCGATATCTCGCCCCACGGCTCGCTCGGCATCACCGTGTGATCCACTGGCATTTTCGGGGCCATGGGCGAAGCGGGCCTCCTGAGGACTTCGCGCGATTGTCGATCGAGGATCTCGCAGACGATCTGAAGCGCGTCTGTGATGAGCTGGACGCCACGCGCCCGGTGATTATCGCGCATTCGATGGGGGTTCAGGTCGCCCTCGAGTTCTACCGGCAGAATCCAAACGGCGTCGCCGCGCTGGTTCTGATGTGCGGGACCTTCGGACGCATTACCACGACGTTTCACGGCACTGACCTCTTGGACCAGCTCTTGCCAGGCCTCATGCGAGGGATGCGAATGTTTCCTGGCATTGCCCGTGCGGTCTGGGGGCGCGTTCCGGCCGCGATGGCGTTCCGCGTCGCCTGTGCCGGTCGCGAGCTGGACGCCGAACGGATCCAAGAGGAGGACTTCCATCGCTATTGGGAGCACGCTGCGCTGATGAATCCAGAGGTGTTCCTGCCCATGCTGGAGCACGCAGGCCGGCACGACGCGCGTGGCTTCCTCGCCGATGTCGACGTCCCGACTCTGGTCGTCGCCGCGGAGCACGACACGTTTACGCCCATGTCGCTTGCGGAGGAGATGGCTGGCGCGATACCGAACGCGGTGCTCGAGGTGATCGAAGGGGCGAGTCACGCAGCGCCCGTGGAGCAGCCCGATCTGCTCGGCGAGCACATCGAGGACTTCTTGACCGCGAGGCTCGGACTCGGCCGGAGCCGACCCTAGTACTCGGCGCGGAACAGCTGCTGACCCATCAAGACGAAGGTGCCCTGGGGGACGTACGACTCGTTCGAAACTCGAACGAAAGTGCCGTTCGAGCTGCCGATGTCCGTGAGGAACAGGTGGCCAACCTCGGAATGGATCCGGCAATGCAGGCCGGAGACATAGCCGTCCTCGGGAAACACCACGTCCCCGCGCTCGCGGCCCAGGTGAATCCCCTGAGGCGGGATGGGATAGCTGTTGCCGGTGGTCTCCCGGCCGATGAGAAGTGAGATGCGGCCCAGGTACCCGCGGTGTGGGCTGCCCATGTGCTGCGTGCCATCCGCCGCCGGCTCCGGCGCGCTTGGCGCGTCGAACCTCAGAATCTCCTGTCCGACGCGAAAGATGCTTCCGTCGAAGAGCTCGATGGGCACGTCGTGTTCGATGCGGATGTACACTCCGTTGAGGCTTTCCATGTCTTTGACGACGAGCTGATCGCCTTCAAAGCGAAATTCTGCGTGCTCGGGCGAGAGGTATGCATCGTTGGCGAAGATGCCACCGCTGCTCCGCCCGATCAGAGTCGGCCCTGCGGACAGAGGAAACATTTCGCCTTCGGAGCCGTCTGGTTGAATCAAAATCAGGCGCGCACGGGTGCCGCCTGGTTTGGGCGCTTCGGCAACGGCTGGAGCCGAGACCCTCTCCGCGGGCGCGGCAGCGGGAGCCTCACTGCCGGCTTCGTCGTGCAGGTCCTGTCCGCACACGTGACAGAACCGGAAGTTTGCGGGAACACCCGCACCACAATGAGGACAGGGCGACGTCTGTTCCGCTAGAGGCGCGAGCTCTGCGGGCAAGGAGTCCCATCGCGGCTCGTCGGCTGGCTCGGGCCCGTCGGCCTCCGCGGGCGGCGGTCCCGGCTCCATCTCGGGCGCCGATGCAAACGCTTCGGCCTGCCCGGCTCGCGACCGCGGCGAGCTCGCAGCTCGGCCCGACCCGGACGAGCCGCCCGGAGGCGCATCGGTCGATAGCGAGTGCGGCTTGCCCGATGTACGCGGAAGCTCTGCACCACATCCAAGACAGAACTTGTAGTGGTCCTGGTTGTCCTTGCTACAGCGGGAACAGACAATCACGCCGTCACCTCCACTCGGAGCAGATTCCTACCCAGAAACAGGTAGTCTCCATGGCTCAGCTCCCTCTCGCCCCTGATGCGAACGTAGGTCCCATTTTGAGAGCTCTCATCGATGAGCTCGAGGGATTCCCCGGACATCTCGACTCGGGCGTGCTTGGGCGACATGTAGAAGTCGTCCGGGAAGTTGATGTCGCATTCCTCGCGACCGATTTGCAACGTATGCTCGTGCGCGCAGCAGACGATCCCGTCCATGCCCCCTTCGAGGATCTGAGTTACACGGAAGGCACTGGGTCGCCTAGGAGAGGAATAGAAATAGGTTTGATCGGCTTCCGGGCCGGATGTGTCTTTGGGCGTCGCGTCGACCCGGAAGACCTGTTGACCGCAAAGGAAGTGACCGCCGACCTTGATCGGGGCAGCCCCTCGGACCCTAATGTAGACGCCGTTCAAGCTCCCCTCGTCCCGGACCACGAGCTTCTCGCCTCGGTACAGGAAATTGGCGTGGCGAGGACTGAGCCAGGTGTCGCTTGGGAACGGAATCTGATCGGCCTCTCGGCCTGCGATGTGCTCGGTCGCTTGCAGCAGATAGCTCAGCCCTTCGCCCATCGCCTCGTCGCCGCGAACGACGATGAGGCGGGCCTTCCCCGGCATCTGCAGAGCGCCGAAGAATTTGGTCTCGAGTGTTTGCGCTTCGATGGGGACGCCGGCGCCACAGGCCCCGCAGAACTTGTGCCCGGACGGAACCGCGCTTGCGCACTCCGTGCAGACGTAATTGCGAGCTTGCTCCATGCCCTCGTTCCCCTCTTGGCCCGACCCCGGCAGCCGCCAATCCTACGCGCAGTTGTAGGCCATCGAATCACCCCTAGTCAATCGGTGCTCTGCTTGGCAATTCCCGCAGGTAAACCGACTTTGCTTGTCTCGACGCTGCGGCTACGCTCTGGCGGATGCGGCTACTGGCAGGCACTTTATTGGAACGGCCCCCGGGGCCCAAGTACTGCGCCGAGCTTCGCTTTGCCGAGCTTGCCCCCCGGGCCCCTTTGCCAAAGCCGGGCACACTTGCCGGTTGGCGCAAGAGGCTTCCCGATGGGTTCGAGCTTGCGCTGCGTGCGCCCGATCTCTGCTGGCAAGGCCGCGGAGGGCCGCTGCGCCCGAGCAAGGAGCTCGATGCCGGCATCCTCTGGCTCTCCGATGCGGCTGATGCACTGCAGGCCTCGATGGTCGTAGTCGCCACGAGCGCCGTGGTCACTACCGGGGCGCGAGATCGACAGCGGCTTCGGGACTTTTTCGCGCGTATTCCACCCAGAGAAGGTCGCCTCGTCGTCTGGAAGCCCACGGGCCTCTGGGAGCCCGAGGCCGTGCAATCCATGGCACGCTCGCTTGGCATACTCGGCGGCATCGACGCCATCGAACATCCGGCGCCGAGCGTCGACCTGATCTATGCGACCTTGCTCGCCGAAGGCCTGCGGCGCTCGTTCTCACACGCGCAGCTTCTCGATGTTTGCGACAAGCTCCGAGGGGCAGGCGCATCGCGCGCGTATGTCACCATCGACTCGCCCCAGTCTTTTCGAGAAGCGCGCTTGCTCCAGGCCTTGTCTGAAGGCCGAGAGTGAGCCCGTGGAATGCGAAGGTCGCGCGCATTGACCAACCAGAGCCAGGCCTCCTCAGTCTTTCGGTTCGAGCCGAAGGCAGAAACGAAGTCCTGGTACTGGTCACGCTGCCCGGAGCTCTCAGGCTCGGCCTGATCGACGACCGGCCGCGCGGCGCGAGCGCCAGCCCCGCCCTCACCCAGCTCCGCCGACACCTCGAAGGAGCTCGGATAGAGTCCGTAGAAACGAGCCGACGGGCAGCGCGTGTGTCTCTGACTCGATCGGGCAAGACCCGCTATCTGATCGCTGCACCGAGCAAGCCGTACGGCGCCTGGTGGCTCTGCGAGACCGACGGAACCGTGGTCGTTCGCTCGCCGGGAGCGCCGACCGCAGCCCCCGTCGAAGACGGTCATCTCGAATCACTGGACCGCGAGGCGCTACTCACCTCGGGAACGGAGGCGCTCGACGCCCATCGACGGCTCAGGCGGCAGCAGCTCGAAAGACTTCTGCAGCGGCACCTGAAACGGCTGGAGAAGAAGCGGGATGCGATCCTCGAGGACCTCCGACGGGCAACCACGGCGGACGAGCTGCACCAGAGAGCGAGCCTGATTCTCGCGCATCTCTCGGAGATTCCCCCGAATTCAAGCTTTTTCGAGACAGAGAGCTGGGAGGCCGAGCCGCAGCCGATCCGGATCGAGCTCGAGCCGCCCAAGAGTCCGGCCGAGACGGCTCAGCAGCTATTCAAAAAAGCGAAACGCCTGAAGAGAGGCTTGGACGTGGCGCCGCTTCGCTTGGACTCGGTAGAAGACGAGATGGCAGAGCTCCGACGAGTCCAAGACGAGCTTACGGGCTGCTCCACCGAGGAGCTCAGAGCGAGACTCCAGGCGCTGGGCATTTCAACGACGGCCCCAAAGGAACGGGAGCGCAGACGTCGACAAGCGGGCGCACGCCTCCCGTACAGGGAGTTCCGTAGCAGCGATGCGTCTGTCGTCCTGGTTGGGCGAGGCGCTGCCGACAACGACCGCCTCACGCTTCGGATCGCGCGGCCTCACGATCTCTGGCTGCATGCTAGGGGCGTGACAGGAGCCCATGTCGTCGTTCCTCTAAGCAAGGGACAGTCTTGCTCATCCGAGACCCTCGTAGACGCAGCGACGCTCGCGGCTCATTTCAGCGATCTACGCGGAGAGGCGATCGTCGACGTGCTGTACACGCCTCGACGCTTTGTGCACAAACGCAGAGGCAGCCCGGTCGGCTCGGTCACCCTTGGGCGCGAGAAGGTAATCGCCGTGCGCATTGAAGCCGAACGACTGAAACAGCTCCTCGAAAACGAGCGGAAACAAGCGACTTAAATAGCTAACGCCCCGGCCGTGAGCCAGGGCGCCAGCGGACGAACACCCCCCTGATTAAGAAAGAGGGATCGCCACGACAGACTGCGCGAAGGCCCGGAATACACAGGGCCTTAGGCCAGGGGCCACCAAAGGTGACCCCCCGGTGGACCCGGAGGTCTACCGCCTAGAAGGTTATTTCTTCTTGCGAGCCGTGCGCTTCTTGGTTGCACGCCGCTTCGTGGCGCGCTTCTTGGTCGCTCGCTTCTTCGTGGCGCGCTTCTT
>SHLP01000082.1 GCA_004283055.1 Deltaproteobacteria bacterium
GATGATGATGTTGGGTTGGCGCTCTTTCTCGACGGGGAGCGGGGCCTCCATGAAGGCCGCCTTGCTCTCTTCCATTCCTTTGTTCCACTTGATGCGCCACTTGACGCGGGTGATGGAGCAACTGACGAGAACCAGCCCGAGGCCGACCAAGAGAAACGTGCGCAGGTAGCGATGGTTCATGATTCTTGCGGCATCCCTACACCGACGAACGGCAAATTGGAAACGCAAATTTTGCATCTACGGCCGTCCGTTTTTCGACTAGTATCCCGGCATGCATCGCGCCGGTCTCGTTTCACTGGTCGTCATATTGCTGATCACTACGACGGCTCGGGCTGGCAACAGCGACGAGGTCAATGCCGGGCTCGACGTCACGCTCACCGGCGGCGCCGTGGTCGCAACGACCTATACCGGCGCGGCACTTTGGTACAATCCCGCCGGGATTGCGCGGATCAACAAGGCCTCCCTCGAGCTCACCGGGATCACGATGCAAATCCAGGTCTTCAAGGTCCCCGGCCTCCTGACGATCGACACCGATCCTCGGGCCGTGAGTGAGGGCAAAACGGTGAACTTCACGGTTGTCCCTCAAGCGATCACCTTCACCCTGAAGCTCAGAGAGAACCTGAAGCTCGGCGTGGGTCTCTTCAACAGCTCCATTCGCCGTTCGTTTGTCACCGAGCAGGTTACGACCGCGCCCGGGATCACGCCCGAGGCGACGTCGGTCGGCGGCCAGAATTCCAAGATAGACTTCTTTCACATCAGTGGTGGCTTGGCCGGCACGTTTGGCAACAAGCAGCAGGTGCTGGTTGGTGGTGCGTTTGACATCGTCGTTGCCACGGCGCGTGTCGATTCGACTCGAGCGATCTTCTATGATGGGGGAGAGGCGGGCTTTGCGACGGGCAGCGCACTGACGACCGATACCGGTTTTGGCTTGCAGCTCAAAGCCGGCATCCAATGGGTTCCGATTCCGGAAGTTCGAGTCGGGTTCTCGGTCGCATCGCCCTCGTTTGCGTTCGTGATCCTCAATCGGTTCGCCAACGACTTTGCTCAGAGCCCGCCGGTGGGCACCGCGCTGCCCGCCGACGACCCCAACGCTCAAGCCGCAGGGGGCGCGGAGTCCCGAGGGGCAAGCGGTGGCTGGTGGGGCGTCGAGCCGGGCAACTTTCGCTTTGGCATCGCGTACGTTGGGAACTGGGGCTGGATCGAGGCCGATCTCATCATCCAGTGGCGGCTACGCACGCCTGATCTCGGCATCGATCTGCAGCCGGTCGTCAACGGCCGGATCGGAAGCGCGTTTCGATTGACGAAATTCGTCAATCTCGGCCTAGGGCTCTTCACCGATCTGAGCCCCATCGACAGGCTCGAGGTGGCCCCTTTCGCGACGAGTGACATCAATTTCTACGGTGCGCATTTGGGCTTTTTGTTTTCCAACCGAGAGGTCCACCCCGGTCGACCCGATGCCGACGAGGGGAAGGGCGGCGGATTTGCGATCGCTATCGGCTTTCGGTACTCGCATGGTCGCGGGCAGGCCTTGGGCGTTCTGTACCCCGCTCAGTACGACCCGTCGTCGATCACGGCGACGGGCGCGAACGGCAAGATCAACGAGATCGCCATCAACCTCGGCGCCAACGTCAGCTTCTGAAGAGCGCGCGGAATCGTGCCCACCAGTCCGCGCCCAAGGCGTAGACTCCGGCGAAGAAGAAAACCTCTGCGGCGGCGAGGAGGCCCACGAACCACTGCAGCTGCTCGTCGCGGCCTAGGCCCAGAACCTCGGGAAAGGTTCCGTCGGTCGCGATGCCGTAGTGGGAGGCGATCGGAAAGACGAGCGCTGCAAATTGCAGAAGCACGTTGAGCGCCAAAAGAGCGCAGCCGAGACGGTGGCGCCGGCGTGAAATCGGCTCGCCCGACGGGACGCGCTTGAACAGTCCGAAGAGCTTGGACTTGAGCTCCTTGAAGCCTTCTTTCCCGAGGAAAAAGATGCTGGCGAGGCTAATCACCTCGCTCGCGCCGAGCATCACGGCGATCACGCCTACCATTGCGCCTTTGGCAAAGCCGAGGACGGGGAGCAGGAGCGCCACGACCGCAAGCAGGTTGCCGACGATGAACACGGCGAGGCCGAGGCGATACCGAAAGCTCGGCGGCGTGTCCGGAGCTTCGGCCACAGCGGGCGTGCTGCTGGGTTGATAGCGAAACAGTTGTTTGAGCCGGTGACGCCACTGCGGGCCGAGCGCGTACACGGCCGAGGCGAAGCAAAGCTCTGCGGCGACCACCCCCCAAACGAACGCAGGGCCCTGCTGCGCGAACGTCAAACCGAAAACCGAAGGTAGGGGGGCCTCCGCGCTTGCCTTCGCGTAGGAGAGCACCGCGGCAAACCAAACGAGCGCGTAGAGCCCAACGTGCGCGATGAGCAGCGCCAACCCGAGGTGCCGGCGCCGAGCGCCCACCGGCTCTGCTACCTCTGTCGCCGCGCTGTGGCCTGGTCTTTCCCGAGGCGCGAACGACATGCTGGCTAGGCTCAGAGCTTGGCCCCCGACGATCAGGGCGATGAGCCATCCGGCTCGCGGGTCGGATGCGTAGCCCATGGCCGCCAGCACGAACCCGGCGATCGTCATCGCGCTTCCAACGGCAAAGACGGCAAACCTCATTTCGCGGGTAGCCTGACACGAAACGGCCAAGGGGCGCGAGCGACTGCCCGCAACGAGCTGACGACCGCTCAGTGCTCGATTTCGACCGCTCAGCTCTCTCGGAGCATGCTCCTTTGACACTTCGGCCGCTCAGGCTTTACTCATGCCACGATGAGTCAGACCCCGGACGACCTGAAGCCCGGCCTTCCGTTTTCGCTGGTGAACAAGCTCGACGGGCTCAGCAAGAAGATGATCCCGATCGATTCGGAGCGGGTCATGAAGATGGCGGAGCGGGTGACCGGGCTAGACGACTGGGGCAATGGCGGGTTCAGGGCGCGGCTCGATGCGGCCGTGGACGGCGTCAACGACGCCAATCTGAATACGACCGGTCTCTTTGGCGCGCGCTACGTCCTCAACTGGCACCTCGGGAACCGACTTCGCGTCGTCGACTTCGCGAAGCGTCATCCGGAGCTCGACGAAGTCGACATCGAGCGCCCGGTTGTGATCACCGGCTTTTTCCGGACGGGCACCACGTTCCTTCACAACGTGCTCGCCGCCGACCCCAACAACCGCGTGGCTCGAGCCTGGGAGCTCGCTTATCCGATGGGCCGATTGGGGGACCCGCTCGGCGACGTGGCCTGGCGTCGCGCGCAGGCCAAGTTCACCTTCAACTTCAATCAGGCCGCGATCCCCGACCAGGGCGTCGCCCACAACGTCACCGCAGACTCGTACGAAGAGGACTTCTTTCTGCTCGAGAACGACATGGCGGTGCTGACGTTCTGGGTGGGCTTCGCAGCCTACAGCTACGCGAATGCGATGCTCGACTGGGACATGACCGAGCCGTACGAGTTCTCCAAGCTGCAGCTCAAGATCCTCAACGCGCAGCGCTCCGCGAAGCGCTGGGTCCTGAAGTGCCCCTGGCACATCTGGAACCTCGACGCGCTCATGGCGGTCTATCCGGACGCGCAGATCATCTTCACCCACCGCGACATCACCAAGGCCCTTGCCTCGCACTGCAGCTTGTCGGCCAAGATGGGATCGAAATTGAAGCGCAGCCTCGATGTCCACGAGCTCGGCGAATTTTGGCTCGAATACACCCGGATTGGGTTGGAAAGAGCCATGGAGTCACGCAAGAAGATCCCGGAGTCGCAGCTCTACGACGTCCGGCTTCGCGACCTCATGGCCAGCCCGATGACCGTCCTGAAGGACATCTACGCGCACTTCGACCTCGAGCTCAACGAGGAGATCGCGGGGCTCCTCGAGGAACGCATTGCCGAGAAGCCGACCTCGCAGGAGGGCGAGCACGAGTACGCCATCGAGGACTTCGGGCTCACCGACGAGCGGGTGCGCGAGACGCTCAAGACGTACAACGAGCGCTTCGGCGTTTAGCCGTTTCGATCGGACTTGCGCAAGACCGCGACTAGGAATCCGCCGAAGTAGCGAAGCGACGAGCGCGCGGCGCGGTGCTCGGCCCGGCGCAAGGTCGGGGCGACCCACGGGATGCGGTGCGCGCTCGCAGCGGGAGTGAGCACGCGAACACCGTAGAAGTCGACGAGCTCGAGGTTGGGAGGCAGGAGCTTTTCGATGGCCCGCGGTGAGTCCCAGCGGGTCGGGATGTCCGCCTCGGTTCGGTTGTCAGCGATCGGCTGAGGACCTGCGACCCTTTTCGCGAGATAGCGAAGACTCCACGGATTGTAGAACTCGAGCAGGAGATGCCCGCCTGGCCTCGTGACTCGCGCGGCCTCTCGGAGCGCGGCGTCGATGTCGGGGACGTGCGCGAGCACTTTGAAGCTGTAGGTGAGATCGAATTCGTCATCCTCGAAGGGCAGGTCGGTGACGCTTCCAATCTGCACGTCGAGGCCCCGCTCGCGGGCGTGTTGCGCCATCCCCTCGGACAGGTCGATCCCGACCGCCTCTTCTGCCACCTCCGCGACGCGGGCGAGGATCAAACCCGTCCCGCAGCCGAGCTCCAGCACGCGCGCGCCTCGGGCGAAGGGCAAAGTGACCTCGAGCTCCAGCTCGTCGATCATCCGATGGTAGCCGTGACCTCGCTCTCGTTCGTACGAGTGACTGAAATCGTCGTAGTACTGGCGCGCCTGCTGCTCGGTTCGCTCACCCATGGAGCTCCTCATAGAGCACTTCGTATGCTTCTGCGACTGCTCGGGGTGAGAACTTCGATTCTACCAGAGCGCGCGCCGTGCGTCCGAGTGCGTCCATGGCCGTCCGGTCGCCGCAGAGACGCTCCACCGCCTCGGCCAGGGCTTCGCCGTTCGTCTCGACTGCGACGGCGCCGCCGCCCTCGGCGAGCTCGGCGGAAGGAGTACCCCTTGCGACCAGCACGGGGCGTGCGAGGCACATCGATTCGAGGGCCACGAGCGGGTAGTCCATCTTGGCGTAAGCCGCGGGGTTGACCATCACGACGAAATCGCTGAGGGCCAGGAGCTCGTGAATCTTTGGGGTTTCACCGAGCCACAAAACCTGCGCATCGAGACCCCAGTGCCTTGTTTTCGCTCGAAGCCGTGAGAGCGCTTCGTCTGCTTGTTTCGTTTTTCGACGGCAGGCCATCAGGAGAATCGAGTCGGGTCGCGACCATGCAGCAAAGCCTTCCAAGGCGATCTCGGCGCCGCCACCGAATTCCAAATCCCCCGGGTAAATCCAGATGGCTGCGGCCTCGGGAAGTGCGTGCTCCTTGCGAAGCTGCGCGCGTTGTTGCGGAGTCGGCTGAGCAAGAAGCGGAACGGACGGCGGAATGACCCGCAGAGCGTGTTCGCTGACCCCTCCCTCCACGAATCGCTCGTACGCGAACCGTGACAGCGCGACCGTAGCGTCTGCAAAGAGAAGCTTCCTGACGGCGACCCCCTCGGCCGGAA
Organism: Deltaproteobacteria bacterium; assembly: GCA_004283055.1. Lineage (GTDB taxonomy): Bacteria > Myxococcota_A > Polyangia > Polyangiales > Houyiibacteriaceae > SG8-38. Next base: position 5,492 of record SHLP01000082.1, read on the forward strand.
CACTGCACACGGTCTGGACGCTCGGTACTCTTCGGGCCGCAGCAGCGAGGCGGCCGGCGGCCGAGCTCTTTGGGTTGGGCGCAAAAAAGAAATGCCAAAGATCCACTGAACGCCCCAAGAGGAGGCGACGCAGAACACCTAGGTTTTCTCGGGCGCTAGGCGCAAAGCCGCCGGAGGACGGGGCGCCATAGACCGGTTCGAGGCGCCCCTGCTCGATCGGGTTCGGTTGACCAGCTCGCCCCATCAAGACGGGAGAGTGACGCCGGAGGTGACCCGAGATGTCGCGGACCAGGTTCTTGCTGCTGTCGTTCCAAGGGGGGGCGACCGGCTTGGACACAAAGAGGACTTCAGCCATTCGCCTAGGTGTTACGCGGTGCCTCTGCGTGCGGCAAGCGCTTGACCTGGGTGGCGGCAGGCGATAGCCAGTCGCTCGATGTGGGAGTCCCATTGCCTTCGAGTTAGAACTGATGCTCGCCGGTAAGCGAATAGCCGTCGTGATGCCGGCTTACAATGAAGCGAAGCTGATCGCTGCCGCGCTCGACGGAATTCCGAGCTTTGTGGATCACATCATCGCGGTCGACGACGCCAGCCTCGACGCTACTTCCAAGATCGTCCAGCGGTTCCCCCGACCCGTCGAGCTCGTGGAGCACGCGACCAATCAGGGCGTGGGAGCGGCGATCGCGACGGGTTGCAGGACGGCACTCGCGCTTGGCGCCGACTTCACTGCTGTGATGGCGGCAGACGGGCAAATGGACCCGAAGGATCTGCCCGCCTTGTTGGCGCCTTTGATCGCCGGCGAGGCGGACTACGCACACGGCAGCCGCCTCGGCTGGCCGAACGCACGAGATACGATGCCCTGGCACCGCTGGCTCGGGAACCATTTCTTCTCGCTGCTCACCAGACGCGCCCTTGGTGTCGAGGTCGAGGATTCGCAGTGCGGCTACGCGGCGATGAATCGACTTACGCTACAGGTGCTCGATTGGGATGGGCTGTGGAGGGGATACGGTTACCCGAACGACCTGCTCAGCGCATTGACGCTCTGCAAGCTACGCGTGCGAGAGGTCTCGGTGCGTCCAGTGTATGGGGCGGAGCAGAGCGGAATACGGATTCGGCACGTGCTGTTCATCATTCCCTTCGTGATCGCCCGTGCGTGGGTCCGCAAACACGTGCGACGACGTGCGCTCGCCTCGCAGCCGAGTGCGGTTGCATCGGATCATCTCAGGGACTAAGAGCGCGCTCGGGCCGTTAGAGGCTGGCGTCCGAAAGGGGATTCGATGAACAAGATGCGCGTACGTAGTTTGATCTTGATGTCCGTGTTGCTGGTTTCGTGGAGCTGCAAGAAAGACGGGTCGTCGACAACAGCGGCCAATGCCCCAGTCGATCCAGTTCTTCTTCTCGACGCGGGGGCCGAACCACAGTCGCGGCTTCGCTACAAAATCAACGAAGGAACCACGACCAAGTCTAATATGGACTTCGGGATGGCCACCTTGGCCAAAACCTCCGAGTCCGCTGCGCTTTCGGTGGTGCCGGGCGTCCGACTTCACATCGTGTCGGGACCCGCGATGGCGACCGATCGAGGTGCGAAGTTCGAAGTCAAGATCACGAGGGCGGAGGCGGCTATTCCGCAAGGTCTCGATCCGAAGGTCGCCAAGGAGCTGCAGCAGAGTGCGGCCATTCTCGATGATGTAGGCGGCACGGTCGAGATGAACGACCGCGGCGTAACTTTGGCTACGGAGCTCAACGACCGAGCCAAGAGCCCGGACATTCCGGTGCGCCTCTTGATGATGATCGTCAATGCTCGCACCACGCTGTCCCGCGTCGTTCTGCCAGCAGAGGCCGTGGGCCTCGGAGCGCGCTGGGAAGCTCGCAAGGAGCTTCAGTTGTACGGCTTCAAGGTTCAGCAGGTCGACACGTACACGCTGGTCGAGCGCGTAGGCGACGAAATCAAGCTGAAAGTCGCGGTCACGCAGAACGCGCTCCCCCAGACCGTCGACTTCCCGGATGAGGGCATCGCGATCTCCGTCGAACAGATGTCGGCCAATGCGAACGGTGAAATCATTCTCAATTTGAATGCCCTCGAGTCCGATGCCGCCGCTTCCGGCGCCGCCGTCGACAAGCTTTCGGTGAGCACGCCCGAGGGCACGGAGAAGATCGAGGTCGACGAGGCCTTCGAGATTCGGATGACGAACACGACCGCCTTCGAGTAGAACAGCAATGCGGCGATGATTGGCTCGGGTCCAAACGGACTGAGCGCCAGGTCCAGCGATTCGCGCCCGGCTTCAAAGACGAATCCTCTTCGAGCCGGCGCCGCTGGCACCTTGAAGCTGTTCTCAGCTACGCAACGCGGCGCCCGGAGACGAAGTACTGCGCCCCGAGCGGAAGCCAGCGCAAGCCCGATTCAATCGTTCGAAACCCGGGGCCGTCCCATGGAAAGAAGAGGACATAGCGCTCTTCGGCAGCGTCGAGCCCCGCGCTTCGCAGCAGCGCATTCGAACGGCGGCGTGTGAGCAGCGTTGCGTCCGCGTCGAATGGGCAGTGGTTGACGGCCCGCCTCGTGAGCGGGTTGTAGGGGTTGTGCTCGAAGATATAGAGAAGCCCGCCCGGTTTGAGCACGCGCGCCATTTCGGAGACGAGCGATTCCCATTGGGCCGGGGGCACGTGGTGCAAAACGCAGACCGTGAAGGCCACGTCGAAGGTCTCGTCCTCGAACGGGATTTTCATGCCGTCGTAGAGCTGAAACTCCCCATCCGGGACTTGCGCGGACGCTCGCTCGACCACGCCGGGCGCGATGTCGATCCCGTGAAGCTGACCGAAGTGCTCGTCGACGTAGCGCGACATGAGCCCAACGCCGCACCCCACGTCGAGCACGCGGCGCTCCTCGAGCGAGCCAAGCTGCCTCTCGCACGACGCGACGAGCTCATCGGCCTTCACCCGAATGAAGAAATCGTGGCTCTGCCCGGCGAAGTCGATCGATTGCTCGACCTCCGCGACGTAGCTTTGTTTGTATTCCTCAAATTCCACGCTGGCTCTGAAGGTTGAACTATACACGACGTCGTTGTACAAGGCCCGCTGCCGCTTGTACGCTCGGAGCGTCTCATGCAACGTCCTGCTCTCTCACTCATCATCCCCGTGTACAACGAGGAAGAAATCATCGCGGAGCTCGACCGTCGGCTCAAGGCGTTCTTGGCAGAAGTTGATGAGACCTGGGAGGTGCTTTTCGTGGATGACGGTTCCCAAGACGGAACGTCAGCAGCGCTCGGCAACCTGGCCTCGGCCGAGCCGCGCTACAAGGTAATCTCGTTTTCGCGGAATTTCGGACATCAGATTGCGATCACTGCAGGCATGGACCGCGCCGAGGGCGATGCCGTCGTCATCATGGACGCAGACCTTCAGGATCCACCCGAGGTGGTCACCGAGATGATTCAGAAGTGGCGCGAGGGATATGACGTCGTGTACGGGCAGCGATCGATTCGCCACGGGGAGAGCGTCTTCAAGCGGGCAACCGCCGCCGCTTTCTACCGCGTCATGCGCGCTCTGATGCCAATCGAGATGCCTCTCGATGCGGGGGATTTTCGACTGATGAGTCGGAGCGTGGTCCTGTCGATGCGCGCGCTGCGCGAGCAGCATCGCTTCGTGCGTGCCATGGTCTCGTGGGTGGGCTTCAAGCAAACCGCAGTGCGCTACGAGCGTCCTGAGCGTTTTGCCGGCGAGACGAAGTATCCGCTTCGCAAGATGATCCGCTTCGCGATCGATGGCATCACCTCGTTTTCGATCGTTCCGCTTCGAGTTGCAACTTGGCTAGGTCTGCTGTCGGGCCTCGTCGCGATTGTGACGTCCGCGTGGGCGCTGTACGCGGCGATCACGGAGCAGACTGTTCCAGGCTGGGCGACGATCATGATTGCAGTGGCCTTGGCTGCATCGGCTCAGCTCATCATGACGGGCGTCCTCGGTGAGTACATCGGCCGAATCTACGAAGAGGTCAAACGTCGTCCGCTCTACGTGGTAGCCGATACGATGAACCTTCCGCCGAGCGACCCATCCTCGGTGACGACGGAAGCCGCAGCCGCCCCTTCACGAAGAAGCTGACGAGCACATGAAAGACAACGGATCCAGCCGTCGGGCGACCATGCTCCGGCACGTCACTCTGGCAGCCACGACCGCGCTCATCATCGGCTCATTCGACGGACTCTGGGCCGCTCGCGGCAGCGTCTACAGCCCGCTGCTCTTGGCCGGCCTGGGCGCTGGGACCCTGGCTGTCACCGGGGCATTCGTGGGTTTGCTACAGGCAGCGCTGCTCTTCCTAGTCGAACCGATTGTGAAGCGATGCGGTTTGCGGAGGCGGTGGCAGGCAGCAATGAGCTCCGACGCGAAGGGAGACCGAAGGCCGGTCGTCGCCTTCCATGCCTGGGTCGCCTCCGCCGTAGTCGTCAGTACGCCGCTGCTCTTGGGGTTCGCGGCGTTGCTCAAACGGTCGGAGCGCATCAAGGAAGTAGCGCTGCGGGACGCCGTCTTGGTCATGGGTGCGGCGGGAGCGCTCATCACCGTGCTCGTCGTCTCGGCGATGGTGCGTCCGATCTTCGAGAGCGCCTGTAAGAGATTGGATGGCTCCTGGGGGCTGCCACGCCCCCGATCGCAGCTACTCCGATACGTGCTGTTCGTCGCAGTTCCGGCGGGGCTCTTGCTGGTGCCCATGTTCACCGAGTTCGGTGTGAAACTAGGTATCCTTGCGGCACCGTTTGCATTGGCGTTGTTCTTCGCCGCCGAGGGTCTGCTTTGGCGGCTCACGCAAACACTCGCTAGGAAGCGGCGCGAGCCAGGAGGGCGATCCGGGGCACTCCTCGTTCGCTCGTGGACTGGACTGCTGGTCGTCGCAGTCGTGATCAGCATCGCGCTTTTCGAGATCTGGCCGCAAGCCAGTGCCGCGATTGCGGCTGGGCGGGTGACGCCATCGGCGGCAGCGTGGCTGCAGCGCATCACCGACGTCGACCGCGATGGTGTCTCTTCGCTCTTTGGTGGGGGTGACTGCGCGGCGTTTGACGCGAGCCGCGCGCCGACGCTGGCCGAAATTCCCAACAATCGCATCGATGAAGATTGTGATGGTTTCGATGCGACCGCTGCGCAAGTCCTGCCTGAGCTGGCGCCTTACTATGGACAGCTCTCCGGGTCGCAGAAGAAGCGTTACAACGTCCTCTTGCTCGTCGTCGACTCGCTTCGCCCCGATCATCTGAGCGCCTACGGCTACAACAAGCGGACCTCGCCGTATATCGACGAGCTCGCCAAGGATGCATGGCTGTTCACCCGCGCGTACTCACAGTCGTCGACGACCGCGCTCAGCATGCCCAGCATGTTGAGCGGTCGCAGACCCAGCACCATGCAATGGAAGGGGGGGTATCCAGAGGCAATCTCAAGCGAGCAGATGCTCCCCGAGGTGCTGGGCCAAGAGGGGTACGACACCAGGCTCGCGGTGAATCGGTACGTGGTACGGCATTTGAAGGGCCTGCAGCGTGATTTTCAGCAGGTCGTCTCGGTGCCAGAGGGCGCGGATTGGAAAAGCGGAGACTACATCATCTCCAATGTCGTCTCGGCGGTCGAAGACGCAAAGCGGTCGGGCCGCCCCTTCTTCATCACGGCGCACTTTGACGACGTGCATCACCCGTATCGAGCGCATCGAGGAAAATCAGTGCCGAGTTTTCCAAGCTTGCAGCGGGACATCTCCGCGTATGACCGCTGCATCGCGAACTTCGACAACATGTTGCGGTTCTTGGGCTCGTACCTCGAGCAGGCAGAGGTGTGGAACGACACGATCGTGATCCTCACGGCAGACCATGGCGAGGAGTTCGAGGAACACGGTGGGACAATCCATTCTCGCACCTGCTACGTGGAGTCTGTCCAGGTCCCGCTCATCGTTCGGATCCCTGGTTTCGAGCCGCAGCGAATCTCGAGCCGCGTGGCGCTCACCGACCTGGTTCCCACGCTGATCGAGGCCCTATCCCTGCCCGCGGATCGATTCCCCGTCGATGGCCAAAGCCTGTTCATCCCCGCGCTTGCGCCAGGTACGGCGCCGGCCGACCGTCCCATTTTTTGCTCGGTGTTCCAGCTGATGAGCGGCCGAAAGAATTTCTTCATACGCAGCGTACGGACGGAGAAACACGCGCTGATCTACGAGTCCTTGTCGGAACGCATCGAGCTCTATGATGTGGTCGCAGACCCACGGGAGAGTCGGAACATCGCCTCGAGCAATCCCGACATCGTCGAAGACCTGCGTCGACTCCTGGGTGCCTCGGCTACCGGCAACCTCTGGGAAGCCCGGCGATTTCAGTAGCCAGTTGGACATGACCGACGAGATGGCTAACCTCGCGGCGTGGAAGACGAGTCGAAGGCTTTTGAGGACACGCCCGCACCCCTAGTGGACGCATCTGAGGGGAGGGTGGCATCACCTCTCCGCGGCACTCAACTGGCTCCGTTTGCCCGGGGATTTGGGTTGTTGCTCGGGGCTGGGGCCTGCGTGGGGATCGCGATTTGGGAGCTGGTCTTCCGCGATCAGCTGCTCGCCTACATCCAATCCAACGAAATCGAGCCCGTCGCCCGAAAGCTGCTGCTCCTGTTCGCTGGCGTCGGAATCGCCTTTCCCATGATCGGTATCGCCGTCTACTCGTGGCGGCGCCGAGCGCAGCGCCTGGATCTTGCGAGCAGGATCGAGTCGGTCGCTTGGAAGCTCTCTCCGCTATGCCTGTCGATCGCAGTTCCCATGCTGTTTCAGTGGCAGATCTGGAAAGGCCGCGACATCCAGTTCCTGGTCATCGCCGCCATCACGGCCATTACGGCGCAGAAGCTGTTCTATCGGTCGCTCGCCGAGCCGCCACTGTTCCGTGCGGCTTTCGGGCCCATTGCCTCGGCGCGCCGATGGGCCGCAGACGCGCTCGACCGATGGTCTGCTTGGCTCCCATGGGTCCTCGTGATCGGCCTGTTCTTCGTCTATGCAGCGTACTTTTCGTTCTACACCCTGCGCAACCACTGGAACCTAGGCACATCCGCGTACGACATGGCAATCGAGGACAACGTCGTCTTCAATGCCATGCGCGGGGAGTTGCTGAAAGCGTCTCCGATCTTCGGTCCGGAGGGCACGCATTTGGGACACCACGCGACTTTCTTCGCGTACGTGCTCGTGCCCATCTACGCACTGGCACCGCGTGCGGAAACCTTGCTGGTCATTCAAGCAACGCTCATTGGTGCGGCCGTCGTTCCGCTTTTCCTATTCGCCCGCAATCGCTTTGGGCCCTACCAAGCGGCATCGATTGCAGCCATGTACGTATTCTACGCGCCTTTGCATGGAGGCAACCTGTACGACTTCCACTACCCTCCGCTAGGGATCGGGTTCGTGTTTTGGCTCGCGTATCTGGTCGACATCGGCAAGTACCGATGGGCGGTCGTTCCACTGCTCTTGAGCCTCTCGGTGCGCGAGGACATCGCGCTCTCCGTCTGTGTGCTGGGCGCCTATTTTCTGCTGTCCAATACCCGGCCTCGCGCCGGCTTGGCGCTGTCGCTGATCGGCCTTGGCTATTTCGTGATCATGAAGATGGGGGTGATGCCGTTGTTCCGTGACGGTAAGTCGACTTTCGTCTGGTACTACGAGAAATTGGTTCCGGAAGGCGGACCAGGGGGCTTTGGGGGCGTGCTGGTTACGATTTTCGGCAACCCGGGGTACACCCTGGGCACGCTGCTCGACGCCGAGAAAATCAAGTACTTCCTGCAGGTGATGGTTCCGTTTGTATTCTTGCCGTTTCGACGGCCGATCGGGCTCGTGTTTTGTCTGCCAGGGCTTCTGATGACCTTGTTGGCAACGCGTTCCGCCCTGTACAACATCGGGTTTCAATACACCACGCACTGGGCACTCGAGATGTTTCTCGCCTCCGTCGTCGTTCTGACGATGATCAAGGAGCCCACGTACCTCGGAGACCAACACGGTGAAACGCGCGTCCGATCATGGCTCTTGGCCTTGGCGCTGGCGATGGCCGCTACGTCGTATCAGCATGGCGCGATCCTTCAACAAAACACAGCGCGCGGCGGGTTCTCCGCTTTCAAGTTCGAACGTACGGAAAGAGATATCAAGCGGTACCAAGACCTCATGTCTCTGTGTGCCCTCATACCGCCGGAGGCGAAAGTCGGGGGGACGGAAAAGACGTTGTCCCACGTGTCCAACCGCCCCGATGCGTACACGATTCGGTACCTGGGCATCCAGGATGCCGAATACATCTTGTTTCAAAAGAGCATCGGCGGACGCGATCTCGAACACATTCACCCAGTGATCAGCGATGGAACCTTCGGCGTGGTCCAAGTCGCTGGAGATTTCATTCTCGCCAGACGCGGTCATTCTACCGAGCTCAATGCTGCAACGGTCAAGCGCCTTCGAAAGCCCCGAAAGAAATGAGGGCTCAAAAACGGCCGGGCTAGTCGACCAGCAGTGGCGCACCCCCTGTTTCGTCCAGGTACTGCCGCAGCGCGGCTTGGAGAGGATCGGCCTCCCGCGTGTCCAACAGATTCCGCTGGGCCCCGGCAGGGTCGTGTACGTCGTAGAGCCCGAGCGTCTTGTCGAGCCGGTTCATGGTGAGCTTGTAGGGATCGGAAACGGCGGAGACGAGATCGAGCTTGAACTTAGTGCCGGTGTCCCCCGCGTTCTTGTCGAAAATGAAGGTGTCGACGAGAAGTACGCGGTCTCGGTGTTCGTCGGCGGAAGCCGCGATCGCACGGAGCGAGGTTCCATCGAGCCCCGGCGGTCCAGGTGTGTTGGTGATGTCCAAGATGGTGGGAAACAGATCGATCGCACCCGCGACCGCATCGATCTCGACAGCCGGAAAGCCAGGCCCCTTGGCTAGTAGCGGGACCCTGAGGTTGTCCTCGGTATGATCTCTTCCGTGCCCTCTGGAACGAGCGTTGTAGATGCGTTCGCCGTGGTCCGAGGCCAGCAGCACGGTGACGGGGCGGTCCGTTTGCTCGTCGATGACCCGCAGCAAGCGACCGACCTGCCGATCCGCGTAGGCGATCTCTCCCTCGTAGAGATCTCGTTCGGTATCACCGGCGAGGGGAATGCCGGGGTGCCGAGTGCTTCGAGCGTGCGGCCCGAAAAAATGCACCCAAAGAAAAAACGCCTTACCCCGAGGGCGGTTGCGCAGAATCTCGATGGCTTTGTCCGCCGTGTGGGCATCGTTCCGCAGCTGCCGGGCCAGCAAATTGATCTCGACGAAGGTGTCGAAGCCCTCCGCGGTGCCCCACTTCTTGGATAGGATTTCCGTGAAACCGCCGTCCACCACCGCCGCGGTGAACATTCCCCGCCGGCGCAGATACGTCGCCAACGACCAGTGCGGGTCGCTCAGCGGCAGCAAGAACATCGCGCGCGGAGTCTCTCCGTCTCGCAGTTGGTCTCCAAGCGGCGCCTTCAGGCACCTGTAGCGGTTGGTCTCGTACATACGCGTCCACTTCAGGCGTCGCGGGTTGACGCCGCGCAGAATCGCCGGGACCGCGATGCTCGTCCATCCCCCTGCGGCATAAGCCAGGGTGAACTTCGTTCCGTCTGCAAACCAGCGGGCGAGCTCGGGTGTCGTGTCTCGCTCATAGCCGTAGATGGACATCAGATCAGGACGTACGGTGTCGATGGTGATCAACGCGACGTGCTGGGGCGACGGTTCGGTAGGAACGGGAACCTCCGACTGGTGTGCGGCCGCGACGACTGGGTTCGCATCGCCCCCGTAGCAATCGTCGTCCTTGCCGTTCCCGGCAATCTCTCTCTTCTGGGGGCTCACCTCCGCATCGAAGGGTTCGCAGTCGCCGCCTCCGAGCACGCTCGAGACACCGTCGTCATCGAAGTCCGTAAGGAGGCGAATGGTTCGAAGAGGCAGGGCGGCGAACGGGCGACTGAGCATCGTTGCAAGCGCTGGCTGATACGGGGTCTGCAGCAATGGAAAGGGCAAAAACACGAGCAGCGCGATGCTCGCGAAGGCCAGGGTGCTAGCGGTGCGCCGCTGAGGGGTGAAGACGATCCCGGACAGCAGGACCACGATGGTGATGCAAAACAAGGTCAGTCCTCGAAGCGCCATGTGGAAGCTCGCGTACTGCCCGGGGAACTGGCTTCGATCGAGGTAGGCGAACACGACGGCGCCGGCGACGAGCCCGAGGCTGACGACCCATCGCAGCGAGGCGCGCGCACGCATCAGCGGCGGTGGTCCCGTGCGGGGGGGCTGTACCAGGACCAACAGAAGTCCGGTTGAGATCGCGGCAAGAGCGCACGCGAGGAGTGCGCCGAGCGCAAGCGCATTGTAGCGGGTGCCGAGGTTCGCAAAGGCGCGGAGGCTGATGGCAAGCTCGGCGAACGCCCACAGAGCCAGCCCCGGCCAGACGATCCATGAGGCGAAGCGAGGCGCTCGCGCCAGCAGGTGCGCAAACCCGGCCCACACTGCGCCGATCGCTAGGCCGAACCCCAGCCCGAGCCCGATACTGCTCACGAACGCACGGAGCGAAAGCCCGATACCGGCGAGCGCGATATCGGCGCCAGCCGCGACGGAGGCAGTGACACCAGCGGCAGTCACCCCACGGCCGAGCTTGCTCGCCAATCGAGTCCAGTCGTTGGAGCTCGAGAAACCAGCGACGCTCACGCGGTGAACCAGTATGCCCAGGCGATGAACACGAACTGAAAGGGAAGGCGTGCCCAAAGGGCCCAGCGTGGAATGGGTTTGTTGGGGTTCAGCGAGATATTGTGGGTGAGCATGTAGATGTTGGCCGGGAACACGGCGATGTAGAGCGCGATGAGGCCCCAGGCCGCCCAGGCGCGCGTGGTCGGAATGAGTAGACCGATGCCGCCGAGGATTTCGAAAAACCCACTGACGTAGACCAGCGCGAGCGGGGCCGGGAGAAACTTCGGAACGATTCGGACGAAGGGCTTCGGCTGAACGAAGTGAAGAACGCCAACTGCGACCATCAGGATCGCGAGTAGCCAGAGAGCGGCGAGCTTGAAGCCAGGCATAGCTGGGCTTGTACCTCAATGACGGCGTCGGCGACACCCCCAGTGCCAGTGCCAGTGCCAGTGCCAGTGTCAGTGTCAGTGCCAGTGCCAGTGTCAGTGCCAGCGTCAGTGCCAGCGTCAGTGTCAGCGTCAGCGTCCGGTGCTGGCTGACGTGCTAGATCTCCCGCTCATGGGAGCAGAGCGACATAAGCCCCTCCGCGCGGAGCAGTTCACGACGGCGCGTGCTGCGCAGCCGTTCTGGTATCGAGCGGTGAACCGTGTCGGACGCGTCCTGCCGCGTTTCAGTGAGCCTTCGGCTGAAGCCTGGTTTGCGAAGGCCCAGCGGAA